>NZ_JBQCIT010000010.1:0-85221 GCF_051953455.1 Parafilimonas sp. | reverse complement strand
CATTGTATGGTATCTTTGTATTGATAGCTTTGCTGCTGTTAACAGCAGAAATTTTTATTCCTGAAACAAAAAGAAAAATACAAACAAACTGAAATATTTTTTTACCATATTAATAATGTGTTTCAGTGCGGGTATTATGGCGCAACCCACCAACAGCGAAATAAGCAAAGGCAACGAGGCTTACCGCAAAGGCGATTATAAAACAGCTATTGAAGCCTTTAAAAACGCATTGCGGAAAGATCCGGCTAATAATACGGCGCGCTTTAATCTTGCCAATGCATTGCAAAGGCAAAATGAATTGAGTGAAGCCAATAAAAATTATGATGAAGTAGTGAAAGACGCACCACTGAGTTCATTGAGGTCTGATGCCAATTATAATAAGGCGCTGGCTTATTTAAAAGGAAAAGATTTAGTAAAAGCCATTAATGCTTTTAAGGAATCATTAAAGGGCAACCCCGATGATGATGATGCAAGGGAAAATCTTCAGAAGGCATTAAATGAATTAAAACAACAGCAACAACAAAGCAAGCCAAAGAACCAGCAACAACAAAATCAACACCAGCAACAGCAAAAACAAAAACCGTTGAATAAAGATATGATGCAGCAGAAGTTTAATGAGCTGCGTAACCAGGAAAAACAGTTACAGCAAAAACTACAGGATAAAAACAGCACCGCACAACCCGACAAAGACTGGTAAAACAATTAATCACTGCTCGAATGCCTGGGCTCTTTGCCGGGATGCCCGCCATTAATGATCATTTGCACCTGCATATAATTTTTGCCGCTGCCATCATCACTTTTGCGGTAATCAAACTGGCGTATAAAACCGGCGTGCAGCGAAATGTATTTTGTGAACTGGTAACCAATACCGCCAAATACCCGGTTACGCAGAAAGTAAGGTGATCGATTGGTAAAAAACACTTCATCATATAACGGTATATAAACCGTATTGGCCTCAAGTGTTTTATGGTTAAGCGGAATGAATGTAAACAACCGGTACCGGAAACGCATGGAAAAATCATTATTAACCCAGCGTTCTTCTGTGCGGTAGCGGTGTTCAAATCTAACACGGTCCACATAATTCACCGTTATAAACTGCTGCCATATCCTGTATTCATTTGCCGTAACCGGTTTTTTAAAATCACCGGGAAAAGTATAGGTTTCATAGTTGCCGAAACCAAGAAATACAGAAGTTCTGTCGTTAATGTAATACCCGCCGCCAAACTTTAGTTCATGATAAAAAAAATCAGCGGCAATATGTTGGCTGCGTGCCTGCACTTCGCCATACAGAAACACTTTCTTGTTGAAAAAATAATTGTAGTTAAAAATATTCCAGCCGCCTAAAACATTGTTCTGCGCAAATAAAGAATTGCAAACAAACAAGCATAAAAAGATTACTGGCGTTTTATAAATTAAAGACAGTTTCAAGCAAATAATTTTGGCAATGATAACAATAAAATAATATTGACCGGGTTAAAGGCGGGACTATTTTAAGCAGCGGCCCTGCATAATAATTTAGTTGCCTGCTTAAGTATCTTTGTAAGATGAAGATGAAAATGAAGAACGAGGACCTGAAAAAGATCACTGAAATAAAACAATACCTGCTTGATCCGCCGGTAAGTTTTAAATTGGGAGTGTATGCCATGGCGTACCTGCAAAATGCTATTGATCTTTTAACTGCTTATCCGGAGGCTGCTTCAACCGTTGAAAATCTTCAGCAAGCATTACAGCAATTACAGCTTAATAACATAGCGACAGGAAATTTGCGAAGCACATTACAGGAGTTGGGTAAACAACTTAGTTCATTAACAAACAGATAAATTGCAGAAGGAATTTTTTATATAACACAAAAAGCCGGTGATCAACCGGCTTTCCTGTTTCCAGATATAGCATTCGCTCATTTTGTTTCAGGCACATATGCCTGCGTATTTTATCGCTGTCATAAGTTAAAATGTTGATTATTTACCTGAACCAAATTCAGGTTGTGCTATTTTAATCCCATAAGCTGCCATAAAATTGAGCAGGTAACTTAAAATAAAGGCTGGATGATGGCGTGGCCATTAAAGCCTGGCTGGTTGTATTATTGGTAATTGAACCTGCAGATGTTTCGCCACGCAACTTATTATAGATGGCTATGGCGTAGTCGAGGTATTCGGTCTGTTTGTCTTTAGGAAAATTCATTGCCTGCAATTGGGAGCCATAAGCAATAAGAAAAGTGTTGAAAGTAAGTTTGGAAATATCTACACTTGACTTAAATGCTACGCTGGCAAGCGCCGTTTCAATTTGAGTGGTAATGCCGGTGGCCTCAATCTGGCGTACCCACACACGAACATCATATCGTGCTATACCATAATCCTGCACTACAATGTAGTAAGAACTCATTTCCTGCTGAACGCCGGAACCGGCACCAATGATCGCCTCAATTCCTGTGGTAACAAGGCTTGCAATGCCGTCAATAATGTCGTCTGTGCCGCCGGATATAAATTTCTTTATGGCAGAAGACACCTCGGTTGCTATTTTACCGGCATCGCTTCTCACATAGGCCCGGTACTCTTTGTGCCTTGCAAGAATTTCTGTTACAGGAACAGTTTTACTTTCCACAGTGCCGGCAACACGAAGTTCATTTTCAATAGCCGAAGAAAACTCTCTTACTTTTTGTTCGCATAATTCAGAAAGCAGTGATAGTGCTAATGTAAGTTCTGTTTTTTTGTCTGGCGCCGGGTCCAGTGCATTAATGGCATTTTTTAAAACTGACATAATTCGGGGTTTTATAAATGAATAAATAATAACTCAGTATTAGTTCTGCAGTATGAAATTGATGTGGCGGTACAATTTAAAAATGGCATCTGCCAGTTCACATTCATCCGCAGCAGGGGTGCATAGGGAAATGCTGGTATATTCGCCCAACTGGCTCTCTGCAATGGCAACAAGCATTTCATCGGTAATCTCTTTTCCCTTACTGTTTACAGGAAGCATGCCCGGCGCTTTTGCAACTGTATTGCCCAAATGAATAAATGTTGGATGCAGCTCATCAATGGCTAAAGAAAAATCAATAGCCCTTTTACCTTCAGCAGGTTCTTTGGACAAGGTTATAAAATCATTGCCCGTGCAATAAACAATTTCATTTTTATGGTTTACCGTCCAGCGGTTAAAATCTTCAAAGTCGAATGCGCTTATATCATCCACAAAGCCGATAAACCTGTTTAATCTGGCAGAAATGCCAGGGTTAGGATATAAACCCTTCCTGCCCAGTTCCAGCCGTATACGCACGAAATTGCGGCTCATGGTGTTATAATAATAAAAACAACTAAATGGCTTCCGGGATTTTGTTACCCAGGTTTTCAGTGGCATAGAATTACGTTTTTCAGAATGATTAATGCCACAAAATAAACCTGCTTTTAAAGCGGTTACAAGCGTAAGAAAACGGGTTTTTAAAAACACGTATTTCTACGTGCTTTCAGGAAAGTGCGTCGATAATATTATAACGAACCGCAAACAGAACAAGGCCCGCCGTATTGCGGCTGCCCGTTTTTAAAATGAGGTTATTGCGGTGGCCTTCTATGGTGCGCACACTTACGCAAAGCTCGTCTGCAATTTCATGATTCGTCATTTCCCTGCATATTAATTTAAGCACCTCCAGTTCACGGGCGGTTAAGTCTATGTGGATATTGTTGGTGTTTTTATAGTTTTTGGATATTGTTCTCGCCCGCTGCATTACTTTAAATGCATCCGGTGTAAGATAAAACCCGCAGTCATTGGTTTGCCTTATGGCATCAAACAATTCTTTAGGCTGGCAATTCTTCGATAGAAAACCGGCAGCGCCGCATTCTATCAGCTTTACTACAAAGCGTTCCTGCGAATACGCAGATAATACAATTATTTTTATAGCAGGATAATTTTCATGCAGGTAACTGGTAAGATCAAAACCATTCATCACCGGCATTTCAATATCTATAACAGCTATATCAATTCCCTTGTTTTCAGCCAGGCGGTCAATAAATTCTTTGCCGTTGGAAGCATCAAACAACACTTCCATATCCGGCTGCGATTGTATTAACTCAATAATGCCCGATTTAAATAAAGTATGGTCGTCTGCAACAGCAACTGTTATCATTAGAGTTTGGTTGATTTATTAAAGATGCAGTTTGTTTTTATGCCAATATATAAAACAACAGATGTGTTAGCTGAAGTTTGATTTTTCATTTACTTTGGATATCGTGTTCGTGCGGGTAAATTTATTAATTAAATTGATTGCATTAAGGCGTATTCGTTATTTTATGAATGAAAATTGTAAGCTGATATAAAAAAAGAAGCCGCCCGTTTGTAATAGGGCAGCCTCTCCTGAAAACTGTTTTCAATATCCTCTTATTACTTTGCGGTTGTTGGCGGTTTTAAATATTTATCAAGGAAGGCCAGTGTTTTTTCTGATGTTGTAATCTGGTTTTCTTTCTTTACAAAACCATGTCCTTCATCCGGATAAGTTACATACTCAACCGGCACGCCGTTTTTCTTTACACCTTCAACAATTTCATCACTTTCAACAGGCAAGACTCGCACGTCATTCAAGCCCTGGAATACAATTAAAGGCTTTGTTATTTTCTGATAATTGTATAAAGGTGATGCTTCTTTCAAATGAATACTGTCGCTTGTATTGGGATCGCCCATTTCTTCATATAAAGCTTTGCGGAACGATTCCCAATAAGGCGGTATGCTGCGTAAAGTGCGCAGCCAGTTGGCAACACCAAATAAGTCAACACCAACCTTAAATTCATCGGGGTAACTGCAGATTGCGTTCAGCACCATACAGCCGCCATAACTGCCGCCATAAATTCCAATGGCGTTGCTATCAATATAGTCCTGTTCAGCCAGCCATTTCTTGCCCCATACACAGTCTTTAAGATCAGCATTGCCATGATCTTTATTATCCATTTTATAAAATGTTTTTCCATAACCACTGCTGCCGCGATTATTTACGGCGAGCACTGCATAGCCATGATTAACGAGGTATTGAATGGCATTACTGAAACCAATACGGCTTTGACCGCCGGGTCCGCCATGCACCCAAACCAGGGCGCCCACTTTATTACCAGCGCTTGCCTGCAACGGTTTATAATAAATGGCCGGAATTTCTTTGCCATCAAAAGATTTAAAACGCACCACTTCTGCCTTTACCAAATCATTTTCATCTATTTCTTTGTTTAAGGTTGATGTAAGCTGCTTTAACTTTTTACCTTGAATATTGTAAGCATAAAGATTACCAGGGCTGGTACTGCTGCCCACAGACAGCAATAAGTTTTTTTCTGATGGCGATATGATAATGCCTTGTACATCGCCATCTTTAATTTCAGGAAATGAAATTTCTTTACCGGAAGCATGATCAAACAGCAATACCTTGTTTTTACCATCATCGTTTATAAAAATGGTATGGTATTTTTCATGGTCGCTTAAGCTCATGCCTGCCACATCCCATTTGTCTTCATAAATTTTATCAGCCTTGCCGCTGTTAATATTATACTTTACAAGATAACTGAATTCATTACCATCGTTTGTGGTGTAATATAAAATGCTGTCATTCTTTTCCATGGCCTGCAAACCCCAGTTAGCTTCATGACCATTACTCAGGCGTTTGCTTGTTTTTGTGTCCCGGTCGTAGAGATATAGTTCATTTTTATCGGTGGTAATGCTTTTATTCAGCCCAATATATTTTTCACTTTTGCTAATGCCTGCTATATCATAGGCAGAATCATTTTCATAAAGCAGGCTGGCTTTCCAGGTGGCCGTATCAATCTTCCACAAATCAAACACCTGCGGATTGCGCTGGTTGCTGGTGATATACAGCGCTGTTTTATCATCGCTCCAGCCATAAAAATTATTAGCGCTGCCGGCCCAGGGCGTAATATCTGTTGCACCGGTGTCGGTTTTGCTTTTGAGATAAAGATGCGAGTTTTCATTACCGCCCTGGTCTGCCGAGTAAATAAACTTTTCAGTTCCGGGCAAATAATCAATCGCAAAAAAAGATTCTTTGGCAGATGTTGTTAAAGGCTTTACTGCCGTATCTGCAATGTTCAGTTCATATATATTATAAATGCCGGTGCTGTTATTGTTTATAAGCACTTTGCTTTCATCGCTGTTAAAACCTGCCGCTCCAACAGAAAGGTTATTATATAGCTGCTGAATAGTGTATTGTTTTGGCATGCGGGATTTTTGTTCCGGCTGATTGCAACTGATGAATAAGAGCAGCAAAGCTGCTGCAGTTAGGTGTTTAAGCATATTAATCGGTTTTGAACGAAACTACGGAAGTTTCCCGCTTATAAAAAACACGGTCATTAACAGCAACTGTATTGCTTAACGTTAAATTTTATCCCAATCCCGAAAAAATAACCCGTCACCTGCCTATTGCATAAATTTGCAGCCTATGCAGCTATATTGCAATTCGCTTACGGCATACGGCCGTTTAAAAACCCGTGAGGTAAAGATTGGGTCTCTTTTATTGGGCAACCTTCATCCGGTGCGTGTGCAAACCATGACGACTACCGATACGATGGATACAATTGCCACGGTTGAGCAAACCATCCGTTGTATTGAAGCCGGCGCAGAACTGGTGCGTATTACAGCGCCTTCAAAAAAAGATGCGGAAAATCTACTCCACATAAAAAATGAGCTGCACAAACGTGGCTATACCACACCACTGGTGGCCGATATTCATTTCACACCCAATGCGGCAGAAATTGCCGCCCGCATTGTAGAGAAAGTAAGGGTGAACCCAGGCAATTATGTTGATAAGAAAAAGTTTGAACAAATTGAATACACCGATGCGGAATATGCAGAAGAAATAGACCGCATACGCGACCGCTTTACGCCGCTGGTTAAAATCTGTAAAGAATATGGAACGGCCATGCGCATTGGCACCAATCATGGTTCTTTGAGCGACAGGATTATGAGCCGTTACGGCGATACGCCGATGGGCATGGTGGAAAGCGCCATGGAGTTTTTGCGTATAGCAAGAAATGAAAGCTACCACAATATTGTATTGAGCATGAAGGCCAGTAACACACTTGTAATGGTGCAGGCTTACCGTTTACTGGTTAATACCATGTTTGAAGAATTTGGAGAAATATATCCTTTGCACCTTGGCGTTACCGAAGCAGGCGATGGCGAAGATGGCCGGATAAAAAGTGCTGTGGGCATTGGTACTTTAATGGAAGATGGTTTGGGCGATACCATACGTGTATCGCTTACCGAAGACCCTGAATTTGAAATACCGGTTTGTAAAGATTTAGTGAAGCGTTATGAAAACCGGGAGCATCATTCACCCATAGCAGATTTGCTGCAGAAAATTAAGTCAACCGTCAACCGTCAACCATCAACGGATGAAAGCTCATCGGTTAGCCCTCAGCGGTTAACATTACCCTACAATCCTTTTGAATACAAACGCAGGATTACACATGAAGTAAATAATATTGGCGGCACATTGGTACCCGTGGTGGTGGCCGATTTTATGCAGAAAGAAAAAATTAATGCGGCAGATTTAAAAGCCATTGGTTATAGTTACGATGCGGCAACGGACAAGTGGAATATTGGCGATTCTGCAGCAGATTATATTTATACTGCCAATAAAACACTCGACTTTCATTTGCCCGGAACATTAAAAATTATCTGCAACGCTAAAACGTGGATAGAGGCTAAAAATTCTCCCGCCTTTGGAGAAAGCTGGGGGGAATCCGTTTTTCCATTATTTGAAGGCGTCGATTATCTTGATATACCGGAAAAATCGTCCAGGCAAAATTTTATTGCAATAGATGTTCATGCAATTGACAAGGAAATAAAGGAAAGGATTTTCGACCAGGTTGCTACGGATGTAACAGCAGTATTATGCCTTTATTCATCCAATAAACATAGTATGGCCGATGTGCGCCGCAACATGATCGAGCTGGTGGAACGCAACATAAAAGCACCTGTTATTATTTGCGTGGAAAGCCATTGCGCTTCGGTGGATGAACAGCTTATTGAATTTTCGGCAGAAGCCGGTGCTTTACTGCTCGATGGCTTTGGCGATGGCATATGGCTGATGAATGACCCTCAGAAAATGAGTAACACACGTGTAAGCGGCCGTAATTATATTGCTGTTGCCAACAATCATCAATTCCTCAATACAACATCATTTTCCGTATTGCAGGCAACACGCACCCGCATTTCAAAAACCGAATACATCAGTTGCCCGAGTTGTGGAAGAACATTGTTTGAACTGCAGGAAACCACGGCCAAAATCCGTGCGGTAACCAATCATTTAAAAGGCGTAAAAATTGCCATTATGGGCTGTATTGTAAACGGCCCCGGCGAAATGGCTGATGCCGATTTTGGTTATGTGGGCAGCGGCGTTGGTAAAATAACTTTATACAAAGGTAAAGAAGTTATTAAACGTAATGTTGACAGCAATGTAGCGGTTGATGAACTGATCAATCTTATTAAAGATTACGGCGCATGGATTGAGCCCCTATCTTCCAAAGGCGAATTAATGCCTTAATTTCCAACTGGCCTACAGCTCTTTAAAAATCCATGTTCACGGGATGTAATGATAGTTTGAATAAAGATATCCCTCTCCATTGATGGAGAGGGATTGAAAAAGAAGTTTTACATCCTGTAAGCCACCACATTCACCAGCACACCAATGTTTTCAATACCAATTGAAACTTCGTCGCCGGATTGTAACGTAAATTCGTTTGGCGGAATGATGCCCGTGCCAGTCATTAAAAAGCAACCGTGTTCAAAAATGTTTTCACGGTATAAATATTCAGCAAGCTCTGTAAAATTTCTTTTCATGCGGTTTAACTGGATGGAGCCTTCAAACACAATTTCATCCCCTCTTTTTATACTTAAATTGATAGTTGTATCCAATGAAATTTCCTTTTCGGGAATATATAAACAAGGGCCAAGCGCGGCGCTGCGGTAATACAATTTTGCCTGTGGCAGGTACAAGGGATTTTCACCTTCAATATCCCTGGAGCTCATATCGTTACCAACGGTATAAGCAACAATTTTTCCTTTGGAATTAATGAATAAAGTGCATTCAGGTTCGGGTACATTCCATTTGGAATCTTTACGAATAAACACTTCTTCGCCCGGCGCTGAAACACTGTGCGGCAAAGCTTTAAAAAATAATTCCGGCCGTTCGGCATTATATACCTTGCTGTAAAAATCTGCACCGCCTGCATCTTTGCTTTCTTCCATTCTTGCATCGCGGCTGCGTAAATACGTAACGCCTGCAGCCCACACTTCCTGTTTGCTTATGGGAGCTAATATTTTTATTTCATTCCAGTTAACGGTAGCTTTTCCTGATGAAACCGATGACAGGTATTCAAATAAATCATCACGGTTTATGAGTGCATCAAAATCTTCGTTCAATAAAAAATGTTCTTCATTGCGCTGGAGAATAATGTCGGCAGAGGTTTTAAATAATTTCATTGTAGCTAATTGATTATATGGTGTGGTTAAATATATAGGTTATTTAATAAAATGCTTAAAAGAGAAGCCAGTTATGTTAACGATACCCTGTTTCACTTTTAGCAATATTTTGGTCAGCATTCTGCTTTATTCCGTCAGCCAATTCAATGCTCGTTGTGTTATTCCTTTATACCAATCAAGTTCATTATTAGTAGAATTTGCCAATTCATTGGAGCGTTCAAAAAATCGCTGAATATGTTTTGGTTCGGGAACATAGCTTGCGTTATGTGAGTCCTCAACCATTTTGATAAAGACATTTAATGGTAACGGAACGATAGTGGAAGTTCCACCATAATAACTGATATTCATTTTATGCAAAGCGTAAAAATGTGCAACACAGGCTTCGTTAATAGCAGGTGCAATGAAAAGGCAATATGATTGCTGATTGGTTTCTCTTTTTACTTTGGCAAGATGACGGGTTACAGGTTCGCCTTCAGTTTCATATTGTCGTTGTCCGCCTTGCATTGTAACCTCTACAGTTAATTTAAAGTCACCATAATCACAAATAATGTCAGCCATATTTCCTTGTGCGGTGGACATTGGATTTCCAAAGTCGTCAAACCTTAAATTCGCTTTGACGCTACCACCATCTAACATTGTCATTGCTCGCCATGTATTCCATTCAAGCATTAGAGGTGAATCATAAAGAGAGTTGTCAAGTATCTGTTCAAACGTTGTGTTAATTTCATCAAACAAACGATAATCTTTAATTGCGGTAACTTGCTCTGTAAGAATTTGTTCCTTTCTATTTTCTAATTCATCAGCGTAAACATCTTTTAGTTGTTGTAATGAAAATTGTTCACTGATTTGAATTTGCGGAAATTCTGTTCTGATTTTTTGTTCAAGCAACTCCTTATTATCGGTTAAAAGAGTTGGCACTTCTGCATTCCCAAGATAAGCAGCATATTGTTCTTCATCGTCAATAAAGTGAGGCTCTCTGTTTGTGTGTTCCAAGAAATAATCCACTTCCTGAATTTTTTCAGGAACAATTGAAATGGATTTTCCAATGTAAGAAATGTTTACTAAGCCTGTTGCCCTTAGATAGCGGAAACAAGCGTCTGCATAATCTCTAAGATTTGAAGCTTGTGTGCTTAAAAAAGTAGAAACAGATGCATCGTTCGTTTCTCTTGTTTTGGTTCTGCCAGCCTGGATACGGTCTGCATAAATATTTCGCAATTCAGAATGTAAATATTCACGATAGAATTGTTTGTAATTCCCTTGATTTGGAACTTTCTCAATTCGGAACCGTTCGATTTTAAGAATAATAGAGTCAAAATTTCGATAATCGGTTAATTGAAGACCAAAAAGCCTTAATTCATCAAACTTTAAAGAACCAAAATGACGAATCAATCTAAATATTTCAAGATATGGCTTTACCCAAAATTCTGCTGCTCTAACTGTTGGTTTATGATAAGGTGATGGAATTTGAAATTTAAGTAACTGTCTTAAAAAGATTTCTTCTTTTCTTCTCGATGTTACTAATTCTAAACCGGCTGGTGTTAAGCTTATGACTGGGGAAAGAACAACAAAACCCAGCGATTTAGGAGCACGATTTATTCTATCTCTTGCACTAAATGCTGGGTCATTTGCTCCTTCTCCATTGAAAAAGTTTTCCTCTTTCAACAGTTCCATAAATGCTCTCTGCGTCGTTTTATTCCATTCTTGCCCTGAAAAATGAGTATTTAATAACTCAATTTCAGGAATTATTTTAGCTGGAGTTCTTGGAGATGTAGTAACGAAAATTACCTTACTGTCTATTGGTTTTGCCATAATTATTATACCGCGAATTCTTTAAATTCAAGTTCAGGGAATTGCTTTTTTGCTACATTGCCATAGTTGGAAATTAAAATGTGAGAAGCAGAAGATTTAAACCTGTTTCTGATATTTACTGCATATGATTTTCCATATTCGCCAACAATCATATCGCTATATATTTTTTCGGTTAAGACTGTTCTGCCAATAACCATTAACGCTTTGCATTTTAATTTTTTGTAGTTGCCAGCTAACTCAATATGATTTTGTTCACTAAAACCGTCTTTATGTTCAATGTTCCCGTAGTCCGAAAAAACGCAGTCATAAGGCGGGTCTAAAAACATAAAATCATCTTCTTCTGCCATTTCAAATATTTTTTTATAGTCAAGGTTATAAATTGTTGCATTTGAAAGTAGTTTACTGTGTGCCTGCGTTACCAATGAGGTATTCAAGTTGACGTATCTTCCGTAAGGAACATTAAACTCACCTTTAGCATTGTAGCGTATCATTCCCGAATACGCAGTTTTATTTATGAAGAAGTAAAGCAATGCGTCCGAATATTTTTTGTAAGTCAAATCATTGAACATGTCCCTGATTTGATAATACAGTGTTTCATTTTCATCATCTACTCTTAAGTGAGGTGTTTTGCTTTTTAATTCTTCAAACCTTTTCCGATTAACAGCATATATTTTTTCAATTTCTGAAAGTTCTTTTTTCAAAGTTGTAAAGTTCGATTTTACACCTTTGTAAAAAGCCATAAGTTTTGAATTAATGTCGTTGATAATTGCTCTTTTAGGTTCTAAATAAAAGAACATCGCACCACCACCAAAAAATGGCTCAATATACTTACCACTATATTTCGGAATATGTTTTTCCAAATGTGGAATCTCTTTTGACTTACCTCCTCTATATTTAATTAGTGGTTTCATCTCTTTATTTTTTGCATTTGCAACTAATTATATTTTCTGCAATACACTTAAGGTTTTATTACATTATCTTCTTTGGTAATAAATATATAAACATTGTCTGATAGTACACTTTAGGCGTCTGACCGCGTTCGATAAGTATTACATTTTAATTTATAAAGATATGCCGCGTTTCCATGGTATGAAATCATCGTGCAGGCCTGCCTCTGCTTTAGCCTTCACATTGCCATTGGCAACATCAATTATATAATTCAAAATCCTTTCACCCGCTGCTTCAATCGTTTCATTGCCCTCAATAATAGAACCGGAATCTATATCAATTATATCGGTCATTTTATTATACAGGGCGGTATTGGTGGATAGTTTTAATACCGGCGCTACGGGGTTGCCGGTTGGCGTGCCTAAACCTGTTGTAAACAAAACAATATTAGCGCCTGCACCCACTTCTGCCGTGGTGGATTCTACATCACTGCCGGGCGTGCATAATAAATTCAGCCCGGGCTTTGAAACTTTACCGGGATAATCCAGCACATCAGTTACAGGCGAAGTGCCGCCTTTTTTTGCAGCGCCGGCAGATTTTATAGCATCGGTTATAAGGCCATCTTTAATATTACCGGGCGAAGGGTTGGCATAAAAACCGGAACCAACATCCATAGCACGCTGGTTATAGGTCGTCATTAAACGCATGAAATTTTCTGCCGTATTATCGTCAACACAACGGTCGCTGAGTTCCTGTTCTACGCCGCAGAGCTCAGGAAATTCAGATAAGATAACAGACCCGCCCAATGCTACCAATATATCGGAAGTATAACCGATAGCCGGATTGGCGGATATGCCGGAAAACCCATCTGAACCGCCACATTCCAGGCCAATGCACAATTTGCTTAAAGGCGCCGGTTTGCGTTCCAGTTCATTTGCTAGTACAAGGCCTTCAAAAGTTTTTTTGATGGCTTCCTCCAATAACTTTTTCTCATTACCAACCTTTTGCTGTTCAAGTAAAATTAAAGGCTTTGAAAAGTTTGCATCGCGTTTTTCAATCTCTTCTTTCAGCGTGGCCACCTGGGCATTCTGGCAACCGAGGCTTAAAACCGTTGCACCTGCCACGTTTGGATGTGTAATATACCCTGCAAGCAATCCACACAAAGCCCTTGCATCATCGCGTGTGCCGCCGCAACCCATAGTGTGCGTTAAGAATTTTATGCCGTCAACATTGGGAAATACTTTTTTGTTTTCCAGCACAAATTCATCTTCGTCGGCAAACATTAAATCATATTCTTTGTTACCGCGCTCATATTCACGGATCATGCGGTGCACCATAGCTTCATAAGGCGATTCTTTTGGCGCATAACCCAGCGCTTTCATAAAAGCTTCCTGCAGCACATCTACATTTTTATTTTCGCAAAATACCATGGGAATTACCACCCAAAAATTTCTTGTGCCAACGGCCCCATCAGCGCGGTGATAACCGTTGAAGGTTTTATTTTGAAAGGCAGTTGTATCGGGTTTGTGCCATTGCGTATGCCTTTCTTTTAATTCAAAACTGCCTGCTGCATGTTTTATATTCTTAACAGAAAGCAGGCCGCCTTTTGGTATAAAGCTCATGGCTTTGCCCACCAATACACCATACATAAATATTTCATCACCCTCCTTTAAATCAACCAGTGCGTACTTGTGCTTGGCAGGTATGTTTTCCTGTATTTCCACCTGCGGTAAAGCAGGCTGGTTAATTTGCTCTCCTTTATATAAAACCGTTAGTGCAACGGCTACATTATCTTTCGGGTGAATGCGTAAAACTTTTGTTTGCATAATAATTTAATAACAGGATGCTCTAATGTTAAAGCTTCCAAAATAAACGGGAATAGCTATACAAAATTTATTTTGCCGGTAAATACTAATTGTATTTTAGCAACTGCGAATTTATTTGTTTAATAGTTACACCTTACAAAACGGATGCATCTTTTGCCAAAAAACAAATCAACTGTACAAGTGAGTGACACAACGAAGCTTAATAGCATTACTGCTGTCGGCTTAATAAAAAAAGTACCGGCAAAGCGAAGCCTGCTGGCCGCTTTATTGCTGACAGGCGGCACATGTTTCGCACAGCAAACGCTAACGCTTGACAGCGCTATAGCTATTGCATTGCGCAATAGTTATGATATTGAAATAGCGAGGAATAATGTTGAAGCCGCAAACATTGGTAACAGTTATGGCATGGCAGGCGGCTTGCCTGTTGTAACAGGCACGGCTACCGACAGGGAGCAACTGAATGCAGTAAATCAAAAAATAAGTACAGGGGAACATATTAACCGCAACTCTGCTGCCGGTAACACAGCCACCGCAGGATTGCAGGGCAGTATTCTTTTGTACAACGGCATGCAGGTGGTGGCAACCAAACACCGGCTGGAAGAACTGGAAAAGCAAAGCCAGGAATACCTGAACGCAAATATCATAAACACGATTGCCACAGTAATGACGCAGTACTATGATGTGGTGCGCCAGCAGAGTTATTTAACAACGCTTGATACGTCCATTGCAGTAAGCCAGCAACGGCTGAATATTGTAAAAACACAGTTAGGAGTGGGCCTGGCTAATAATGCCGACCTTTTTCAATCGCAGCTTGATTTGAATGCATTGATACAATCAAGAAAATTACAGGAGCTTGCCATTGAACAGGCTAAAACAAGTTTACTGACCTCGCTTACTTTGAAACCAGACAGTAATATCGTAATTGATGATTCAATAACCGTTGACCAAAGCCTGATGCTGGAAGATGTAATGAATAATATTTATCAGAGTCCTGATATTACGGCAGCCAGCATGCAGGTTACTATAAACCAGTTGATAGAAAAGGAAACAGCAGCGCAGCGATACCCTTCACTATATGCCAATGCAGGATATAACTATAACCGTTCACAAACGGCTGCGGGTAATGTATTGCTTAACCAAACGTATGGCCCGTATTTGGGCGTGAGCCTGACTATCCCTATTTATAATGGGTCTGTTTATAAACGCCAGCAAAAAATAGCGGCGATAAATACGGACAATGCACGGCTGCAGCAGGATATTATCGTACGTGACAATACTTCCAATGCGGTGAAGAATTACCAGGCTTATCAGAAATCTTTACAGCAAATGCAAACCCAGCAGGAAAGTTATGCGCTTGCCAAACAATTGCTTGATCTTGTATTGATGAAATTCCAGGCGCGGGTAGCCACTATTGTTGACGTAAAGAATGCCCAGGAAAGTTTTGCCAACGCAGGTTATCTCCTGGTAAACATGAGTTATGCCGCGAAAGCTGCTGAAATTGAAATGAAGCGGCTAACATACCAGCTGCGATAAATATTATTGTTGTATTGCTTGTATAAAGTCAACAAGCTTTATAAGATCTTCTTTTTTATACAGGTTAATTTTATTGTCGTTCATAAATTTTTCAATAGCTGTTTTGCGGTTATTAAACATGTTGAAAATATTTTTCTTTACTGCCGGTTTAAAGTTGTTGAATCTATCCGCTATAAAATAATAGGTTGCTTTTTGTAGTAAAATTTCAGCTGCAATATTAAGTTTTGAACCCTGGTTGCCTGCGCCATAATAAGCAATATTACTGATGGCAGCGGTGGACGTCATTTGATCGTATGCGCTTTTCTTTTTTACATCCACTTTTTTTATCGCTTCAATTTTTCCAAGTTTGGCTACACTATTTCCATATATGGATTGTATATATAATTTATTATAATAAAATGTATCGTTTTGTATAGTGATGTATTTGATAAGCCCTTCATCAGCAAGTGCCATGGTATCGCCGGAAGTTTGTATAAACTGCATTTCACCATTGAAGATATTTAAATTAAGATTGCCGCTGGAAGCGGTGCCATCTTTAAAGTAAACGATGCCGGGTTTAAACTGCGGGTACTTAAAAATAATACTGTCACCTAAAGCCGCTTTTACATTTTCGCCTGACTTTACCAGCCATTCCTGGCTTTGCGAATAACTGGTACACTGTACCATTAATGCTGCTATCAATAGCCAAAACTTCATATAAGGTTGATATTAAATTAAGTATTCTGTAAGATAATAAACATATCATTACTGCTGGAATCAATCTTGGTGTACAGGGCGGCTGATAATAAAGGTTTACATTTTTAAAGGAGAGGAATATGGATAATAAAAAAAACCGCTTCTTTTTAAAGAAACGGTTTTTTTGAGGAGACTTCTACAAATTTATTTTCTGCCTGCGAAGCGGCTTAACAACTTTAGAATTTCAATATACAGCCAAATCATAGTTACGAGTAACCCAAATGCGCCGTACCATTCCATGTATTTGGGAGCGCCCATTTCAGCACCTTTTTCTATCATATCAAAATCTATGATAAGGTTTAAAGCTGCAATGGCAACAATAAACAATGAAATGCCAATGCCTAATAAAGAGCTATCGTACATGAATGGAATATTCACGCCAAATACCCTTAACAGCAACGTAATAACATAAAATATGGCAATACCCGCGGTGGCGGCAAAAATGGTTGACTTGAATTTTTCTGTTGCTTTTATCACCCTGAAATTATACAGCAGGAACATGGCCAGTGCCACGCCAAACGTTAAACCCACAGCCTGCATAACAAGACCGGGATATCTTTCGCTGAAAGCATCATTTAATATGGCCGATATAGCGCCAAGAAAAAGGCCTTCAAGAATGCCGTAAGCCGGGGAAAGATATGGCGCCAGTGTTGGCTTAAAACAAATTGCCAAAACTGAAATTAAACCGCCGATTATGCCAACCCACATTAAAGTGGTCATGGTTTGTTGCTGGTTGTTATAATATAAGTACCAGGTATAGGAAGCCGCGGCCAGTACCATAAATAAAAGAAACCCGAATTTACCAATGGAGCCACGAACGGTCATAACACCGGCATCGCTTTGTGAGAGCGAACGGCTGAATATTTTTTGAGATAAGGTTGGATTATCTGATTGAAAAAGTGCCATAATTACTCAATATTTAGTTTGCGTGAAGATAGCAGAAAATTTATTTGAAGAATCGTTAATTTGTAAGGATGAAATCAGTCCGGAAAACCAAAAATTGAGAAAGTTCGGGAAGCAGGAAGAAACCTTCCCGCTTTTCGGACTTTCTCAATTCCTAACTATTTTTTCTCACTCATATAAAATACCAGCTTGCCGCCATTCATAATTTCATGGTAAGTAATATACAAACGGTCAAGCGGTTTATCATTCAGCAAAACCTTTTTTACATACACATTTTTATCGCTTTGATTGATGGCCTGCACCTCTAATGTTTTACCGTTTTCCAACTGCAGTACAGCATCATCAATGGCGGGGCTGCCAAGTGCATACTCGCCGCTGCCCGGCGCCACCGGATAAAAACCAAGCGTTGTGAAAATATACCATGCACTCATCTGGCCGCAATCGTCATTGCCGCCCAAACCATCAGGGCCGGTATGATATTGCTTTTGTAAAATCATGCGCACACGTTCCTGCGTTTTCCAGGGCACACCGGCAAAATTGTATAAGTAAGCTACATGATGAGAAGGCTCGTTGCCATGTACATAATTACCAATAATACCATCGCGGGTTATGTCTTCTGTTTCGGCAAAAAATTTATCCGGCAAATGCATGGTGAACAACGAATCAAGATGTTCGGCAAAACGTTTCCTGCCGCCCATCATCGTTATTAATTGTTCAGGCTGATGTGGCACATACAAACTGTAATTCCAGGCATTGCCTTCAATAAAACCCTGGCCGTTGGTGGTAAGCACATCAAATTCTTTTCTGAAACCTCCATCGCTTAAACGCGGCCGCATAAAATGAACAGAGGAATCAAATACATTTTTAAAATTTTCAGAACGTTTCATGTATTCGTTATACACATCCATTCTTCCCAACTTCTTTGCAGCTTGCGCCAAACTCCAGTCGTCAAAAGCATATTCCAGTGTTGTTGAAACACCCGTTCCGTTTTTATCAATAGGAATATATCCTTTATCCAAATAATAATTCAGGCCATCATAATTCCTGTTGCTGCTTGTAGCAATGCATGCATCTAAAGCTTTGTTGGCATCAAAGCCCTGCGTGTTGCCGTCAACAATAGCTTCGGCAATTACAGGCACACTATGGTAGCCGGTCATGCACCAGTTCTCATTAGCCGAATTACTCCATACCGGCAGCATGTGTTCTGCGCTTTGATTGTAATGCGCCAGCATGCTGCTGATCATATCCGCATTGCGTTTAGGCTGAATAATGTTTAGTAAAGGATGCAGGGCGCGGTACGTATCCCACAAAGAAAAAGTAGTGTAATTGGTAAAACCATCAGCTTTATGAATATTCTGATCAAGTCCGCGATAAGATCCATCAACATCCATATAAGTTGTTGGGTTAATGAAGGCATGATACATGGCCGTATAGAAATTTATTTTCTCTTCCTTTGTTTTTGACTGAATGGCAATCTTGCTTAATTCATGTTGCCATTGCTGCTGTCCTGCGTTTCTAACTGCATCAAAATCCCAGCCCGGCGCTTCGGCTTTTAAATTCATCAATGCATTATTGGTGCTTACCGGCGATAAAGCAAATTTGATCTTTATCTTTTCGCCTTCATCTGTTTTAAAATCGAAATAAGCCCGTATTTGCCGGCCCGCTATTTCAGGAAAGTTTTTTGACTGATCCCATCTTCTCCAAAACCCGCGGTACACCTGTTGTTTTGAAAAATCTTTATTGCCATAAGCAACAAAAGGTTTTGAAAAACTCATCGCAAAATATAAATAGCGTGTTCTGCCCCAGCCATTGGTTTGGCGAAAGCCTGTAACCAATGTATCGTTTTCAATTCTTAAATAAGTCCATATGTTTTTATCTTCATAATTATAAATGCCGCTCATTAAATCGAGGATGATATGGGCGCTGTCGCTTTTGGGAAATGTGTATTGATGAAAGCCGGCCCTTGTTGTTGCCGTAAGCTCTGCGAGGATGTTGTATTTATCAAGTTTTACTTTATAATAATCCGCTTCTGCTGTTTCATTATCGTGAGAAAACGGGGAACGAAAACCTGATGCAGGATTGACTGCCGTACCTGGATTTAACTGCAATGCACCCACCGTTGGCATAATCAAAAAATCACCCAGATCAGAATGACCGGTGCCATTAAAATGCGTGTGGCTGAAACCCACAATGGTTTTATCGTCATACTGGTAGCCTGCACAATATTTATATACATCCGGATTATATCTTCCGTTCATTTCATAAGGAATAGTATCTGTATCCGGGCTTAACTGCACCATGCCAAACGGCACTGTGGCGCCGGGAAAAGTATGGCCCATGCGCTGTGTGCCGATTATAGGTTTTACATACTGCACATAGTTTTCATTATTGTTTTGAGCAGAAGCAGAAAAAGGAATAGCCAAAAAAAGAAAGGAATAACGTTTAAACATCCGTGTTGTTTTTAATAATTGAAGTGCCGCAAAACTGCTGATTATTTTTGAAAGAACAGTATTAAAACAGTAAGCCTATATGTTGATGGCTGTGTAAATATTATGGATTGATATAAGTGGCCTTCGAAATAATTTCCTTTATATTATTGTCAAGTATTTCAGCAGATTCCTGTAAATAATGCAGTAACTCTTTGGTTTCTTCATCGGGTATTTTGGTTTCGTCTATCAGGCTGGTTAAAGCCAGTATGTTTGCGAGAGGCGCTCTTACTATATGGGCATTTAAATAGGCAATGTCTTTAAGCCTTGCATTCTGCTCTGATACTCTTTGTTCCTGTTTTTCAGCCCTGCTTTTGGCTTCTACCAGTTCTTCTTTTGTTTTTCTTTCAAAATATATTCCTATGTAAGCAAAAACACTGCATAAAATAGCGGCGGTTATGCTGTTAAAAGTAAAACGGGAAGGAAAGGTTTTAAGTGATATGTGCTGCCAGGTGCTGGTACGCTTGCAAAACAAAATGCAAATGCAAAACGCTAATACTGTAAATGAGAGGTATATGATCGTGTCGGTTTGCATACTCTTGCTGTTGCTTAATAAAAAGGGGATAGCAAAAAGCAGGGCAAAATAATAAAGAAAACCGCCCATGTCAAGGCCTTCTGCAAAAACAAGCAGCCCCATAAATATATCTGATGAAATAATAAGAATGCTGATTATATGTTTGGTTTTCCCCTGCCGTATAAAGTATAGAACAATGCACAATGTAAGGGCGAATAATAATCCCAATAACGAGGAGATAAGGTGGCCCCTGAAGAAATTAATCACAGCGTTCATTAATATAACAAACAAGGCAAAAGCTGCAAAACGAAACATCTTTGTTTTCTGTTTCAGAATACTTTCCGGCTGGCTTATCGAAGTCATTAATATTTGGATTTTTTAAGACCAAGGCCACTTGTAACAAGAAGCTTTTTCAAAGTGGTAAAATTATCCTTTTTAAACAATTCGCGGTTAGAAAAACAGGGTGTGTTTCCTTAATTGTTATACACAGGTATAAAGTAGCCTGTTGCCAGTTATCTTTAATGTATGCTAAAGCACAAAGCATTCCGCCTGGAATGCCTGTGCTGTTTTAAAACCGGAATGTTTAGGGCAGAATTGATTTAGTTCATATTGTACGGATAAAAACGGGATAACTACAACTTGTCTTCATTATGGTACGGATTAAGAACGGGCTTTAAAATGGTTTTGCAGGATACGGATAAAACGAGCTAATAATTGGATACGGTATGGATTAAAAACGGACTAAGTAAAAACAGACGATAAAAAAAATGGTTAAAAAGCCTATAAACTCGGCAAGAAAAATTTTATTCAGAGAATTTATTTTGGTTGATAGAGCCGGCTTTAAAAAGATAGCAGCTATGTACGATAAAAAGGAGAAAACCAGGCTAATGCAATAACCATACATCAGCAATTTTGCCGCAGATGCTGCCTGGCTAAAATCCCGGGCGTTGCTGCCAGTTAAGTTTAAAGAAATTGATGCAAACAGGAGAGTGCCGGTGAGGTTTAGTATAAGCAAAACAATGCCGTAAGGTAATTTTTTTGCCATTGTAATTGGTTTATTGTGTTAACAGTTTTGGTTTTGCTGGAGTAGTTGATCTTATTTTTCAGTTATGCAACCCTGTTATATTTGCTAATAATAACGCTGCTGCACTTGTCAAGCATATGAAATACTTCATGAAATTCCTTTTCACCATAATGAAACGGATCAGGAACATTTTCATTACTGCCGGCGTTCAGCTCATTCATTATCAGTTTTACCTTACCGAGATTCCTGTTTCCGGGATACCTTGTTTCGATGATGCTTTTTATATCGGCAGACATTGCGTAAATAATATCGAAGCTTTCAAGATCTTCTTCGGCAAAAAGCCTGGCTTTCTGATCTGATATATCAACACTATTCATCAAAGCAACTTTTTGTGAAAGTTCATGCGGCGCTTTGCCAATATGATAAGCTGCAATAGCTGCGCTGTCAACAAACCAGTTTAAATTTCCGGCCCGGGCTTTGGTTTTTAATATGCCTTCTGCAAGCGGCGATCTGCAGATATTTCCTTTACAAACCATCAAGATTTTCATGTGTTATTGAATTTGTGATGCAAAAATAATCTGGCATAAAGGCCTCCTTAATCTTAATCGTTGAATGGGCATGATTCATCGTTGAATGATTTATTCTGCCGACGAACTGATGAAAAGTGGTATTAAATTCAGGTGGGAATTAATAATTGCCACAAATGCACAGGTATTTATCCATGCATTTATGGCAACAATTTTGGAAGCTTATATAATTATTTTATGCTGATTCATTATTTAATAATCATGCGTCAGCAAGAAAGCGGCCTGCTTATCCACCCGCAATTTCTCCTTTCTTTTTCCTGTTGAAATGATTGGTTTCCGGGCCGGCCATTTTCACAATCTTTGGCGTGAATGTTCCAATTATATCCACCAATGCTGCCTGGCTTTTCATTACATCATGAATGTTTTTATAAGCAAACGGCGCTTCATCCAAACCACCGCCCAGCAACCTTACACTATGCTTTTGCAATTCTTCTTTTAAAGCATTATGGGTAATATTTGCCATCGCCGCCGTTCTGCTCATTTTCCTTCCCGCACCATGGCTTGCAGAATTAACGGAAGCCATTTCGCCTTTACCTTTTACAATAAATCCATTCGCTGTCATACTTCCGGGAATAATGCCTAACACATCTTTACCGGCAGGCGTAGCGCCTTTCCTGTGAACAATAACTTCCCTGTCTTCATACATTTCCTTCCATGCAAAATTGTGGTGGTTCTCAACCATTGTTACAGGCTGCCTTCCCAACTGCTTTGCAATTTTTGCATGAATGATATGGTGGCAGGCGCTTGCATAATCACCAGCGAGATTCATAGCCATCCAATATTCTATTCCCTCCGCTTCATTTAAATCTAACCACGCAAGATTTTTTGCTTCCTGTGGCAATCTTCTTTTGCTTACAGCAATCCTGGTATAATGATTGGCAATATTTGCACCTAATGCCCTGCTGCCGGAGTGTGATAACAGGCCAAGATATACGCCGGGCTCCACATTCAGTATCTCATCTTTTTCAGTAATTGCTACTTCACCAAATTCAACAAAATGATTTCCGCTCCCGCTGCTGCCCAACTGTTTCCACGCCCTGCCCTGCAAACTCTTTAATAATGGTGTTGACTGAAATATTTCGCTATCCATTATTGCATGTTCGGCAGGCTGCTGAAATGTAGCGCCGCTGCCGAATAATGTAGCTTCATTAATTTCCCTTACAAAAAAATTTTCCCTGTTGATTAACTCTTTTGCATCAACATCAAAAATGCTTAAACACATTCTGCAGCCAATGTCCACGCCAACGCCATAAGGAATGATGGCGTTGTCTGTTGCGAGTACGCCACCAATCGGCAATCCGTAACCATGATGCGCATCAGGCATTAAAGCGCCTGCTACTGCAACAGGCAGTTTTGCGGCACTGTACATTTGATGAAAAGCGCCTTGTTCAATATGTTCCGCACCAAATATGCTGAACTGAATTCCCGCATTATTTAATGAAATCTCCGATTCGCCAATTTTTTCTTTTGGCAATAATTTTTCTGCAATTATGCCAAGTATTTTATCGCTTTTATATTCCAGCGGAGAAGCCAGTAGGGCTTGTAAAATTGCTGTTGCTTCTTCTTTAGTGTGATGTTTAAAATGTTTTTCCATCACCTGCATGGCAACAGGAATAACAGGGCTTTCAGGAAAACCAATTGCCCTTAATTCTTTTGCCGTTATTTTTAGTTTACTCATTGCATGTTTGTTTTGATTGGTAAAAGATAAAGAACCGGTTAGCCGAAAGACTAACCCTGTTCTTTATTTCCGTTGTGATGCTTCATAAGTTAGCATCGGCCTGCATTGTTGAAAAATCTATTATCACCTTCAACGCTGGTGTGCCGATTCAAAGAAAATGAGTAACCCCTGTAAGAAGTTGTTCAGGCTCCTTTCAATAATGCTTTATATTTTCTTGCTCTTTTATTAATGCTTCTTCTGTGCACTAAATTCAGCATCTTAATGGTTTTGGTTTCGCCAAAATACTTTACAAGTGTTTTGATTAAAAAGCTGTTGTTCATTTCCATCCTCCTTTTTTTTAAAATATTTTTCAGCAGTAAAGCATAAAAAAGGCCGGTCGTTTTTGCGACCGGCTTTTTTTATACAAACATCTATTTGTGTATGGATTCAATCCGGTCGCTTGCGTATGCCCTTATATGTTTTCTCTGAGTTTTCAATGGTACTGTTCAGCGATACATAGTAATTGCATTGCATTGATAAAGGCATATTATCAAACATTATAAATCGTGTATGTCGCGTATAGTTTCGCACCAGCATTTACTGTTTATACGTTTTATTCATAATAATATTCATTTAGTTTTTCCAGGCAGCACATAAATAAAAAACCCCGCTTTTTGCGGGGCTTTATGTTTTTTAATCCGTTTTTTATTACAAATTATATGCATCACATGCCCCGCAAATGGTATAGTTCATTGTTGAACTACACTTATTTGTAAAATCAATATGTAATGATTTTCGTTGCATGATAAATTTTTCTTTACGATTGCAAAGATCGTGTTATTAGTTTCATACTTCCAAATTTTCAGAAGTAATTTTTTTAAAATGTTCATTTTTTACTTGCAAATAGCAAGTATTTATAAAAAATTAAGTATAGATTTTATTAATTCCCTGAAGAAATATTTTATGGTGAGGCGGGCGTTTTGATTAAAGCATATAAAGATGAGTAAACTGCATACTAAAAGGATGGCAATAGTTTTGATTTGTTTGGTTTTCATTCTTATCAATACAAAGGCCTTTTTTACTTCAAGCCCTTTGTAACTAATTTGATCATTGAATAAATGGTGTTAATTCATTTCTAACTTTCACTTCTGTATTGCCCATGCTATGGTGTTAGTTGCAAGACACAAAATAGCTAACAGTATAATTATCTTATTCGGTTTGATCTTTATATACATTAAGTTCTTTATTAAAAAAATTATCTAAAACTTTTAAAAAGTTGCCGGGAACTTTCTCAAAATAATCTTTTGCTTTATCAGGCAAAACATTTATTTCTTGATACCATCCTGAAGAGATTGTCTCATAAAAACTTGAAATATCAGCCAGGATATCAAAGCTCAAATCCTTATCATTAAAAGTTAATACTACAATAAAATTTACCACGTTTTCTTTATAGCCTATTTCATCTGACTCTTCAAAAAACTCAAATGAAATACTATAAGAAAATACAGGGCGGGTTTGTGCTAATATTAATGTCTTTTTAATTAAAAAGTCTTGCAGCAATTTTGCTTTCAGATATTCATAAACATCCAGTTCAATCTTATTTAAAATAGCAGTTAAATAAGAATGCATGTTTTTGTAATTTCTATGCTTCAAATACTTTTGTCTTTCCATGTGAAATTATTTACAAGCGCCCGCCAGTTCTTTGCTTAATTCGTGTTCATCTCCGCCTTTTGACCAATCTTCCAAAGCTTCTTTCATGCTTATTCCTTTTTCATCCAAATATTTTTGACTGGGTCTGAGACTAACATGATCCTTTCCATCTTGAATAGCTTCCAACGCGCTAAGTTTAGTAACATCTATCTCTTTTACATCGGCCCCCATCTTTTGAAAGAATTTTTGCGTTTGAGCATTATTTTTAGGCTTTGACGAAATACCTGGCATATGATCCATGCCAGCCAAATCGTTAGCATCCGGAGAAAAGGTCGGTTGCCCTGGTTTAACACCTCTGAAAACGCTTCCTTCGGTAACCGGCCTGGGTGTAAAAGGAGTTAGTCCAAATCCATCAATATATATGCCCGGGTCCTGAACATAATTATAAAAATTTAACCCTCCGCTCAATCTTATTGGATCCTGACTAACATACCTGCCATCATTACCATCATAATACCTGAACCGATTATAATACAAGCCTGTTTCTTCATCTTCATACTGTCCCTGGTACCTGAACGGGCAATCCGTTAAACCTCCAATATACTGCTTCCTTATCTTTCCATAAATATCATATTCAACACTCCATGTTTGTTTACCATCACTACCATACATTTCCACCGGCGTGCCAAGATAATCTGTAATAATGCTTTGCTGTTTTCCGTTTTCTATTTTGGCTGCAGGCTTAAAGGTTCCTTCATCAAATATCCAGGTTATTAAATTTTCAAGTGGTTCCAGGTTGCTTTTATTTACTTCGCCGTATTCATCTATGGTTATTTTCGGTCTTTCTTTTGCAGCATATTTCCATTCATGCAAAGGTGTATTACCGTCCCAAACCCAGCGGGTTATATTACCATTATAAATTTTTGCAGTCCTTCTTCCCAGTGCATCATATTCAAAGTTCACTTCTTTTCCATCAGGTCGTATAACCTGTTTCAGCATGCCATTTCCGTTCCATTTATATAACCATTTAACACCATCCTGTGAAGTTTTTGAAATAAGGTTGCCCTCTTCATCGTAACTGTATTTTACGCCATCCCTTTCAAATAGTCTGCCTCCGTTGCCATACCTGCGGTCTGTCTGCTCTTTTGTTTTATAAAGATTGCCCGCCTTGTCAGGCATGCGGTAATCATAAAACTGATCTTCATACCGTGCCCAGGCAAGATTACCAAAATCATCATGACCATATTGCACAGCACCTCTTGTAAGATTGTTTACCATGCTTTGCAGCCGGTCGTTCACATTCCATGAATAGCTGCGATGCCGCAATACGCTGGAACCATTTCTCACTTTTTGTTCAAGTGGATGACCAGCCCTGTCATAATCAAATGATGAAATAATATCACCCGGAAGCAACCGCTCTGTTTCAAATCCAAGCGCATTGTATTTGAATTGCGCCCCCCAACGCTCACCGGCTGCATTGTTAGCCACCACACTGCTTACAAAACCTGCTTTATTCCTTTCCAGTTTTATAGAAGCGCCTAAAGAACTTTTAACTTCAGCACGCCTGCCCAGTTTATCATATACACTTTCAACAAAATATTCATCCTGGTTATCTTTTATAACCCTGTCTAATGCATCGCGTTCAATTATAACGCTGCTGTTTTCATTTGCAGCTTCAATCAGCTGGCCGTTTTTATTATATCCATATATTTCCCAGGTGCCATCGCTGTATTCGGCACGGGTAAGGCGGCCTGCCATATCATATTCATATGCTGTAAACCTGTTACCAGGCCTGTTAACGCGCATTACTTTCCCGGTGCGGCCGCGCACATAATCCCGCACAATGCCATCAAAGCCAATCTCCCGAATGATTTTACCTCTTGCATCATATTTAAAACGATAAACTTCATTCTGCTCATTCAGCAACGAAACCAAGCGGTCTTCTGTATTATAATTGAATTGTATTCTTGTTCCGTTTTCTTCCCTTGACTGCAAACTGCCCAATGGCGTGTATTCAAATTTTACGCGGTGATGCGCATCTTCAGCGTACAATACTTCATCATAAGCATTGTATTGCAACTGGATTTTATTGCCATCATATTTTTTAATTCTTACCACACGATCCAAGACATCATACACAAAATCTTCAGCTTGTTTTTCAGGGTTTACAGCTTTAACGCATCTTCCCCAGGCATCATATTCCCAGCTTGCTTCAACGCTGTCCGGCAAGATCATTTTAATGAGATTATGATCATCATCATATTGCAACTGCGTTTGCAATCCTTTATTGTTGGTGATTGCTTTTATTAAACCATCCGCATTATATTCATACGCTGTAACAGCGCTATCAGGTGCTACAACTGCTTTCAATAAACCATCTTTATTTACATATACAGTTGATTTACCTTCTGCATCCGTTATCATTTTCAGTTTGCCGTTACCATCATACAAATAATTGATGGCAGCACCATCAGGTTTTTGCACAGCAATCATATTACCCCGGTCATCATACACATAACCGGTTATGTTGCCTTCCTCATCAATATCGCGGTAAGGTTCCATGTATTCCGTGTATTGATGAAATACGGAGTTACCCAACGCATCTGTTTCCTGTACGCATAAATCATTCTCGTCGTAGTGATAAGTTTTTTGTTCACCCAAAGAATTGGTTACTACATTAAAACCTTTATGATATTCAATACGCCCTTCCAGTATGCCGCCATCGCTCCAGGTGTGCACGCATCTTGCACCTGTTTTTAAACCATCATATTTCCAGTAAAAAGTTTGGCCGTTCCTATCAGTTTTTTCAACCATTAAATGATTCTGATAAACAATGGAAGTAGTTTGTTCTTTCGCATCGGTTATGGCAGTAAGATCACCAACGTCGTTGTAACCATATTCAACCATCGTTCTTTTAAAACCTTTATGCTGCGCTGCAACTTTTGTGATGCGGTTGAAATTATCCAGCGCCAATAAAATTTCACGGCCGGCCGTATCTATAATTTTATTAAGAATATAATCAGCGTTATAATAAAATTTTAGTGAAAGGCCTGCTGCGTTGGATATAGTTGAAAGTTTATAAGTATTACGCTGTGTTCTTTTGAAAGTATGCAGCAACTGGGTTTTATGATTGAAAAGTTCATACGTATTCCGGTCTTTGCAGGTAAGTGTAAGCTTCTCAAACCGGTGATAAAAACTTTCATGTTCCGAAACAATCAAAGGAAAACCTGCCGCTCTTCCATCGGGCAGTGTGATACCAATAGCGTTATCATCCTGAAATATTTGTAAGGTTTGATCGTAATTTAAATGTGTGCCATGCCCAAGTAAGCCCACATAGCCTGAATCCGAATACCATCTCCTGCTCCATTTAAGGGGTATAGGACCAGGCATTTCAAAATCAATGCCTTCGTATAACACACTTCCGTTGATAAGATTAACCGGTTCAAAGCCATGTTTACATAAGAAATCGCCTAAACTTTGTGTGCACTTGAATTTTTTAAGTACACCATGATTCAAAGCGGTTAAAGCTTTTTTTATCAATGCACCGCCCACCTTCATCAATGCGCTAAATCCATACGACATTACAAGCGCCATCAGCATTCCCATTAAATCGGGAACATACGGTCCGCCAACAATTACCGGCTTGCCGCCAGGTATGGGAATGGTAGCAGAAGTGGGTGCGTATAAAGATGGAACCGGCTTGAATTTTTTGCCGGCTGAAAGTGAAAGCGGAATGCCGATATCGTTACACGTCATCAGCATAAAACCGCCTGCACTGAAATAAGAGCCTTCTGCTTTTACACGCGGGCTGCCAAAGAAATTTTTTGCATCATGGCCAATCATGGGCGCCATGGCAAACGGCCCGCCCATGGGTATATGCGCCTTTGTGCCAAGCATGCCGCTGGTGCCTGAATTGCCCCTTGGGATAGAATTTACATTTACCGTTGCACCTATCTTCGGTATCCAGTCCATCGGGTCGAATACCAGGCCAATAAAAGGATGCGGCACAGGAACCGGCGCACCTAATATCACTATCATATGCACGTCAATTCCTATAACCGGTAATAAATGTTTATTCGCGGGCAGCATAATTCATAATATCTATTGTACAACAAATGATTCGCGCATTTTTATGGATGATGCGCCAGGCTTTTTAACTTGCTCTCTCCAGTCGTCGCCATAAATTGTTTTAAACTCGTTATCGGTTTGTTTGGCTTCTTCCCATTGCTGGTTATCTTCCAGCCATTTTGCATAATCATAAGCTATAACAGCAAAACTGCTGTTCTCCAGTTCTTCTTTCTGCATAAAATTTTTAATGGAATAAGCTTTTTTTAAAAGCTCCTTATAACGAAGCGGCTCATTTTTTTTGCTGAGATTATATGCCTGCCAGTAAGGCGTTAGTGCCATTGCCGCCAATTGATACTCCATCGCAAGATCGCCTTGTTTTTCATAAGCGGTTATAGCCTCTTTCATTTTTTTCTGAGCCTGTTTGCTGGCGCCTGTATATCCGTAAAACTGTATGATGAGCGGCCTGCAGGTTGCTGCTTCTGTTTGTAAACCCTGCTTTGCAATGGTTAAACCTGAAGATAATAATGCATCAATTTTATCATGCACTTTAAAATTAAACAGCATGCCCGCATAAATGATATGCGCAGTGGCAAACATGCTTTTTATACCGCTTCTTTGTGTTACAGTTAAACCTTTTTCACCCCATTTATTTAGTTGTGTTATATCCTTGTGCTGAACGGCCTTGCCCATCTCCAGCATGCATTCCCTGAATTGTATTTCGGGCGAATTAGGATCACCCATTTTGGTGATTTTACTAATGGCCCCATCAAGATCGAGATTGATGTGCAATGATTTAGTTACATCGGGAAATCTTGTAAACACATTGTCAAAAAAATATTCGCCAATATGATCAAAAAGCATAAAGGTTATGCTATCAGGAATATCTTTCTTTAAAAGAGAAGCCAGCCAGCGTTTCAAACCTTCCATGTCGTGAATACTGTACGGGAATAATGCTACTACAAGCCGCATATTATTGCCTATCATTTTTGCATGAAAGGCCGTAAGCATTTTTATAAGCTGATCAGTTTGATCTGTATTATTGTGTTCAGCTTTTTCCGCCAAAAAGCTTTTAGCATTCCAATCAGTAGTCTTCTGGGCTGCCGTTAGTTTCTGCTGTGTTTTTTCATCGCTTTCATAAATATCAATCCAATCTTTTATCAGGTTGAAGGCATAGGTTCTTTCATTTTTGAAAGGCGTTAACATGGTTACGAGCACTTCGGGTAAAGCGCCATGTTCAGTTGATTCAAGCTTCAAAAATCCTTCGAATAATCTTGCCTGGTCTGGCTGAATAAGCCAGCGTGCTATTTTTATCTGAGGGCAAGGAGAAACTTCATCTATCCATTTTTGCTGTATTTGATGAATGAGTCCGGCTATTGGATTATGTTCAGAAGCCATATGCTTTAATTAAGATTTACGACACCGCCTTTTACGTTGGTCATAGCAGAACCTTCCACATCTACCGTGGCGCTTTGAAGTTTAAGATTCGCATCGCCTTTTACAGTTGTAGCAGGTGAAGCCACTTCAACTGCAGCGCCGCTTTTTACATCAACTTTCGAATCGCCGTTTACTTCTGCAGTAGCGCCTTTAACGGTTGCTGCCGTGCCTTCTGCTTTAAATGAAGCCGTGCTTTTCATTTCAGCTTTTGTGCTGCCGCTAACGGTGATTTCAGTGCCTGATATTTCAATCTTTCCGCCGGAATCCATTGTTATTTTTGAACTGCCGCATTCAAGTGTAATGTTTGATGTGCAGTTGACATTTATTTTACCGCCGCCGTCAAGTGTAACTTTATTACCTGCAGCATCAATAATATTGATTGCATCGCCATCCAAACTAACAATGCTGCCGGAAAGCGCAGTAAGGCTTTTTACTTTATTGCCCTGGCCACCGCCACCGCCCGTTTTTCCATGAAACATACTGCCTAATACAAAAGGCCTGTCAGGATCATTATAGCGGAAACAAACCAGCACCTGGTCGCCGGGTTCGGGAACCACTACAAGGCCGCGGTTTTTTGCGCCGCCTTTGCCGCCGCCGGCATCGGGCGTCATCACACGCAGCCAGTCCGTCATTTCATTGCCGGCCTGCTGCCATAACATCTGTACACGCACCCGGCCCATATTATCGGGGTCTTTGTTATCTTTTACTGTTGCAATCTGCGGTTCAGCTAAGGGCACTATTACATTGTCAACAGGTATTACATCTATGCCTGAAGGGATGCCTTCAAAACTGTTATAATATTTTCCGTTGCCGGAAACATGATGTTCTATAGCCGTTATTAAGAATTTGCCGCCATCTTCTTTTTTAAAATCGGCGCCGGATAAAACAGATACCTTTAAATCGGCAACAGCGCCAATGCATACGCCAGGATTATCGCTGGTGGCATTGAGCACTTCAAGATTGGCAGCCATGGCCGTTTTCTTTTGCTTCAAAAAGCTGTCAAGATCAGATTTGCTTTCTATTCTTTGTTTGACAGGCAGGCTAACCGGCTCGGAGAAAATTTTATTCGATTCGTTTAAAACAAAGCTGGCATATTCATCAAGGCCATCAATAGTGGAAGGCGCATCGGCTGTAATAAGTTTATCATCTTTTGACAGGTAAGAATAACCGCTGAAAGTTAAGGGCAGAATCTGCAGCTTCATTTGCATGCTGCGCACATCAATCCCGTAAATTATTTCAATATTCGGCGAACCGGAAGGCTTGCCGAAATATAATTTTTGCCCATCATAATAAAACCATTCACCAAACTGTGAAGACAGCCGGTTTAAAAAATGAAAAGCGCTTTCGCGGTATTGGGAAACATAGGGTATCGGCGTTTTATATTGAGGGCTGTTGTTTACACTGCAGTTTACCTGCGATAAACTGCCGGTTAATGCATCAACAACCTGCTGCAGTTTTTTATTGTAAAAAGAATTGAAGTTCTGGCCATTTTCCAAAAGTATGGTCGGGCTATATCCTTTTATTACAAGATCGCTGGAGAAATTATCAGCCTGCTCAATATCAATGCCGCAAACGAGGCCGTGAAATTCATAGGCAATTTCAAGTGTATTGGCATAGAGCAATTTTATAACCGCAGATTTACCGATAAGCTTTTGCGCATTACTTAAACTGAAGGAGCCGGTTTTCTCAAGCACATCATATTTTATCCGGATAGAAAAAGTATGGTGCTCATTAAATTTCTGGTTAATCGTTACAGTGCTGTAATGTTCTATTTTCTGATCTTCAATTTCTATATCAGCAATTACTTTCTCCATAAAGAATGTTACGGTGAGTTAAAATAAATGCAGGCTGCCATTTCAAGCGAAATGCTGCAGAAGCCTTAATACAAATAAGCTGATTCCTCTCATGCAAAACCATGAGAGGAATTTAAAAGATGTGGTAACCAGGTTTATGAAGGCCAATCGTTTTTGTGTTCTGCATTGCCCATTTTAATTGTTTGTGCAGAAACTGCAAAGTCAATTTGCATAGGTTGTTTGCCCGTAACATCAATGCCTTCTTTAAAATAAACGAAATACCCTTTTTCCCAGGATAATTCTTTCATTTTGGCATCTTCATCGCTTTTCTTAAAAGTTATGTTGCCGTCTACGGGTTTAAACTGGTTTACCAGCGATTCAACGATAGAAGTATCGTCGGTAGATTCCACTGTAAGATTAATGGTGCCTCCGTAAACGCCGGAAGAAGGCCTGCCCTTTGAATCAACGTCTCTACGTAATTCATAATCGCATTTGAGTACATCAAACTCTTTACTGCCGATTTTCAAGGTTGCTTTGAAAGCCATAGGTTATTTTTTAGAAGTTAATAATGGAATGAATCGGGAAATTCTTTGACAGGGAAACCATTCCCGGTTATTATATCACATATAGCCTGCCGCTGAATATATATTATCCTTTAATAAAGAAAAAAGCCCCGCACAATGTGCAGGGCTTTTAAAAATACCTGTATTAATTTATGCCATTAAAATAAGCTCAGCCTTATACCCAACTGGCTTGTCCATCTTGAACTGTTGTAAACGCCATCGCTCAGGTCATACACTTTGCCATCCCTGCCGGTAGGCGGCGTAAAAGTAAATGTGGGTGTAAGATCTGTGGGTGAAACATAACCTTTCATATTCAAAATAGCCGCCTGGTCATTAGACATAAAATATTGCTTGCCCCAATTCCTGTTTATCAGGTTGGTGAGGTTAAATATGTCGTAAGTAAGCTGTAGTTGGTATGTTTTACCGCCAATCTTTAAGTTGAAATCCTGTTGCAGTTTAAAGTCAACAATATTTACAAAAGGCAATCTTGCACCATTTCTTTCCGCATATTCACCACGATGTTTACTGAGGTATTTGTCGTTTCCGATATAATCATTAAACATCTGCCATTGCTGTTCCGGTGTATAATCGCCGTTTTGAACAAATGTAATTTCAGAAGCGCTTTTAGGAATGTAGATAAGGTCATTCGATTCACTGTTGTCATAATCACGTACCATGCCGTTTGCCATTACAAAGCTGTAAGGCGATCCGCTCTGTCCGTTATAAACCAATGACACGGTAGTAGCCAAAGCTTTGTTTGCATAAGTAAATTTCTTTGACACATAAGCAAAAATGCGGTGACCAAGATCAAAATCGCTGCGGGAAAGACCCATGTAATTCCTTCCGTTAACCGTTTCCATATAACGCCATTGTGAACTGTTTTGTGAGCTTGTTCCTTCATTCAATATCATGGAACGGCCATAAACATAATTTACATTAGCAGAAAAACCGTTTGCCCAGTTTTTATTGAGCGTAGCTGAAATATTATAAGAATAACCTTTTTTGCCATCATTATTTGAAAGCAGGTAAATACCGGTGTAAGGTGTGCTGCCATCTGCACGCACGCCTATTGATTGCGGGAAACTTCCGTTAAGTGAATATACATTTCTTTGATCTGCACCCGCAGATTTTTCTGTTGGCGGAAGTATATCCACACGGGTATATTTTATTTCGTTGATATTAGCCGTATATATTCCTTCAATGGTAGCCCTCCAGCCTTTGCCAAACGTTTTATCTACTGCCAATGAAGTTCTGAATACCTTATTCATTTTAAAATCTTTTGAAATAAGGTTGATTTCACCTGAAGGCACTGATACGGTTGCGCCAAAATCAGCAGCCGTATATTGATCAAATGCATCAGGCCTGAATTCCACATTACTGCCGCGAATACCGGCTATGCTTATACCATTGTTGTTATACACACCGCCAGGCCAAACAAGCGGCACACGGCCACTGAATGTACCAAGGCCGCCGCGGATAGTAAGTCCTGATTCAGGAATTTTATACGTAAATCCTACGCGGGGATTAATAGCCAGCTTGGGACTTGAAATCTGCCCTGATTTTGCACCTTGCAGGTCATAATACTGTGATATTTTGGATAAGGCTGTATCATTAAAGAATTTATCTTTCTGCGGTGTGGTAAGAAAACTGGTATTATCGAGCCTTACGCCAAAGGTTAATGTAAACCTGTTATTCACTTTAAATTCATCTGAAGCAAAAAGCCCTAAACGCAAGGTATTAAACTCGGCGGCAGCATTTACAGCAGCATCGCCGGTTACACCCGGATCAACCAGCGAATATGACCTGTTGTAAGTTGCAGCATTGCCTGCATAAAAATCATCAAGGCTATTAAAGATGTAAGAGCCATAGTTCTGCCTGATGAAGATGTTATAGGAATAACTCAACTCATCATCCGTTCCAAATGATAAAGTATGTTTGCCCTTGAATATTTTATACACATCAAACAAAGCATAATTATTTTGCTTTAAAAGATTGGCTGTAGAAAATTCTTCTGTTCCAAAATAAACATTATTGGAACCATCCTTTATTTGTACACGTGGAAATGCGCTACCCAGCGGCCCCCTGTCGTCTTTTACATTGGTAAAAGTGAGTAAAAGCCTGTTGCTGTTACTATTGCTGAAACGCGAATTCAATTCAACAGAGCCGGAATTGGTTTTATTAGGCATTACATAGCCTGCATTATAAAAATTAATAGTGCTGCTGCTGCTGCGGCTAACATTGTTTCTAAAGCCATCGGTGTGCCGGAAACTTACACTTAATTTATTGGCATCGTTAATATTCCAGTCAACTTTGGCAACCACCCTGTTTGCCTGAACCTTTTCCGGATTATCTAAATAACTGCCGGGGTTATAATTATAAGTCTTCTGCAAATAATTTGACAAATCCTGTATTTGAGCGCCTGTTATAGCGCCGCTGTAAGGGTCAATTTGGGGCTGCGGCCTTTCATCACGCTGCCATTCAACATTCGCAAAATAGAATAATTTGTTTTTGATGATGGCTCCGCCAACACGGGCGCCATAAGTTTTATTGCTGAAATCAGGAAGCTTTGTTGCATCCGCTTTATCGGCGCCCGGTGTTTTGCCTGACAGGTTTTGATTTCTGAAGAAATAGTAAACAGAAGCCTCTTCATTATTGGTTCCGCTTTTTGTAATAGCGTTAATACCGCCGCCTGTAAAATTACCAAGCGAAGCATCATAAGGAGAAACCACCACCTGGAACTGGTCTATTGCATCAATAGAAATGGGTGCAATACCAGCCTGGCCGCCATTTGTGCCGCTGGCTGCCAGCCCAAATGCATCATTATTTACAGCGCCATCTATATAAAACGAATTGTAACGGTTGTTCTGGCCTGCAATTGAAATACCGCCGTCTGCAGTTACTTTGGCCTGTGGTACATAACGCAGGTAATCACTCATATTACGGCCAACCGTTGGCAGGTTAGCCATTTTATCCCGGCCGATATTTGTTTCATCGCCGCCAGCTGCACCTGTTTTCTGATTGCTGTAAGCAGATACAACTACATCATTTAAAGTTGTACTTTGCTGGGAGAGCTTAAAATCGAGGTTTAAATATTCACCTAATGAAAGGTAAACGTCATTTTTTTCAGAAGAAGTATAACCTACATAATCCACCTTTACGGTATAAGGCCCGCCGGAACGCAGGTTAAATAAACCATAATCCCCTTTATCGGATACCATCGTTTTATACACGGTTCCTGTGGGTACATGGGTGGCTGTAACCGTAGCACCCTGAAGTTTAGCATTGTCTGTAGAAGTAACAGTGCCGGTAATATTACTGGTAGTTACCTGGGCTTTTACGAAAAAGGGGGAAAGCAGTACCAAAAGAATTTGGAAAGTTTTTCTCATTGCGCTTGAATTTTGCCGCAAAAGTAATTCTTGTAAGAAAGAAAAAGTTGTGTATTTTTTACATAATAATTTGATAACACACTTCCGGGCTTGAGTTTGATTTAAATTTAATAGTTTACGCATGTAACATTTACCAAATGTTTACAAAAAGAAAATAATTTCTTCACACAGGCATTACAACCGGGTAATATTTGATTTCAACCTTTGAAAAACCCGATTTCATGCAAAAGCGAAACCTCGAAATTGCTGTTTTAAGCGATCTTCATTTAGGTACTTATGGTTGCCGTGCACAGGAAGCTGTCAATTATCTCAGAAGCATTCAGCCCAAAATTCTAATATTAAATGGCGATATAATCGACTGCTGGCAGTTTTCCAAACATTACTTTCCTCCCAACCACATGCAGGTTATCAAAGAGATTTTTTCCATGCTCTCCAGAGGAACGCAGGTGGTGTATATAACCGGCAATCATGATGAAGTATTAAGGCGGTGGAGCCCTTTAAACATGGGCAATTTTTCATTGACCGATAAATTATTGCTTGAGATAAACGGCAAGAAAACCTGGATATTTCATGGTGATGTTTTTGATGCCACCACAAAAGGCAGCGCCAAACTGCTGGCAAAACTTGGCGGTAAAGGTTATGATCTTTTGATACTGCTTAACAACTTTATAAACTGGTGGCTTGTTTTGGCCGGCCGTGAAAAAATGAGCTTCAGTAAAAGGGTAAAGAACAGCGTAAAGAAGGCTGTGAAATGGATATCCAACTTTGAACAAACTGCCGCCGAGCTGGCCATTGAAAAAAATTACGACTATGTTATTTGCGGCCATATTCATCAGCCGCAAAACAAAATCATTCAAAACAAAGCAGGAAAAGTTACTTACCTGAACAGCGGCGACTGGATTGAAAATTTAACAGCACTTGAATTTGATAAAAACGAATGGAAGATATATCAATATAATGCCAAAGAATACGCTGCACAAAATTTTAGACCCAATACGCAAGAAATACCCGAGCTGAATGTAATCAGTAATGAAGTAACCATGTTTATTAATTCACTTAATTTCCCGGTTAATAATAATCCCAGGAAAAAAACAGGATAATTATAAGAAGCTGTTTGAATTATTTTACTAAGATTGATGATGAATAACGGTCAGACGCTTCAGCAAACTGTTTAATTCATATTTGCTATTTGAAAAGCGTCAGAGCGGTAAGTGATGACAGTGTTTGCTTTTTTATTAACTCAAACCACTTCTAAGTGAAAATTTTTTATGCGGTTCAGGCCACAGGCAACGGGCACATAGCAAGGGCCATAGAATTATTGCCTTATTTACAACAATACGGAACGGTAGATATTTTTTTAAGCGGCAACAACAGCAGCCTGCAAACCGGTTTGCCCGTGCGTTATAAAAGCAAAGGGGTGAGCCTTTATTATACTCAGGGCGGCGGCCTCGATTATATAAGGATGATGAAAGAATTTAGTGCGAGACGCGTGTGGAAAGAAGCGAAAGACCTGCCTGTTGAAAACTATGATTGTGTGCTGGTAGATTTTGAAAGCATTGCGGCATTAAGCTGCCGGCTTAAAAAAGTTTCCTGCATAGGCTTTGGCCACCAGGCAAGCTTTCAATCGGCAAAAGTGCCGAGGCCTGCAATAAAAAATATAGCAGGCGAATGGATATTGAAATACTATGCACCGTCAACTGTTTATACCGGTTTGCATTTTAAACAATACGACCATTTTATTTTTAACCCGGTTATTAAAGATGTTATTTTAAAAGCAGAACCGGATAATAAAAATCATATCACAGTTTATCTTCCGCAATACAATGATGACCTGCTGGTAAGTTATTTCAGGCAGTTGAAAGACGTGCCGTTTCACCTTTTTTCCAAAACTGCAAAATCACTGTCAATCCAAGAAAATATAATCATACAGCCGGTTAATAATAATGCGTTCAATAAAAGTATAATTAATTGCTTCGGTGTAATTACCGGCGCCGGCTTTGAAACGCCTGCAGAGATTCTTTACCTCGGCAAAAAGCTTTTATGCATTCCCATTAAAGGCCAGTACGAACAAAAATGCAATGCTGCCGCTTTAAAAGATTTTAATGTACCTGTTATTGAAAGTATTGATGAAAACTTTGTTGAAACAATCATAAACTGGTTGCAGCAGCATAAGCCAAAACAATTGCAGCTTACACATTCAACGGAAGATATAGTAGCATTTGTAATGCAGCAGGCAAAGAGATTAATCCATTAAATCCTATAAATGCATGTACTTCTATTCCACCGTTACACTCTTCGCCAAATTCCTTGGCTTATCCACATCATAACCTTTGGCAACACCAATATAATAGGCCAGCAATTGCAAAGGAATTACGCTCAGCATGGGCGCAACAATTTCATCCGCTTCCGGTATCATAATAAAATCATCAGATAGTGTTGGTGAAACGGTGTCGCCTTCTGTTATAATGGAAATAACCTTTCCTTTCCGCGCTTTTATTTCCTGCATATTGCTCACAATTTTTTGGTGATATGCATCTTTTGTCGCCACAAAAACAACAGGTAAAGTTTCATCCACCAGCGCTATCGGCCCATGTTTCATTTCAGCCGCAGGATAACCTTCAGCATGTATATAAGAAATCTCTTTCAGCTTTAATGCGCCTTCCAGTGCAACCGGAAAATTATAACCGCGGCCGAGGTATAAAAAGTCCTGGGCATCTTTATATTTTCCGGCAAGTGTTTTAATGTTCTCATTCTGTTCCAGCACGGTTGCCACTTTATCAGGAATGGCCATTAATCCCTTGCATAACACACGATAACGTTCTTCATCAATCGTTTGTTTTTGATGCGCGATTTTTAATGCAATCATTGTTAATACCGCCAATTGCGCTGTGAATGCTTTAGTGCTGGCCACACCAATTTCAGGGCCGGCATGTGTATAAGCGCCTGCATGAGAAACGCGGGCAATGGATGAACCCACAACATTTAGTACGCCTAAAATAATAGCGCCCTGCTCTTTGGCCTTTTCAATTGCCACCAATGTATCGGCTGTTTCACCACTTTGTGAAATAGCAATAATAACATCGCCTTTATTTATCACAGGATTGCGGTATCTAAATTCCGATGCATATTCCACTTCCACCGGTATGCGGCAAAGCTCTTCAAAAATATATTCGGCCACTAAACCTGCATGCCAGCTCGTGCCGCAGGCTATCATAATAATGCGCGAAGCATTCATTATTTGCTCAGCATATTGCTGAATGCCACTCATGGTTATCGTTCCCTTGTCTGCATCAAGGCGTCCGCGCAGGCAATCATAAATAGTTTGCGGTTGTTCAAAAATCTCCTTCAGCATAAAATGGTCGTAGCCGCCTTTTTCAATAGCGGCCAGTTCCATGTCAAGTTTCGTTATAAACGGCGTTTGCTTTTCATTGCCCAGGTTCTTTAATATCAGTTCATCGGCACGAACAATGGCAATTTCATAATCATTTACATACACCACTTCTTTTGTGTATTCAATAATCGGCGAAGCATCGCTTGCCAGAAAATGTTCATTCTTTCCAATGCCGATTACCAGCGGGCTGCCTTTGCGTGCGGCGATAATGGTATGAGGGTCATCTTTATCAATCAATAAAACGCAATAAGCGCCGGTAATTCTTTTTAAAGCATAGCGCAGCGCTTCTTCCAGCGTGCCTTCATTATTCTTTTTAATATCTTCAATAAAATTCAGCAGCACTTCAGTATCGGTATCGCTTTTAAATGTGTAACCCTTTTTCAGCAACTCATTTTTTATCTGCGCATAATTTTCAATAATGCCATTATGTATCATGGCAAATTTGCCGCTGTTGCTCACATGCGGGTGCGCATTGCGGTCGCTGGGTTCGCCATGCGTTGCCCAGCGTGTATGGCCAATACCAATATGCCCGCTCACATCTTTTCCAATCAGCAATTCTTCAAGGTCGGCAACACGGCCCTGCTTTTTATATACTTTCAAACCGCCATCAATTAATGCAACACCGGCGCTGTCATAACCACGGTATTCCAGGCGTTTCAAGCCTTTCAGCACCACAGGATAAGCATCTCTTGAACCGATGTAACCAACTATTCCGCACATAATAATTAAATTTTTTTGCCTGCAAATTATTTGATGAATACTTATGTAACCAGCTAATGAACTTCGGTTGAGCACGGTTGTGTCACTCCCTTGTACTACATATTTTTATGGAAGCTTAGGCGCGCTGTTCATAGTTGCCTGTATATAATTAATTCAAACAAGTGCTTAGCATTATATTTGAAAAAAATAATCAACACGAAAATATGCAATCATCACCGGAAAAATTTCCTAGCATAATTTTAGAAGACGAACGTGTTTTATTAAGGGCGCTTGAAGAAAACGATTACGAGAATTTATTGCCTTTTGCAATGAATGAAAAAGGGCTCTGGTTTTATTCTTTGGTAAGGCCGGAAGGTGAAGATGGTTTAAAGAGATATATAAATATTGCACTTAATGAAAAGGCTGCGGGCAAAGAATTTCCTTTCATTGTTTTTGATAAAAAAGCAAATGAATATGCCGGCAGCACAAGGTTTTATGATATAAATTTCCCTTATAAAACAGTACAGCTTGGTTATACCTGGTATGGGAAAAAATTTCATGGCACAGGTTTGAATAAGCATTGTAAATTTTTGCTGCTGCAATTTGCTTTTGAAAAACTGGGCATGGAAAGAGTTGAATTTCGCGCCGATGCAAGGAACGAACGAAGCATTGCCGCTATGAAATCCCTTGGCTGCAAGGTAGATGGTATTCTACGCAGCAATATGCCCACCATGGAAGGTGATGTGCGGCGGGATTCGATTGTATTAAGTATTTTAAGGAAAGAATGGTTTGATGCAGTAAAAGAGCAGCTAAAAAAGAAACTTTAAATTTAATAATAACTTATGGAAAATGTAACCGGTATTGGCGGCGTATTTATTAAGGCAAAAGATCCTGATGGCCTGGCCAAATGGTATAAAGAAAACCTGGGTATTGATTTTATGGAAGGCAATTATGCGGCGTTTCCATGGACAAATGAAAAGCCAGATAACCCCGGCACTACGGTTTTCTCTTTTTTTAAAGAAAGCAGCGAATATTTTAGCCCGTCGCAAAGCCAGTTCATGATTAATTTTCGCGTGAAAGATCTGCACACTTTGCTGCACTCATTAAAAGAAAAAGGCATTTGGGTGGCCGACAAAACAGAAGATTACGATTATGGAATTTTTGGCTGGACAATGGATCCCGAAGGCAATAAAATTGAACTGTGGCAACCAAAAGATGAATCATAATTAAGTATTCATGAAGATAACCAAAACGGAAATTTATAAGTACAGCATTCCTATGGTGCCCTTTACCATTGCAACCGGCACCATGCATTTTGCACAGAATATCTTTATCCGCATTCATACCGATGAAAATATAGTTGGCGTGGGTGAGTGTTCGGCCTTTCCTATGATTGTTGGTGAAACACAAGCCACCTGCTTTGAAATGGCAAAAGATTTTGCGCATTTATGGAAAGGCAAAGATGTACTTGACATTAATGCAAGAATGCATGAGCTGCATGCATTCACGGCATATAATTACACCATTAAAAGCGCCTTTGATATGGCGTTGTATGATATAGCTGCAAAGCATTCCAATCTTCCTTTATATAAATTTCTTGGCGGCACAAAAAAGAAAGAATTAAAAACGGATGTTACTGTTGGTATCAATTCACCGCAGCAAATGGCATTGCAGGCAGAAGCATTTGTGGAGCAGGGTGTAGAAATTTTAAAGGTGAAACTTGGCAAAAATGCGGCACATGATATGGAAGCCATTGGTTTAATAACAAAAACCGTTGGTAATAATATAAAGCTGCGCATTGATGCTAACCAGGGCTGGCATTATGAAGATGCTTTAAAAGTATTAACGGCATTCAAAGATTATAATATTGAATTTTGTGAACAGCCCATGCGCCGTTATGATGATGATAAATTACCAAAGCTGGTGCAGCTTTCGACTGTAAAAATTATGGCGGACGAAAGTGTGTTTGATCATTATGATGCCGAACGAATAATAGCCGCCAATGCCTGCAGTTATGTGAATATAAAATTTGCTAAAAGCGGCGGCATACTTGAAGCTATAAAAATCAATGAAGTTTGTGAAGCTAATAATATTCCCTGCATGATGGGTGGCATGCTCGAAAGCCGTGTGGCCTTAACAGCCTTTGCACATTTTGCTACGGCGCTTGATAATGTAAAGTTTTATGACATGGATACATGCCTGCTTGGTCATAAAACAGATCCGGTTACCGGCGGCGTAACCTATAATAATTTTTGTGTTGAACTGCCGGATGGAATTGGCATTAGCGCAGATGTGGATGAGGGGTTTTTGAAAGGATTGGAAAGCACAATAGTTTAATTAATAAGGGAAGACGATTTTATCTTCCCTTATTTAATATATCATATTATACAGCGGGTTCCTCCACCAAATCAAGTTCTACTCTTAAATTATCAATAATAAATTCCTGGCGCTGCTGTGTGTTCTTGCCCATATAATATTCAAGTAACTGCTGAATGTGTTCGCCCTGTTCCAGTATCACCGGCTGCAGGCGCATATCAGCAGCAATAAAACGTTCAAACTCTTCCGGCGATATTTCGCCCAGGCCTTTAAATCGTGTTATCTCCGGCTTACCGCCAATCTTTTTAATGGCCGCCTGTTTTTGGCTTTCATCATAACAATAGATTGTTTCTTTTTTATCCCGGACGCGGAATAAAGGTGTTTCCAAAATATGCACATGGCCGCGTTTTACAAGATCGGGAAAGAACTGCAAAAAGAATGTCATTATCAGTAAGCGTATATGCATGCCATCCACATCTGCATCGGTGGCAATTACAATATTATTGTAACGCAATCCTTCCAGCCCATCTTCAATATTCAATGCATGCTGCAATAAATTGAACTCTTCATTTTCATACACAATTTTCTTTGTTAATCCATAACTGTTCAACGGTTTCCCACGCAAACTAAACACAGCCTGCGTTTCCACATTGCGTGCTTTGGTAATAGAACCGCTGGCACTGTCGCCTTCCGTAATAAATATGGTTGAATTATTCTGCAGTTCTATAAAGGCATCTTTATTTTTTGATGGCGGTTCATCATTTAAATGCACATGGCAATCGCGTAATTTTTTATTATGCAGGTTGGCTTTTTTAGCTCTTTCATTTGCCAGTTTTTTTATGCCAGCCAGTTCTTTTCTTTCACGCTCACTTTGCTCAATGCGTTTCTTTAAAGCATCTGCTATCTGCGAATTCCGGTGTAAAAAATTATCTAATTCCCTTGATAAAAAGTCCTGCACAAAATTCTTCATGCTCGGGCCGCCTTCATACACAGTTTGCGAGCCCAGTTTGGTCTTTGTCTGACTTTCAAAAACAGGTTCCTGCACACGTACAGAAATGGCTGCGACAATACTCTGCCGTATATCCGCCGCTTCATAATCTTTCTTAAAAAAATCACGTATTGTTTTTACATACGCTTCACGAAAAGCCTGCTGGTGCGTGCCACCCTGCGTTGTGTATTGCCCGTTTACAAATGAAAATAAATCCTCACCATAATCGTTGTTATGGGAAAGTGCCACTTCAATATCTTCACCTTTTAAATGAATAACGGGATAACGCAATTCATCGGGATTGGTTTTGCGCTGCAACAAATCGAGCAAACCATTTTTACTCACATAACGCTTGCCATTTAAATTAATAACAAGACCGGCATTCAGATAACAATAATTCCAAAGCTGGTTATCTAAATATTCATGTATAAAATGAAAATTCTTAAACACCGTTTCGTCCGGAATAAAGGTTATCAGCGTGCCGTTATCTTCTGTGCTTTTTGCTTCTTTATGTTCTTTAATTAAAACACCTTTTTCAAACTCTGCTGTTTTTACTTTTCCCTCGCGAAAACTATCCACTTTAAAATAAGTGCTCAGCGCATTCACTGCTTTTGTGCCCACGCCATTCAAACCCACACTTTTCTGAAATGCTCTGCTGTCATATTTAGCACCGGTATTTATCTTGCTTACCACATCCACCACTTTACCCAAAGGAATGCCACGACCGTAATCCCGTATAGTAACGGTTTTACCCTGTATATTGATGTCGACATGTTTGCCGTAACCCATCGTGTGCTCATCAATACAGTTATCAATCACTTCTTTAATCAGCACATAAATACCATCATCCGGCGATGAGCCATCACCCAATTTACCAATGTACATACCCGGCCTCAAACGAATATGTTCCCGCCAGTCGAGGCTGCGAATACTCGCTTCCGTATAATCAAAATTCATCTCTGCCATAATATTTTCGAATGCCAATTTTCAATTGGCTAATTTTTATTGTTATGTAACCAGCAGTTGATACGTTGTGGCAGTCCGCCGCGGCGGATCACTCCCTGCAACTGCATGAATACTATTAAGCAAACCCAGTGCGGGCAAAAATAATATTACACGCACCAAAGCAATTTAAAGTTTTCAAAAAAAACGCTGTACGCATAGTAATACACGTATGTTTATAAGTTGCGCTTGCTAAAGTGGTACGAAGGTTGCAAACTTGCAGCAATCAAAGAATATTTTATGAAGAACCTCGCACTGGTTGCCGCTTTCCTGTCATGCATTTTTGTTGGTAACGCACAGCATATTAAAGTTTTAACCTCAAAAGAAAAGGTATCATTACGCGGCTTAAGCGCTGTTGATGATAATGTAATATGGGCAAGCGGCAGTAACGGGCAGGTGGCAAGAAGCACAGACGGCGGTAAAAATTTTGAATGGATAACCGTAAAAAATTATGAAACCCGTGACTTTCGCGACATAGAAGCTTTTGATGCCAATACGGCTGTAATTATTGCCGTGGATACACCGGCCCTTATTTTAAAAACAAAAGATGGCGGCAAATCGTGGGCCCAGGTTTTTCGCGATGACCGGCCGGGAATGTTTTTAGATGCCATGGATTTTGCAGAAGATGGCAGCGGCGTTGTTGTGGGCGACCCCATCAACAATAAATTATTTATTGCCATGACAACTGATTACGGCGACAAGTGGGTTCCGCTTAAGGAAACAGACAATGAATATACGGCAGCCAACGGCGAAGCCTTTTTTGCATCCAGCGGAACGAATATTAAAATGATGGGCAACAAAAATCAACCTTTTATTTATTTCGTTACCGGCGGCACCGATTCAAGATTATTTGTGAATGGTTCGCCTGCAGGGTTGAATATCGTGCATGGCAAGATTTCTGAAGGCGCAAATTCTGTTGATGTTGATCCCGCCATGAAAAAGATCGTTATTGTGGGCGGCGATTATGCAAATGATACACTTACTAAAAACAATATTGATGTGTTTACAATAGATGGCCAGCGATTGCTGCATGCGCCGGTGCAAATGCCGCCGCATGGTTACAGAAGCTGCGTAGCTTTCCTAACGTCTAATGTGCTCATTACCTGCGGTACAAGCGGTGTTGACGTTTCAATGGATGGCGGCTTAAACTGGAAGCTTATTTCAAGCGAAGGCTTTCATGCGTGTGCCAAAGCAAAAAAAGGCAAGGCTGTTTTTTTAGCCGGTAAAGATGGAAGAATTGCTAAAGTGGTGAACTAAGAAACGTATCACACGGAGGTTGCAATCTTTTTCCTAGCTGCACGCTGCACCAGCCACATTATGGTAAAGCTTGGAATAAAATCGGTGCCGGGCAATATTTCTTCCACAAAATTAAAGATGGCACCAAAGCCGCCTTTCCATCCGCCAAAGGAGATATAAAAAATAATGGCGGAAACGGGCGCCCACAATGCATCTCCAATTTCGCCTAATACGGGAATGGAATACGTGGCATAGCCAATAATATCCATCACAATGCAAAAGAGTAAAGAAGGTTGTTTCATTCGCTCCTATTTATTTCTCCAGTGGTCTCATGGAACGCCCTTAATATACATTCCCTTTGTGTAAGAAACGTTTGCCGGGGCGTTTCATACATTAAAGATGACTCAAAATTTAAAACGCCGCTGTGTGCAGGCTATTGTTTAACCAAAGGTTTTTATAAATCCGCTAGTTTAAAACAGTTTTCCATTTTTCGGTTTCCGCATATTCTTTAATAAGATCATTTCTTTCAACCAGGAAGCGGGTAAGATATTTTGTAAGTACAAGTTTATTGGCCAGCCTGCCTAATAAACCCAGCGGCGCACCAAATTCAAAAACATCTTTCATTATAACAAACCCATTTTCCTGCTTAAAATAATGATCGTGTTTTATGTATTTAAAAACGCCTTTTATCTGCTCATCCCTGAAATGGAACGGTCTTTCAAAAGCCGTAATTTTTGAAGTCAATTTTTGCTTTATACCAAAATGAGTTGCCTGCCAGGTAACCGTTTCATTTAGTTCTATCAGGCCGCTTGTTCTGCCAGCAATTGCCTTTTCTTTCGTTTGCGCTGTGGAAATGGTATGCAAATCAATGCTGCGGGAAAGATCGAAGCAAATTTCGATGGGCGCATTAACGCGGGTTTGTAAATGAATAACAGGCATACTAGAAAATTGCAGAAAAGCAAATAAAGCATTAATTGCCACACACAGAGATGATGTATGCGTAATTCGTAACTTTTATTTTTCTGTGCATCTCATGCACCCAAACTACGCTTAAAATTGTGCGTCTTTAAACAAATTCGAAAAACGGGCAAGCTTATAATTGTTTAATTTTGCGGCGTAAATCAATCACTTCATCGTTCATATACACTGAATGGAAATTACCGCAAAAACAGCCGAAGAACTACGTCTTACAGCCGAAGAATTTGAACTGATAAAACAAAAACTCGGGCGCACGCCCAACTTTACGGAGCTCTGTGCCTTCAGCGCTATGTGGAGCGAACATTGCAGCTATAAAAATTCTATTAAATGGCTAAAAACCCTGCCCCGCGATGGCGGCCGCATGCTCGTTGCCGCCGGTGAAGAAAATGCCGGCCTCATGGATTTGGGCAACGGCTGGGGCGTGGTATTTAAAATAGAAAGTCATAATCATCCATCTGCTATTGAGCCGTTCCAGGGTGCAGCAACCGGTGTGGGCGGTATTCAGCGGGATATTTTTACCATGGGCGCCCGGCCCATCGCATCGCTCAACAGCCTGCGTTTCGGCAATTTAAAAGAAAAGAAAAACCAGCGCCTGCTGGCGGGTGTAGTACATGGTATTGGTCATTACGGCAACTGTTTTGGCGTGCCAACCGTGGCCGGCGAAACCTATTTTGAGGATTGTTATGCTACCAATCCGCTGGTAAATGCGATGAGCGTTGGTATTGTGCAGGTTAATAAAACTGTAAGCGCCACGGCTAAGGGCAAGGGCAACCCTGTATTTTTTGTGGGAAGTGCAACTGGGAAAGATGGTATTGGCGGCGCATCTTTCGCCTCCGCTAATATTACAGAAGAAAGCACGGAAGACCTGCCGGCCGTTCAGGTGGGTGACCCTTTCCAGGAAAAGAAATTGCTGGAGGCCTGTTTGGAAGTAATTGATACCGGCGCCGTTGTGGGCATGCAGGATATGGGCGCTGCAGGCATTATTTGTTCCTGCAGCGAAATGAGCGCCAAGGGCGAAGTAGGTATGCGCATTGATCTGGATAAAGTGCCCACACGCCAGCAAAACATGAAAGCCTGGGAATTGCTGTTAAGCGAAAGCCAGGAACGCATGTTGATCGTGGTTGAAAAAGGTAAGGAAGAAGCTGTATTGAAAGTGTTTGATAAGTGGGATTTGCCCTGCAGCCAGATTGGCGAGGTGACCGATGACGGCTTGCTAAGCTTTTATCAAAATGGTGAACTGGAAGCACAAATTCCTGCATATGATTTAGTGCTGGGCGGCGGCGCCCCGCAATATGAACGTGGATATAAAGAACCCGGTTACCTTAAAGAAGTTGCTCAATTCAACATAAATAATGTAAAGGATATTGAAAGCAATACCGAATTAAAATCTCTTGCAGAAAAAATAATTCAATTGCCCAATATTGCCAGTAAACGCTGGATTTATGTGCAGTACGACAGCATGGTAGGCACAGCCAACGCCAGCACCAATGCACCCAGCGATGCGGCTGTTGTTTTGGCAAAAGGCACCGGTAAAGCGCTGGCCGTTACCGTTGATTGCAATGGCCGTTATGTAAAATCAGATCCGCATAAAGGCGCTATGATTGCCGTGGCAGAAGCAGCCCGCAATATTGTTTGCAGCGGTGGTGAGCCTATTGGTGTAACCAATTGTTTAAACTTTGGCAATCCCTATATTCCCGAAGTGTATTACCAGTTTGTAAAAGCCGTGCAGGGTATGGGTGAAGCCTGCCGCAAATTCAATACTCCGGTTACGGGTGGTAATGTTAGTTTCTATAACCAGAACCCCGAAGGGCCGGTTTACCCCACGCCTACAATTGGCATGGTGGGTGTGCTGGATAATGCTGATGATAAGATGACGCTTGATTTCAAAAATGATGGCGATGTGATCGTTCTCATCGGCACACAAAAAAATGATATTGGCAGCAGCGAATACCTGCATAAAATAAAATGCGTTGAATTATCGCCGGCACCTTATTTTGATATTGATGAGGAATTTGCTGTACAGAAATTCATCAGTTCCATCATAAAAGAAAAAGTTATTACAAGCGCCCACGATATAAGCGAAGGCGGTTTACTGGTTACACTGCTTGAAAGCGGCTTTAACCGTAATCTTGGTTTTGATGTAGCCGGCGATACTGAAGGTTTAAGAACGGATGCTTTCTGGCTGGGCGAAGCGCAAAGCCGTGTTGTAGTAAGCTGTTCAAAAGAAAAACTACAGGAGCTGAAACATAAAGCCGCTTCTGCAGGAATAGATATTGCAGTATTGGGCGCGGTTACATCATCAGCCATAAAAATTAATGGCGAAGATTTTGGTGATATAAAAAACTGGAAGAACAGGTATGATACGGCCATTGAAAAAATATTAAACAATTAGTGGAAAAACAACCATTGATATTAATTACGGGTGCTGCCGGTTTTATCGGCAGTTGTGTTGTTCAGCTTTTTAATGAACAAGGCAGGGAGAATATTGTACTGGTAGATAAGTTTACCGACCTGCAGAAAGAGCGCAACTGGAAAGATAAAAAATATAAATACCTCGTTGACCGCGAGCTTTTGCTGGAATGGCTTGATGAGAATAAACCCAATATAGAATTCATTATTCATTTGGGCGCCAGGACTAACGTAAGGGAGAAGAGCAATACCGTGCTGCAGGAAATGAATGTGGAATATTCAGAAGATGTATGGAACTATGCAACGGTGTATAATATTCCATTGGTGTATGCATCATCCGCTACTACTTATGGCAATGGCGAATTAGGATTTAATGATGATGATAAGCTCATCGGCGATTTTCAACCCTTGAATGAATATGCTGCCAGCAAACACAATTTTGACAAATGGGCTGTTCAGCAGTTAAATGCACCGCCATATTGGGCCGGCCTTAAGCTCTTCAATGTTTATGGCCCAAATGAATATCATAAAGGCGAAGGTTGCAGCATAGTATTAAAAACCTTTAAACAAATACAGGAAAATAATACTGTAACATTATTTAAAAGCAACAGCGAAAGCTTTGAAGATGGCGGCCAGTTGCGTGATTTTATTTATGTAAAAGATGTGGCCAAACTTATATGGTGGATGTATAATGCCATGATAGAAAAACAATGGCCCCCTGAGAAGAACGGCCTTTATAATGTTGGTACGGGCAAAGCCCGCAGTTTTAAAGACGTTGCCATACTTGTGTTTAAAGCTTTAGGCAAAGAGCCTAACATTATTTACACTGAAATGCCGGAAGATATTGCCAGTGGTTTTCGCGGATTCAGTGAAGCAACAACTGTTAAGCTGAAACATGCAGGTTATAATGAACCATTTACTTCGCTTGAAGAAGGCATTGAAGATTATATAAAGAATTACCTTGCTGAAAGACCTGCATAACCCTGTTCAATCAAGATTCAGTAAAAAACGGTTTATATTTTTCACTATGGAAGGGCCTTCATAAATAAAGCCCGTCCATACCTGCACCAGCGAAGCGCCCGCATCCAGTTTTACTTTGGCGTCTTCTCCCGTAAAAATACCACCGCTTGCAATTACAGGAATTTTATTATCTGAATTTCTGATTAAATATTGCAGCACTTCATTTGATTTTTCAAATACAGGTTTGCCGCTTAATCCGCCTGCTTCCGAAGCTTTTAGCTTTGAACTTTCAGCTTTCAGCCCTTCTCTTGAAATGGTTGTATTTGTGGCAACGATGCCATCAAGCTTTACTTCAAATGCAAGGGCAATAATATCATCAAGCTGTGCATGGTTCAGGTCAGGTGCAATTTTAAGTAACAGCGGTTTTTGTTTTGAATAGGTATAATTAATGGTTTGCAAATGTGCCAGTATTTTTCTCAGCGAATCTTTCTCCTGCAATTCGCGCAGGCCGGGCGTATTGGGTGAGCTCACATTCACCACAAAATAATTAACACAATCAAACAATTCACGAAAACAAATATCATAGTCTTTCCAGGCATCTTTATTAGGCGTTACTTTGTTTTTGCCAATGTTCCCTCCTATCACAAGACTATTATCTTTAAGCCTGTCAACCTCCTCAAGCCATTCATAAAGGCGCTTTTTAATTGCATGTACGCCATCATTATTAAAACCCATACGGTTGATCAATGCTTTATCTGCAGGCAGGCGAAACAAGCGGGGTTTATCATTGCCTGGCTGCGGTTTGGGCGTTACAGTTCCTATTTCCACAAATCCAAAACCTAGCGCTTTAAGTTCTCTTAAATACAAGGCATTTTTATCAAAGCCTGCTCCCAGGCCAACCGGGTTTTTAAAGTTTAAACCAAAAACATTTTTTTGCAGGGAAGGGTTATTATCCTCAAAACTCCTTTCAATAATTTTTTTGGCAAATGGAATATTACAAGCCGTTTTTAAGCTGTTCATTGCAAAATAATGAACCGCTTCAGGATCAAAATTAAACAGCAGCTTGCGCACAGCAGAATAAAACATATTGCGAAGATAAGAACGTGAAACGTCAAACGTGAAAAGGCTAAAAGATTGACTTCTTCTCAACCAATCAACCTATCAACTTTTCAACCTATCAACTATTCAACTTAGGCGGCTTCGTTACATACTTATTATTTTTTATTAAAAACCGGTAAGGCAGTAAAGCATCTTCAGCCGCATAATCAACACCAATACGGGTTGCAGTAATTATATCTTTTTTTGTTAAAACATAATCATCGGCTGCAATAAAGAAATGGTCGCTTCTCAAATCAATACCGGTATGATGCGTATAAATGCCCAGCGCTTTTGAAACATTGCCCGGGCCGCTCGTTAACGTATAATCCAACTTTTTTTTACGGGTACGCGCAAGCATGACATCAATACCAATAAGCGGTTCTGCTGCACGAACAAGCACTGCATTGGGTACGTCTTTCAAATTGGTCACCACATTAAATAAATGGTGAATTCCATAACATAAGTACACATAAGCAGCGCCACCATTGGCATACATAATTTCGGTACGTTTGGTGCGGCGGTTATTGTAAGCATGCGAGGCTTTATCAACAATTCCGTTATAAGCTTCTGTTTCGGTAATGCGGGCAGCCGTAAGTTGTTCATTAAAATAGGTAACGATTATTTTACCCAACAATTCCTTTGAAATTTTTACAACATCTTTGCGCATATAAAAATTTTCATTTAACATTTTCAACGATGCTAAAAATTGCTGTTCTTTCGTTGTAAGCCTGTCTGTAACCATCAATTGAATTACATTTAATATCTAAAATTAGTACCTGTTGCTTAAAGAGATCATTATATCCATACAGAGTTATTACAAAGCGCATTATTTTATACGTGAACATAAGCTTTGGAAATGGATAATTATTCCCGGTATTATTTACTGTATCCTCTTTGTAATTTCCCTATATTTTTTTGGGTTAACGGCTAACAATTTTATAGAATGGCTTAGTTTAAAAACCGGCATAAAAGCATGGCTTGCTGAAAACGGTTCGGGCCTGCTTGGTTTTCTTTTTGCATTCGGAGGCATAATGCTCTGGCTTATACAAATGCTTTTTTATTTTTCATTATTTAAATATATATGGCTGATTCTTGGCTCACCTGTATTTGCTTATTTAAGTGAAAAAACCGCATCGATTATTGAGGAAAAAGAATTCGAGTTTGATGCAAAGCAATTCATTAAAGATATTTTCAGGGGAATAAGAATTGCGTTGCGTAATTGTTTATGGCAATCTGTTTACATGATTTCAATATTAATATTATCATTGATACCAATTGCCGGATGGCTTACGCCCTTACTTGCTTTGCTGGTTGAATGTTATTATTATGGCTTTTCCATGCTCGATTATAGCTTTGAAAGAAAAAAGATAAGTGCATCAGACAGCATATATTTTATCGGCAATCATAAAGGCCTTGCTATTGGCAATGGGTTAATGTTTTATTTAATACAGGTTGTACCGATAATAGGCTGGGTGCTTGCACCAACATACGCCGTAGTTGCTGCAACGCTAAGCCTGCATGAAGCAAAAGATATTATTCCTTCAAATACCGAAGCCTGATGCCAACAGCAACCATTTATCTCGTCCCCATTGTTTTGCATGAAGATGAAATTGCACTGCAAACAATTCCTTCCTATATAATTAATGCCGTTAAACAATGCAATATTTTATACGCGGAGAATGAACGCACTGCAAGAAGATTTTTAAAAAAAATATGGAAAGAGATTGATATTAATGCTTACACCTGGCATACAATTCATAAGGCTGAAACGGAAGTGCAGCAAAGCTTTAAGAACGATATAGCACAACATAAAACAATTGGTATAATGAGTGAAGCCGGCTGTCCCGGCATTGCCGATCCGGGACAAATGCTCGTGCATATTGCACAGCAAATGCAGGCAAAAGTGATACCACTGGTTGGCCCTAATTCTATCATTCTCGCATTAATGGCCAGCGGCATGAATGGTCAAAGTTTCCAGTTTGTTGGTTATTTGCCGGTGGATGCACACGAACGCAAAAAGAAAGTTATTGAACTGGAAAATGAATCCATTAAAAAAAGGTGTACACAAATTTTTATTGAAACACCTTATCGAAATAATCAATTGGTAAATGATATTCTCACAACTGCAAAACCTGAAACGCAATTATGTATTGCTGTAGATATAACAGCTTCAACAGAATCTATTCAAACCAAAAAAATAAAAGACTGGAAGAAAGAAAAAATTGAACTGCATAAAATGCCGGCGATCTTTTTGCTGTATGGTAACGGCTAAATCAATTCCTTTTGAATTCCTCTATTTTAATTAACAGAAGTCAATAAAATCTTTATGCAAAAAAAGAGAGGCTTCCTTTCAGAAAGCCTCTCTTTTATTACATCAATTATTTATTAATACCCGGCATTTTGTTTTAAAGCGCCGTTACTTCTGTCAAGCTGATCCTGTGGAATCGGGAAGTAAGTATCCTTATCTTCATCGAAAGTAATGCCTTTATTATTGGGCAAGTATTTGCCTTCAAAAGCGGAATAGCTTTCTATTGCTTGTTTAGCAATTCCCCATCTAACAAGGTCAAAGAAGCGATGGCCTTCCATAGCAAGTTCAAGCCTCCTTTCAAAACGCACCGCATTGCGTGCGTAGTCTGCATTGGGAAATGATGGATATAAGCCCACTTTATAAGCTGCAGCAGGCTTACCATTCACTGTTACCCCTGGCAATTTAGCTGCTCTTGCACGCACATCATTTACCATTATTAATGCATAACCAAGATCGCCTGTTTCAATAGCACATTCCGCAGCCATCAAATACACGTCAGCTAACCTGATAATGTTGACATTCAATCCTGTTATATAAAGAGCGCCTGATGCAGTATTAGAGGCAAAATCAGCAGCGTTAATCATATCTTTTATACCCACAAACGGGCCTGCATAAGCGGGGTCACGAATCCAGCCATCACCAGCCATTACTCCCCAATCCCTGTAAGGAACACCCCTGCGGCCTGCTGTATAATCCAGCCGCGGATCAAAAGCGATATTTTGGTCTACTTTATAGTTGTCCTTTTCAGTTCCGGATAATCCAAAATCAGATAGATAAGGGTTGTTCCTGTAACTGTTATCAAGGTAAGGTAACCCATTTGCATCTACCCTATAGGCATTAACCAAATCAATAGAAGGCTGGTTAAATCCGCAACAATTAACGGGGGCACTTCCATATAATCCGCCCAACATATCACCCACATTGCCATTATCGCCACTTTTATCAGCGTTAATAACATTTTGCACTGTAAATATAGATTCAGGTCCGTTTTCTGTGGCAATATTGAAATTGTCATCAAACGGAATTGAAGTAAGTGTAGGCCTTGCAGCAATAACTGTTTTAAATAAAGCAAGTGCTTCGGCATATTGTTTCTGATACAAATACACTTTGCCTAAGTATGCCTGTGCCGCTATTTTTGTAGATCTTCCAACATCGCCCAATGGTGGGGAAGCAGGCAGATTGTCTGCGGCAAACTTAAGGTCTTCAATGATTTTAGGCATCACGTCTACATCATTAGTGGCAGCAGCCGCATCAGGAGTTGACATGGTTTCATCTATGTACGGGATATTTTTGAATATCCTGTACAAAAAGAAGTAATAATGTGCTCTCAGCATTTTTGCTTCTGCCTGAATTTGTGTTGCCCTTTCATCACTAAATTTATCGGTTGATCCGCTTTGTACCTGGGCCAAAACAGCAAGTGTATTATTACAGCGAATGATACCTTCATAGTAATTTCTCCATGTAATAGCCAAATTATCATTTACACTCGTTGGTACGTGGTGCTCAATATCATTCATAAAACTCTGGTCAGAACTGTTACTGCCTTTATGAGCATCATCAGCAGCTACTTCACCAAATAACCACATACTTGGGGCCGGCGCATAATTACCCCATGTTCCATTAATGTTTCCGTTCATTAATCCATAAGCACCTATAAGAAGATTTTCAACTCCTTTTGTTGTTGTAATCTGGTCGGTTATAAGCTGCCCTTGCGGTGTTTGATCAAGAAAGCTATCCTTGCAGGAAACGACCGAGATAATAAAACCTGCTATAATTATATTGCGTATTCTGTTCATATTTTATTTTTTAAAGCTTCACGTTAGAATTAAAAAGTTACGTTTACACCAAGTAAAAACTGCCTTGACATAGGAACTACACCTATATCAACACCAGGTGCACTGTAAGTGCTTGAAATCTGGCTTACTTCCGGATCCATTCCGCTATATTTTGTTATAACGAAAAGATTTGTGGCGCTTACATAAGCTCTTAAGTTGCTGATAGCATTTTTAAGTGCTCCCTCTATTTGGAAATTATAACCAATTTGAAGATTCTTCATCTTAAAGAAAGAACCGTCCTGAACATAGTAGCTGGATGACTGCATTTCAACATTGGGGCGGCCTCTGTATGGAGATGGTATCATACTGCCTGTGTTGTTCGGACTCCATGCGTTCAGCATTCTTGTTGTAACAGCACCGTCAAATCCACCGAAGTCGGTGTAATAGCGGGTCATGTCGAAGAGGTCATTACCTGAAGAAGCATTAAAGAACATAGATATGTCAAAGTGCTTATAAGAAGCATTAAATCCTAATGAGTATATAAACTTCGGCATTGGGTTTCCGATAATAGTACGGTCATTAGCATCTACAATGCCATCAGGCTTACCGTCTGGTCCGGAAATATCAGCATATTTTGGTCCACCAACCCTTGCATCTTCGTAAGAAGGACCTTTTGTTACATCTTCCTGGTTTTGATAAATGCCAATCATCTTATAACCATAAAAAGAACCAAAGGCGTAACCAGGGTATAATATTGATGTGGTAATCGCTCTTATTGTATTATACTGGACAAACGGTATACCCGGTGCTAATTCCACAATTTTGTTTTTGTTAGCAGAAACATTACCCGTCAGGTCAAACCTGAAAGCATCTTTGCCTGCTCCGGTATAATGATAAGTCAAGGATACTTCTACCCCTTTATTATTCATCTTACCTATATTAAGATAGGGAGATGAGCCACCTCCAACTGCAGAAGCCGGTTGCGGTACAGGGTACAGCATATCCTTTGTATCTTTATTATACCAGTCAACACTACCTTCAAGTTTATTATTGATTATGGTGAAATCAAGACCAATGTTCAGAGACTGGGCCTGCTCCCACTTAACATTCGGGTTGTCGTAGGAATTTACCCATAAACCGCTTTGCGGTGCGCCACCACCAATAGGATAATAAGAAGTATTGATACTTGCCTGGTACCTCCTCAAATATTGAAATGAAGGAATATCCTGGTTACCGGTTATGCCAAATCCTGCACGTATTTTAAGGTCATTCAGCCAGGAAACGCCTTTCATAAACTCTTCCTGTGACAACCTCCAGGCAACACTTCCAGCCGGGAAAACAGCATATCTTTCGTCGGGGCTAAAATTAGAAGATCCATCGCGACGTACGGTCCCGGAAACCAGGTATCTGTCTTTAAAAGCATAATCAATGCGTCCAAATAGAGAATACAATGAGCTTGCATAAGCTGAACTACCGGAACTCGTGCTTGATGCAGTACCCAAAGTATAATAATCAGTATTTCCGTAAAGGAAATAACCGTTTCCATAACCATCAAGCGTTCTGCCCTGGTTTTTGATCGCTTCTGTTCCGGCTAAAACTGTAAGGGTATGTGCATTGTTGAAAGTTTTTCTATAGGTAAGCGTATTGGTCCATGTCCAGCTGCTTGCATAGCCCTGGTGCTCGTCTATAGAATTCCTGTCGATGCTGCCTTCCGAAAATTCGGGGTTTGGTACAGTAAAGCCCTGCCATTTGAAATTGTTGTACTGCATCCCGAACGTCGTTTTTAAATTCAGCCCTTTTATAATCATCAGGTCTGCATAAGCACTACCAAAAAACTGGTTATTATTACTTATGTTGTTTCTTGATCTGTATAAAACAGCCAGCGGATTTTCGGAATTACCCAGTTTATCACCCCTTGTACCTGCAAAATTTCCCATGATATCATAAACAGGAATAATGGTTTGCATGCGGTATACCCAGCCGATAGGAGAACCTTCGCCCTGGTATTCACCGGAAACATTCCTGTTTGTGGCAAAACCCTGGTTTTTGTCGTAAGAGTACTGCATGTTCTCTCCTATTGTGAGGTGGTCATTTAAAGTATTAAAACTTGTATTTGCCCTAACAACAGCTCTCTCGAAACCGGTGTATTTTATAGTACCTTCCTGTTTAAAATAATTTCCGCTTACGGCATAAGTAGAATTGTTCCCACCTCCCAGGATACTTAACTCATAGTTTTGCATAGGTGCATCTTGTGTTATAACACGCATCCAGTCTGTACCCTGCGGATTTGTTTTTGTAATCTGGTAAAAAGTAGAAGAATTCTGTGAATAATTGTATTTGGAAGGATCAGCATCTGCGGCTGTAACATCATGCCCTGTTTTAGTGCCTGCCACCAGGTATTCAGCAATATCCGGTGTTGTGGGAGATGTTCCATAATTAGTCCCCGTTGTTGATGTTAATCCTGGGGTTTGGCCTGCATTTATGAACTGCTGATAAAAATAATTTGCATACTGGGTAGGATTCATAAAATTGGGATAGCGGCTGCGATTGGGTGACTGAGTTCCATAATAAGCATTTAATGAAACTTTTGAAGGAACACCTTTTTTGCCTTTGCGGGTTGTAATAATAACCACACCATTATTAGCCCTTGATCCATAAATAGATGCTGCAGAGGCATCTTTTAACACCTGCATACTCTCGATGTCCTCAGAGCTAAGCCAGCTTAATTTGCCTTTATACGGCATACCATCAATAATAAATAAAGGATCATTATTATTGATAGTACTAAAACCCCTTATTCGTATTTGGGGAGTTGAGCCCGGAGCACCATCGTTTATGATCTGTACACCGCTGGCCTTACCCTGCATAGATTCTATCGGGCTTGCTGCAGGCTGGGATTTTAGTTCATCCATGTTAACAACGGCCACTGAACCTGTCAGGTCTTTTTTACGCTGAGCAGAATAACCGGTAACAACAATCTCTTCCAGCGAAGAGGCTGATTCTGTAAGTTGTACATCAACATTTCCTGAAGAGGCATCAACTTCTGCGGGGGCATACCCAACAGAACTAATAACGAGAATCGTGCTGCCGGCAGGCAGGTTGATGGTGAATGAACCGTCTGCAGCGGAAGCCGTTGCAGTATTAGTGCCCTTTACGGTTACGGTGGCAAAGCCAACCGGTGTACCGTCTTTGGCATTGGTAACTTTACCCGTGACTGTTTTTTGCGCAATTGCTGAAAAACTTAATAAAAAGAACAATAGAAAACTGGCGCCAAAGCGCATGCAATCGTTTTTTTGTCTCATAAGAATTGATAAGAAGTGATGAATAAATAAGCTATAAGACAGCTAAGATTAACATTTCATTGCATCTATCCAAAAAAAAATATAAAAAATGTACTTTTTAGATAAAAATAACCTTCTATTAATCAATAAAGTAGATGAAATTGAATAAGGAGATGGACAAAATAGTATCATTTTAAAAAGACCTTTATTTTTCATCTGCTAACAAAATCTAGAAATCTTTAAATCAACACATACCTTCAATCTTCAAATATTCATCATGCTTTATCTAAAAAAATGTGTGATCGTTTTTGCGGTTATCCTCACTGCTCTTTTCGTTTTTACCAGGTGTTCTTCCGGTGAAAGTGCTGGCAGGGATTCACGGGGTAGCCAATATGCAGGCTCAGAAAGTTGTATTTCCTGCCACCAGGACGTTGCCAACTCCTATGTACATAACAGCCATTATAAAACTTCCGGTAAAGCTGATTATAAGTTTCTAAAAAGCATTATTAATGCTGCCAATAACACAATCAATTTCCAAAACAATCAAAAAGTAATTATAAATAATAAAGACAGCGTATTTTACCAAACGGGTTATAAAAATGACCAGAAAGAATTTTCAAAAAAAATAGATATTAGTTTCGGCGCGGCAATTAAGGCCCAAACGTATGGATATTGGCAAGACAGCCAGCTGTATCAATTGCCCTTAACCTACCTTACAAATGAAAAGCTATGGACAAACAGTCCGGGATTTCCCATTGATCATCCTTATTTTACCAGGATTATACCCAGCAGGTGCCTGGAATGTCATACGTCGTTTGCCCGGGTTAACGAACAAAGGGAAGGCACTTTATTGCAAATAAAACAGGTTTATGATCCAGCCTCCATTATATATGGCATTGATTGTGAACGATGTCATGGCCCTGCAGCACAACATGTAAAATTCCAGGAAGAAAATCCCGGCGTTAAGGAAGCGAAATTTATTACATCTATCAAATCGCTGACAAGGCAACAGCAGGTAGATTTGTGCGGTACATGCCACTCAGGCGATCCTATAAAAATTAAATCTATTTTCAACTTTGTACCGGGCGACACTTTATCCAGGTATTATCTTTTTTATAATCCCGCCTCCGGCGAACCGGATGTACATGGCATGCAATTACAACTATTACAGCTTAGTAAATGTTTCCGTCAAAGTAAAATGACCTGTATAACCTGCCATGCGCCACATCAATCGAAGGAAGATATGGAAGCGCAGATCAATCAATGCGTATCCTGCCATCAGCAAGTAAACCATAAAATTGACATAAAGGTTTCTGCGAATAATTGCATCACCTGCCACATGCCCTTACGTTCATCAAAAAGCCTCGATTTTAATAATGAAACAGAAGCCAATAACATCCACTATATGCTGAGAACACACCGGATTGCCGTTTACCCTAAAAACGAATGGAAATGAGTTAAGGGCTATCAACATCTTCATATTTCTCAACCCATTCCACCTCCTTATCTTTTTTAAACCAGGTAAGCTGTCGTTTGGCGTATTGGCGGGTATTCGATTTGATTTTTTCAATGGCTTCAGCCAGGCTGCAATTTCCTTCGAGGTAATCAAATACCTCTTTATATCCAACGGTTTGCAGCGCATTCAGATTCTTATAAGGCAGCAACGATCTCACTTCCTCCACCAACCCTTCCCTGATCATTTCATCTACCCGCGAATTAATATTTTCATGCAATTGCTGTTTAGGCAGGTTGATGCCGATTTTCTTTACTTGGAAATGCCGCGTTTTCTTCTCCTGTTTCCTCAATAGAGTTATTGAAATGCCGGTTGATGTTATTACTTCAAGCGCCCGCATTAAGCGTTGGGGATTTTGCTGTTCAGCCTGCTGCCAGAATACCGGGTCTTTCTCCTTCACTTCGTTTTGCAACCAGGCTAAACCCTGCAGGTTGTATTGCTGGATGATGGTTTCCCGGATTGATGGGTCAATTTCGGGCATGGCATCCAGCCCTTCGCAGAATGCTTTTATATACATGCCTGTACCGCCCACCATTATCGCTACATTATTATTGGCAAATATTTCTTCAACAGCTTGTAAAGCATAGGTTTCAAACACCTGCGCATTTACATTATCATGAATAGAATGAGAGTTGATGAAATAATGTTGAATGGATTGCAGCGCTGCTTCGGGCGGTTTGGCTACGCCAATGTTCAACTCCCTATAGCATTGCCTTGAATCAGCAGAAATAATACTTGTTTTATAATGTGCAGCCAATTGTAATGACAATGCCGTTTTGCCTGATGCCGTTGGCCCAACAATTATAATTACGGTTTTCTGCATGTTTTAAACTGCTGATTAGAAAATGTAAAGTCAATGGAATAGCGCCTGGAAGGCCGGTGCAATCAACTTCAGGTAAAAATAATTTTAATGATGGATTCTGCCATTATGAAAAATCCTGAATAAAAGCCTGCACATTCTTTTCTGTTGAGAAGAATCCGGCAAGACGCTCAATCACATCTTCCACAACGGCATCCGGGCAGCTTGCACCGCTGGTAATTAAAATGCGTAACGGCTTTTTGGAGGGCATATAACTTTGAGTAAGGTATTCCTGCTTGGTGCGCCAGTTGCAATGCATAATCTCTGTTGAAGACAAAATTTTATCGGCGCTGCTTATAAAAAATGTAGGCAGTTTTTCTTCACATAATTCCACAAGATGCGAAGTATTGCTGCTGTTGTAACCGCCAACTACTATGGCTATATCTGCCGCTGTATTCAGCAAATCGGCTACGGCCGTTTGGTTATCGTTGGTGGCATAACAAAGCGTATCCCTCGTATCTGCAAAACGCTCCTGAATATTTTTATCATCAAGGTTATAATGTGTTTTTACAACCTGTTTTAAATAGTCGGCAATAGCCTGCGTATCAGTGGCAAGCTGCGTGGTTTGATTCACCACACCAAAACGCTGCAGGTCTTTTGTAATATCAAAGCCATTGGAGTAACGGCCATTAAATTCCTTATAAAATTCTTCCGCCGGTTTTTTACCTGTAATATAGTTGGCCAGTTCAACCGCTTCGTTCATATCATTCACAATAACCGTTGGCGTTTTAGATGAAGCATGTGAAAATGTTGCCCTTGTTTCTTCATGCTTTGGTTTGCCATGCACCACAATACTGTACCCCTTACCGGCAATTTGTGCGCTTCGGTTCCAAACCTTTTCTACAAAGGGACAGGTGGTATTATATTTTTCGGATTGAATGCCTTTGCGCTGCAACAAGGCTTCAATTTCAAGCGTAGTACCGAAAGCCGGGATCAGTACAATATCATCTTCTTTTAATGTTTCAAAGGGGATAAGCTGTTTGCCATAAGTATCCTGTAAAAACTCAATTCCCTGTTCTTTAAGATCGGCGTTTACCTGCGGATTGTGAATCATTTCACTCAGCAAAAAAATTCTTTTACCGGGATTTTCTTCAATGGTTCTGAAAGCTATTTCAATAGCATTTTCAACACCATAGCAAAAGCCAAAATGCCTTGCGAGATAAATTTGCAGCGGGCCAAAATCAAGCAGCGTGGGTGTGAAATCTTTCTTCAGTTTATCCTCACGTTTCCTTTTATTTTTTATAGCTGTAATAAGCTCACTGCGGTATATATTGGGAACTGCAAATTGCTTCATAAACTGCGCAAAGTTAAGATTTGCTGAGAGATAAGAAGTTAAAAGAACACACAGGAGTTTAACTGTTCACGGAGTTTACTCCTATTCGGCCAACTCGTAATCATGAACCGTATTTGTTCAACCTACAACAGCCTGTTTTGGAATAATAAACGCAATCAGTTCATCCAACGCCACCCCCGCCCTGCTGCAGGCATCATTTATTTCATCCCGCGAAACGTTTGCCGCAAAAGATTTTTCTTTCAGGCGTTTCTTTACACCTTTTACATCCATGCCTTCATACCCGTTTGGCCGCATTAAGGAATAAGCATGGATCAACCCGCTTAATTCATCAAAAGCATAGATCATTTTATCCATTGCGGTTTGTGGTTCCACGCCAAAATGCAATGGGCCGTGGCTGGCGATGGCATGAATAATTTCAGGATCGATATTCCTGCGCTCCAGTTCTTCAATAATTTTTCTGCAATGTGTTTCCGGCCATTGGTCCCAGTCTGCATCATGTAACAAACCGGCAAGTTCCCAGCGCCATGCATCGGCATCAGTTAAACCTTCTCTTTCTTTAGCCCATGCATACATTACCGCAGCCACCTGTTTCATGTGCAATTGCAGGCGCGGGTTTTTCACCCAGTCATTCAACAAATTATACGCATCTTCTTTTGATAAAACTTTGCCTGCATTGGCCGGGTTACCAAAAGTCTGACGGCCTAAGTGTAACGACATAAACAATAAATTTTAAGAACAAACTTAACAGATGGGGCTGTTATCTTCTATATAAAAATCAACAACTGTTGCGGCTATTCATTGCAAGTCCGGCACCGGCCATTACACAACCCTTCACCGGGCTTTCCATTTCTATCCGGCAGCCCTTCAGCAGTTGATTATGCATCAACAGGCAAATACATAAAACAACACATCAATTATTAATGCAGGTGACTAAAACTTCTTACCAGCATAAAAGGTTTTGAGAAACTGAACGCCGCCCGTGAGGTGCGCCCAGGCCGTACTAAAATAATGACCGCAGAGCTGGCGGTAATTTTCGCTTTGCTTTTTAAGCAGACTGCGGGCAGTATCCCGCGTTTGGGTGGCCATGCCGGTGCCGGCATCATTGGCCAGCACAATATTTTGCTGCGCCAGGAATGCGGAGAAGAAGTTGAAGATGTGTGAGGCACCTGGTGTGTGCCCGGACGTAAAACCCAGATTGCCGGAAGCTGGTATTTTTAATTACCTGCCTTTTGGCCTCTGCCCTGTAAAAAATATAATATTGAACCCATAACCGGCAGGAAAATAACGACGATAACCCAAACAGTTTTATTTACATCTCTTTTAAAATTGCTTTTTAAGATATCAACCAGGGCAATAAGCGGAAGCACTAAAACAATAACTATAAGGATTAATTCGTAAAGGGCAAGGTTTCCCATTTTATATATTTAATTGTTGACGGCGTTGCAACTGTTTTTGATAGGATGTACCAAAGAAACAACATTTTGCTGAAAAAAGTGAGCGATGCCTGGCACTTGTAAGTGTCTTGCGGCCAATCTTAAAGTGCTGTAAAAAATAAATCAGGAAAATGCACAAATGAAACTGCTGCAACTGAGCATGCGAAGCGCTGTAAAGGATTTATGCATGATCATTAAACTGCAGCTTCAATTAATCGTTAGCCGTTCACACCATCATTCCACAATCCGCAGCTTCGCATAATTCAGCATGATCTTTTTTTCGCCGTTCAATTCAAACTTTACGGTTGCAATGGGATTATGGGCACTGCCTTCCAGTTTGGTCACTAATCCATAACCAAATTTCTGGTGCTCCACTTTCTGGCCTTCCTGCAAATTGGTGGTGTCGCTAGGCACAAAATCTTTTGATGGAATATGCTGAACCGTTTGCGGCGGCTTGCTGATTAACCCGGTGGGCAATGCCGAAGATTTTGATGCCGGTGGCTGGCGGTTTGCGTTTGAGAATTGGGTATTCCCTTCAAAGCCACGGTGCATTCTTGCAAATGCGGAACCCATATTGTTTATACCGCTGTGATTTCTTGCGCCGCCGCCTGCATACGTGCGATCTAAAAAGGCTTCGGGCAATTCGTCTAAAAAGCGGCTGGGTTCATTTTGGGTTAAGCTGCCAAAACGATAGCGTGCATTGGCATGGGTTAAAAACAAATGCTTCTCGGCCCTGGTTACCGCCACATAAAACAAACGTCTTTCTTCTTCCAGTTCTTCGCGTGTATTTATACTCATGGCATTTGGAAATAATGTTTCTTCCAAACCGCCCACAAATACCACCGGAAACTCCAAACCTTTGGCGGCGTGTATCGTCATCAGCTTTACCACATCAGCATTCTCATCTTTTTCATCTGCATCGGTTAATAATGTTATCTGCTGCAGGTAAGCGCCAAGACGTTTATCGCCCACTTCACCCTCTTCATTGTCCGGGCTTTCGGTAAATTCTTTTATGGAGTTGAGCAACTCCTGCACGTTCTCATACCTGGCCAAACCTTCTGTGCTTTTATCGTTAAAAAGCTCTTTTACAAAATTGGTATGCTTGCCCACCTGCACCGCAACATCGTATGCATTCTTTTGTTCCAGCATGCTTTGAAAGTAGCGGATCATGGTTACAAAATTCTGAATGGCTTCAAGCGTGCCTGCTTTAAAACCAAACTCTGAAGCACGGTTAAGCACATCCCAGAAAGTTATGTTTTGATCGTTGGCGAAGATGACGATCTTCTCCACCGATGTTTTACCAATGCCGCGAATGGGATAATTAATGATGCGCTTTAATGCTTCTTCATCCCGCGTGTTTACAATTACCCGCAGATAGGAAATAAAGTCTTTAATTTCTTTTCGCTGGTAAAAGCTGATGCCGCCGAAAATTCTGTAAGCAATACCCATGCGGCGAAGGCTTTCTTCATACGAACGGCTTTGTGCATTGGTGCGGTAAAGAATGGCAAAATGTTTATTGTGATAATGATTGCGCAGCTTTTGTTCCTGAATGGTATCGGCCACATATTTACCTTCATCATTATCCGTCATGGTGCGCACCAGTTTAATTTTTTCACCATGCGCATTCTCTGTCCATAAACTTTTTGGCAGTTGCCCCTTATTATTTTTAATGACTTCATTGGCAACATTTAAAATGCTTTGCGTGCTGCGGTAATTCTGCTCCAGCTTAATCACTTTCACATCATCATAATCCTGCTGAAACTGCAAAATGTTTTCAATGGTGGCGCCGCGGAAACTGTAAATGCTTTGCGCATCATCGCCTACTACACAAATATTTTCGTTTACAGCGGCGAGCAATTTCGTTATCTGGTACTGAACGGGATTGGTGTCCTGGTACTCGTCAATTAAAATGTATTTGAATTTATGCTGGTATTTGTGCAGCACTTCGGGAAAGTCGCGCAGCAGTTCATACATCTTAAATAAAAGATCGTCAAAATCCATTGCGCCGTTCTTGAAACAGCGTGCCTGGTAAGCTTTATACACCTGTGCCAAAGCGGGGCGGTTGGCGCGCATATCTTCCTGCTGTAAATAATAATCTGTTGCATATTCATCAGGCCCGACTAATGCATTTTTTGCAGATGATATGCGGTTATGTACAACGTTTGGTTTATATAACTTATCGTCGAGGTTAAGCTCGTTTACCACTGTTTTTATAACAGAGCGGCTGTCGTCTGTATCGTAAATGGTAAAGTTGTTTGGATAACCAATGCGATGTGCTTCAGCTCTTAAAATTCTTGCAAACACGCTGTGAAAAGTGCCTATGTAAAGGTTGCGGGCTTCGTTGTTGCCGAGAATTTTTTCCACGCGCTCTTTCATTTCGGCGGCGGCTTTGTTAGTGAAAGTGAGCGCAAGAATATTAAATGCATCAATTCCGTTTGCCATTAAATGTGCAATACGCGTGGTAAGCACTTTTGTTTTGCCGCTTCCCGCCCCGGCAACGATCATTAAGGGACCGTTAATATGGGTTGCTGCCTCACGCTGCGGCTCGTTCAATCCTTTCAAATAATCCTGCATGGGCGCAAGTTAACTTCCATCCTAAAAAAGGGAATAAAAAATTATTGACAGCCTAAAATATTTCAAAATTTTAAGGGTAATTTTATAGAGGTACTGATACTCCATTTCAAATAACAAAATGGTTCCTTACAAGGATGCCGGTTTAGGGCCGGCCTTTAATGCATAAAAAAAGAAGCCAGCGGTTTGGATTGCATCAGCTTTAACAAATCTTCCCGTTTCATGGGTTTAACAAGGTAATCAATCACTGGTTCATATGTTAATGCCTGCTCTTTATCGGCGTTATTTACGGAAGATGTAACCATTACCACCCGGATGTTTTCTTTATAGGGAAAATCTTTCAAAGCGTTAAGCAGGCCCCAGCCATCCAGCACGGGCATGGTAATGTCAAGAAATATCAGAATTATTTTTTCTTTTGAAATCAGCTTTTCCAATAATTGCAGCGCTTCTTCACCATTTGCACAAATATGAGTTGAGTATATAATGCCCAGTTGTTTCAGCAAGGCCCCGGCTATTAAACTAAATATGGGGTCATCATCCACTATCATCACAAGAAGATGCATTTGGTAGGTGTTTTAAATAAACTTTATCTGCACCGCTTTATCAATAATAGGCCGCAAAACGTTATCTAACTCTATAGCTGATTGATTAATGGCTCCTAATAAATCGTTCGTTTCAATGTCTCCTGCCGGGGCATTTTGAATAAGGTCTGCAAGTGCCATGATGCGTGCCAATGGCGCCCTTACCAAATGTGATTGCATCCAGGCTATTTCCTGTAATTTCCTGTTTTGTAATTCTATAGCCTGAACATAGTTTAATTTTTCGGTGATATCCTGGATGATCATTACTTGCGATATTTTGCCGCTCAGCTCAATACGCTTACAAAGCACAACAACATATATAACCTCGCCATTTTTCTTTCGATGTAAGATAACATCTTTTGAAAACAGCCCGGCATGCGGGGGTAATGCAATTGATCCCTCCTCTTGTGAAAGCGGAGCCTCTACAACTATAGCTGATGTGGCTAAAGAAGTAAATTCGCTATGCGTATATCCGTAAAGATCAATTGCGGCGGCATTTACATCTATAATTTTATTTGTATCGGGATCGCACACCCATATAGGCTGAGGGCTAAGGTGAAACAGGTCGCTGTATTTTTTTTCTGATTCAGTTATCTGGATAAGATGCAGTTCCTGCTGGGCATACAGGTTTTGCAAATCCATTTCAGCAACCTTTATTTCTGTAATATCAAGGCAGGCGCCAATCATTTTGGTGGTAGCATCATCGCTGTTATCAATCAGCCTTGCCCATGATTTCAAATACCGTATTTCCCCGTTCGGGCGCTTAATGCGTTCTTCAAATACCGCACCTTCTCCTGATTGCTGTATATGTTGTAATGTATTGATAACTTTTTGCCTGTCTTCTTCAAGCAGGGCGGCTAAGAAGTTTTCGGTGCTTGGAAAATACAGCTTTGCATCAACTCCGTAAATATCATATAAAACATCTGACCATTGCAGCTCGTTGGTTTCTACATTCCATTGCCAGCTGCCAAACCTGGCTAACTCCTGCACCCTGTTCATCATTTTGTTTGCTTTCGTTAGTTGCTCTGATTTTAAAGCATTCTCCAGGATGAGCTGTAACAGCTTAACGGCCCGTTCAATAATTGTTCGTTCTTTATCGCCGGGCTGCCGTACCTGTTTATAATACATGCCCAATACCGCAATTACATTATCGCCGGAATCGATAACAGGGTAAGACCAGCAGGCCTTAAAGCCTAAAGCCAAAGCCAAATAGGCATAGTCCTCCCACTCCGGGGCATTGGCAATATCACTTATATATACAGGCTTCTTGAAATAAGCGGCTGTGCCGCAAGACCCTGTGTTTTCGCCAATTGGAATATAGTTAATTGCATCAAGATAACTCTGCGGCAGCGAAGGGGCAGACCAGCGCAACAAGCGCCTATCCTGGATCTTATGTATCGAGCAATACAGCCCCGGGTAAAGTGATTCTATCCCTTTGAGATATTCAGATAAAATATCGCTTACAGGCAGCTCCCGCGCTTCATTCAATGCCAGTATGCTTCTTTCCAGCTTATCCGTTTCTGCCAGTGATTTACTTTCAGTAACATCCTGCATAATACCGTAAATATGCACGCTTGCATCCTCTGATACATCGGCCTTACCGGTTACCAGCAACCATTTCTTGTTGCCTTTGGCTGATATAATGGGTAATGTATCGCAAAAGGTCCCTCCGTTTTCCTCTAACTTTTTAAGAGCAAGTTTTATTCGCTCCCTGTTTTTTTCATTCTCAAAAAAGTTAAGCCATTCGTTTATGCCAGGCTGAAAGGCGGCATCCGCCTCAAAAATATCCAGCAGCCCCTGCGAGCAGGTAAGTGTCTGCCCCGGCTGTTTTATTTGCCAGGTGCCTATGTTTGCTGCGTGGAGGGTTTTATCCATGAGGTCTGAATACATTGCCGCTTCGGTCTTGTCTTCCAGCGTGCATACAATATATTCAACCACTCCTTCTTCATTAAACACAGGTGTATTATTTGCCTCCAAGTATTTTATATTCCAGGCCTCTGTTTCAGCAGGCTGTGATTTGTATTTTTTAGGCAACGACCGTACAGCGCTTTTTTTTAGAAGTACTTCATTAAAAGCATCATTCCAGCCGGTAGTATTTTCATAGGGATCTATTGGGAAAATTTCGAAAAAGTCTTTATCAATCAGGTTTTCACGGCTGCTATTTACCAAATGCAAACAAGCATCATTTACATCCACAATGGTGAAAGATGGCGGATCCGGTTTTAAAATCAGGGAAGCATCTGAAAGCATCCGAAACGTAGTTGAATAAATTTTTTTTCCTATCATTTCAGTTCTTTGACAATAAAACTACACGTTACCTTATTCCAGCTACAGGACAGTTAGAACCAGGGCTTTCCAAATGTAAGAATATTGCAATTTAGCAAATTTTTTATCGCAGTTTGCATCGCAGCAGGGTGTTATTGGTAGCAATTGGCTACCTGCCCATTAAAACAGGTCTGTAAAAAAACGCAGCGCAACTGTTTTCATCTATAACGCCACCACTGCCAGCACAGGAAAATGGTCTGAGGAAAACCTGCCATTCCAGCTTTCTGAAATGGTGCCATGCTTCAGCACGCTTACTTTATTTTTTATAAAAATGTGATCAATGGCTTTATCACTCACTTCTTTTGATTTAAAAGCATTGAATGTGCCGGTTGGCCCGTAATGTGGTGTTTGAGAAACCGAAATAGATTCTGTAAGATGGTTCGCGCTGGTTTTATCAACAATAATTTTTATAGGCTCATCGTCTTCCGTTGCATTAAAATCACCGGTAACAATTACCGGCAAACTACCCGCCAGCTCCTTTATTTTCTGCAATAATAATTTAGCGCTTTCTGCCCGGGCCACTTTACCTATATGATCGAAATGCGTATTAAAAGCATAGAATTTTTTATGCGTGATTTTGTCTTCAAAAAAGCACCAGGTAACAATCCTTGGCAACGCTGCATCCCAACCTTTGGATCCTGCTTCAGCCGGCGTTTGCGAAAGCCAGAAAGTAGCTTGCTTTAAACAAAGCAATCTTGCTGTATCATAAAATATAGCGCTGTATTCGCCTTTTGTTTTGCCATCATCGCGGCCAACGCCTGCATGTTTATAATTGGGAAGCCGTTGCTGCAAATCCTGCATCTGGTTATCCAAAGCTTCCTGTACCCCAAGAATATGTACGTTGAAAAATTTAACCTGCGAAGCCGCAAGGTCTTTTCTGTAAGGCCAGGCATTTAAACTGTCGCCGGTATTGTTATAACGAATATTAAAAGACATTACATTCAAGGGCTGCGCTTCTGTAAACATGGTGATAAAGCAAAATGAAATGAATAAAACAAATTTCAACAATCGCATAACTTATTATTTGGGGCAATGTTATATAATTTTGAACGAATGCCACAGAGGTCTAAAAAACTGCTGGTGATTTAATGAAAAAATCATCTGTGCATTTGTGGCAGCAATAACAAAAAATGAAATTTCAATTTATCAACATAGGCAAGCCGCATGATGAAGCTTTAAAAAGAGCAATTGATGATTTTACCAAACGCGTAAATAATTATTACAGTGCTGAATGGCTGATCATTCCGCCGGTAAAAAATGCTGCGGCATTGCCGGAAGCCGAATTGAAAAAGCAGGAAGCAAAAATTATTTTAAACAAAATAAAAAACGATGATTTCTTAATGCTGCTGGATGAAACCGGCAAACAATTAACATCGGTTGAATTATCAAATTTTATAGAACAAAAAATAAATGCAGGCGCGAGAACTATTGTGTTTTTAATTGGCGGTGCTTTTGGCGTAAGCAATGAAATAAAGCAGCGCGCCGATTTTATATGGAGCTTATCCAAACTTGTTTTTCCACACGGGCTGGCGCGCCTGATATTGGCCGAGCAGGTTTACCGCGCATGCACTATTTTGCGCAATGAAAAGTATCACCATGCATAAAAGGTTTACGTGTAAGAGCTAAGGCGAAAGGTGTACTCTGCTTGTAGCTTGCAGCCTTCTTAAAAAAAATAAGACATGTCAATAACAATTATCATCATCATCATAACAGGTATTATTTCTTTCCTCGCTTTTAATAACCAGGATTTAATGGATAAGCTTATCTTTTATCCGCCCGATATTACCAAACGTAAACAATGGTACCGTTTTTTCAGCAATGGTTTAATTCATGCCGATATTGGCCATTTGCTTTTTAATATGTTGTCGCTCTATTTTTTTGGTGATTATGTAAACGATGGTTTTTCTCAAATTTTTGGCAGCGCCGGCACGCTGCTTTATTTGGTGATGTATATTTCTGCACTTGCCATTTGCCTTATACCGACCTACATGAAAAACAAAGACAATTATTATTACCGCAGCCTTGGTGCCTCGGGCGCTGTATCTGCCGTTGTGTTTGCAGGCATATTATTATATCCCGATGCTAAGCTTAGCCTGTTATTTTTACCCATACCCATACCCGGTTTTATTTTTGGGCCATTATATCTTATCATTACGGCTTATCTTAATAAACGCGGCGCCGGCAACATCAATCATTCTGCGCATTTGTGGGGCTCGCTGTATGGTGTTGCCTTTGTAATTGCCTTAAGCTTTGCATTGAATACAGGGTTCAATCCTATTAATCATTTTGTTGATGCTATACGCGATAGTTTAATGCGATGATTTTTTGGTTACCAGCTGTCGAACCTTCCTCATCACGATTGTGTCACTCCCTTGTACAGTTGATTCATTGCGCAGCATCAGCGTTCCTGCGCAGCAGTAAAACTTATCTTCAGCACTTCCTGTGTTGATGATGTTATTTTAAAGCGTTCATCAATCCGGTAACCAATAACCCAAATGATTTTTTTATTCATTTCAATAACCCATGCATTTTCTTTTGCAGTAGCCGATAATTTCTGGTCAATAAAAAAACGGGAGAGCTTCTTTTTTTTCTTCATACCGAGCGGGTAAAAATAATCGCCCTGTTTCCATTTGCGCAATAACAGGGGATATTCGATTTGTGTGGCATCTAAGTAAGCAATGCTGTTATTAGCTGCAAGCTGCAAGCTGTTAGCTGCAAGCTTCTCAAAACTCAAGCTGCCTCTTTCAAAATTTATTGTTCTGTTGGCTGCTTCAATCAGAATATGGTTAGCTGCTGAAGTTTCAATTGGTGCAATAATAAAATGTTTACGGTTTTTTATTATCCGGTGTGTGGCTGATGATACATAGCTGCTGTTAGCTGCATCGAACAGCTTTTTTATTTCAGTTAATTGTTGTGCATGAAAATTATAAGGCTTTATTATTTCCCATAAAACAGTATCCAGTGGTTTTGTTTGCTGCAATCTTAAAATGGGTATATGAATTTCATTGCCTTTGTACTCAATCAACTTCTCTTTATGCATTTCAATTGATTGTTCATATAAAGCCGACACTTCTTTAAAACGCTGAATATTGCCCTGCAGGTTTTGTCTTGCATTTTCAAACTGTTCTTCCGCCAGCGGAATTATTTTATGCCTGAAAAAATTGCGGGTGTATTTATCCTGTAGGTTGGACGAATCTTCCACCCATGCTAAATTATTTTCCTCTGCGTAAGCGGCAATTTGTTTTCTTGTGGCAAACAATAATGGCCGAATAATTTTTCTTTCTTTATCATAAGCCAGCATGCCCGTTAAACCATGAATGCCTGTGCCGCGAAACAAATACATCAGCATGGTTTCAATATTGTCGTCTGCGTTATGCGCTATGGCAATTGATAGTTGACAGTTGGCGGTTAACAGTTGACTACGTAAAGCACTAAACCAATCATACCGCAGTTTTCTTGCGGCTTCCTGTATGGAGACTTTGTTGTCTTCAGCATATTGTTTTGTATGGAACTGTTTTATGATAACTTCTTTATTATATTTTTCTTTTAAGGTTGTCATAAACAGTTCATCCCTTAAACTTTCTTCCCCGCGCAACAAAAAATTGCAATGCGCTATTATAAAATCATAACCCGATTTATAAAAAAGATCCGTTAAAACAATACTGTCAATACCGCCGCTTACCGCCAATATGAATTTGTTATTGGCAGGAGACAAGTGCGGAAAGCTTTCCTTTAAATGTTGTTGGAACTGTTGAAGCAACATGCGGCAAATGTAGTTCAAGCGTTCACTTGTTCACAAGTTCAGGGTTCATTTGTTTGAAGGTTTAAAGTTTAATGTCTCGCCATGAAAATATGCAGCACAAGTGAGTGACACAACCGTGCTGCCACAGAGTGCCATCGCTGGTATCATAACAATTGAATAAAAAGCTTTCAGCTTTTTATAATTTCAACGGAATCTTATTGCTGGTTTTGCAGGCTTCATAAATAGCATCAATAATCTTTAAATCTTTTACGGCTTCTTCACCATCAACCGGCACAACAGGCTTTTCATTATTGAGAATGATGCCGGCCATTGCATCCATCTGCACGGTTTGATGCGTTACAACAGGCGCATCAATTTCTCCTTTATTCGTCCGGCCTCTTATAGGGCCATAACCAGTTGCGGGCAGCAATTCGGCAAAGCCTTTTTCCCCATTAAGAAAAAACCTGTCGAGGTTATTCATACTGTAAGTTGAAAGACAGGAAGCCACAGCGCCGCCAGGAAAACCGAGTTGAAACTGTATGGTTTCATCAACACCTTCCTTAAATTTTTGTGGGTTGTTTTTGGTTTCCTGTGCCGTAACCCAAACGGGATCTTCACCAACCATATAACGGGAACCGTTTATTGAGTAAATACCAATATCCATCATGGCGCCACCGCCCGCCAGCGTTTTGTTTAAGCGCCACTGCGTGGGATCGCCGATTGTAAAACCACTCAGCCCCTGGAAGAATAATACCTTGCCAAAGTTGCCTGCATTGCGCATGCGGATTATTTCAAGTGTATGCGGCTCAAAGTGCATGCGATAACCTACCAGCAGTTTTACATTGTTGGCTTTGCAGGCATCAACCATTTCCTGTCCTTCCTTTGCATTAATGGCCATGGGTTTTTCACATATTACATGTTTGCCGGCCTTTGCAACGCGGATAACTTCATCATGATGAAGGGCATTCGGTGTTATAACATACACCGCATCTATATCAGGATTGTTTTTAATAGCGTCAAAGTTTTCATAGTTGTAGCAATTTTTTTCCGGTATATTATATTTTTTCTGCCAGTCGGCAATCTTAGATGGCGTGCCACTGATAACGCCAACGAGCTTTGCCCGCTTGCAATCTTTCATGGCTTCGGCTACGCGTGTGCCATAACTGCCCAAACCCATAATAGCTACGCGTAATGTTTTTTCATCGTTGTTTGTTGTGTTCATACATGCTGCATTTAAAATGTTTAAAACAGGGAGGCTCGCTGCTGTAAGCGATACCTGCTGAATAAAGGAGCGGCGCGTTTTCATGATGGCTTATTGTTTTAAGTTTTAATAATGGCGGGCCGGAGACCCGGCGCATAGTGCTGCGAAGTCCGGAGACCTCGCAGGGCAGAACTTTTTATGTGGCAATATAAAAATTTCTGTTTAACTATTTCAAGATGTGTGTGTATTGATGTCAGCATAAATGCATGGTTGTAGTTATAAATGCCCATTCTCTTTAAGGGCATAAGAGAGTTACTGGTGGCGTATTATATGAAGCAGGAGCTTAAAATTTCAATTAAACAGATGGTTTGGTTTTTGTTTTTACAACAAATGATTTTATTCATTTAAAAGTTTATACTATGAAATCTCTACAGGGAAAAAAGGTTGCCATACTTACGGAAACAGGGTTTGAAGAAGTTGAATTAACCAGCCCGAAAGAAGCGCTCGAGGCAGCCGGTGCGGAAGTACATATTGTATCGCCTCAAAAACAAACAGTAAAAGCATGGAATCATGACCATTGGTCAATTGAACTGAATGTAGACAGGCAGGTGGATGATGTGAAAGAAGAAGATTATGATGCATTGGTTTTGCCCGGTGGTGTAATGAATCCTGATAAGTTGCGTACCAATAAAAAAGCGGTTGAGTTTGCAAAAAACTTTATTGAATCCGGCAAACCTGTTGCTGCTATTTGTCATGGCCCGCAAACTTTAATAGAAACGGGTCTGCTGGATGGCAGAACACTTACTTCCTATCCATCCCTTAAAACAGATATTGAAAATGCCGGTGCAGACTGGGTTGACCGCGAAGTGGTTATTGACAATGGCCTCGTTACAAGCCGCAGGCCCGATGATCTGCCGGCCTTCAATAAAAAGATGATTGAAGAAATACATGAAGGCGTGCATGTGCCTGCACCTGCGCATTAAATAGTGAGTATGGTTTTTTGAAGGATAAGCCCCGTTTGCATTAACGGGGCTTTATTTTTGTTGATGGTTTTTTAAAAACTTAAGATGGAAACTATCACGGCGATTGTTGAAACACCAAGGGGCAGTAATGCAAAATATAATTACGATGAACAGCACAGCGGTTTCAAATTAAAAAAGCTTTTGCCGGCCGGAATGGTATTTCCTTTTGACTTTGGCTTTATACCTTCTACCAAAGGTGGCGATGGTGATCCACTTGATGTAATCATCATTTCAGAAATAAAGAGTTTCCCGGGCTGTATTATGGATTGCCGGCTGATAGGCGCCATAACAGCTAACCAATCTGCTCAAGGCAAAACTGTTCGCAACGACAGGTTGCTTGCTGTTCCGCTTGCCTCGCAATTATTTCAAACCATCCGCTCAATACACGATTTACCTAAAGAGATAGTAACGCAGCTTGAAAGTTTCTTTATCAATTACAATAAACTGGAAGGGAAAATATTCAAGCCAATAAAACATATAAGTTCGCAACAGGCTTTAAAACTTATAAAACCAAGATAGATATGAATGTAATAAATTTTTTATTCGGAGAAGGAGAACATCTCGAAATGCATCAAATGTGTGTAAGGGCGTTTATCATGTTTATTGTAATGCTTGCGCTGATAAGGTTTGCAGGCATGCGCACATTTGCCAAACGTTCTCCGTTTGACACGATTGTAACCATTATGTTGGGCGCTATACTGGCAAGGGGTGTTGTGGGTGCATCCGGTTATGTTGATACAATTGTTGCCGCAGGTGTAATGGTTGTTATGCATCGCCTTGTTGCCTGGCTTTCTGTAAAAAGCCGCAAGTTTGAAAAACTGATTAAAGGCACTTACATTAAGCTGTATAATAATGGAGTACTTTTACAGGATGCGCTTGAAGGTACCGGCATGAGCGAAAACGACCTGCATGAAAGCCTTCGCCTCGAAACCAAAAAGCTTACGCTGGCTGAAATAGATACGGCATTTCTTGAAACCAATGGAAGGATTAGTTTTATATTAAGAAGGGAAGAAAAAACAGATTGATATTTTGCATAGCGCTTTGTTTGATTTATGAATTAACTTTAGCCCTCATCAATTGCTTACCATGAAATTGTCTTCCGTTTTTATCTTACTGCTAATGATTACAATGCATGCTGCTGCACAAAACTCAATCGGCATTTTTGAAAACCAGTTTACGATTGGCGATGCCAGGCAGGGAAGCGCTGTTTATGATGCCCAGGAACAGGAATATACCATAGAAGGTTCTGGCAATAATATCTGGTTTAACCATGATGGTTTCCAGTATGTATGCAGGCAACTAAATGGTGATTTTATTTTACGCTGCAATGCTTCTTTCATCGGCAAAGGTGTGGAAGAACATAGAAAACTTGGATGGATGATACGTGCTTCTTTAGACAGCACTTCAGCCTGTGCAAGTGTTGCCGTGCATGGCGACGGTCTTACTTCGCTTCAATATAGAAAAGAGAATAATGACAGCATGATGGAAGTGAAAGCAAAGCTTACCGGCGCTGAAGTGATACAACTGGAAAGGCGTGGCAACACTTACATTATGTCTGTGGCCCGCAAAGGTGAAACATTTACAGAAGATAGTATTCAGCTTGAACTTGGCGATAAAGTGTATGCCGGTTTATTTGTTTGTTCACACAATCCTACGATTACAGAAAAGGCTGTTTTTTATAATGTGCGCATTGTAAAACCTGCACCACCCACACTTGTTCCGTACAGGCAGTACTTAGGCAGCCAGTTGGAGATAATGAATGTAGAAACAGGCAAAAGCCGTATTATTTACCAGTCACCAAAATCTTTGCAGGCGCCCAACTGGATGAAGGATGGTAAATATTTATTGTATAACAGCGAAGGACTCATTTATAAATTTGACCTTGCTGCCAATAAACCTGCTGTTTTAAATACCGGCACTGTAAATAAAAACAACAACGATCATGTGCTCTCTTTTGACGGAAAAATGCTGGGTCTCAGCAGCGGCAGTCCCTCAAATATTTTTACAGTTCCGATTGAGGGCGGCGAACCAAAGCCTGTTACAAAAACAGGCCCTTCTTATTTGCATGGCTGGAGCACGGATGGAAAAACGCTTGTATTTACCGGACAGCGTAACGATGATTTTAATATTTATACCATTCCGGCAAATGGCGGTAAAGAAGTGCAGTTAACAACAGCCAAAGGATTGGATGACGGCCCGGAATATTCACCGGACGGCAAATACATTTATTTTAATTCTGTCAGGAGCGGTACCATGCAGTTGTGGCGCATGCACACAGACGGGAGCAACCAGGAACAACTAACCGATGATGAATTCAATAACTGGTTTCCGCATATTTCGCCTGACGGCAAATGGATTCTGTTTATTTCCTTTGGAAAAGATGTTGACCCTTCAGACCATCCTTTTTACAAGCATGTTTATATAAGACTGATGCCGGTTGAAGGTGGTAAACCAAAAGTGCTTGCGGCTGTATACGGAGGCCAGGGCACCATGAATACACCCAATTGGAGCCCTGACGGAAAGTATATTGCCTTTATAAGCAACAGCGATTTTTTGTCGCCGGTTTACGCGGGTGAATAAAAATTATCCCGAAATCTTAAAGGCGATTTTCTGTTTGTTCAGGAATGCAACATTATGCCCGTTTTGAATGGCAGGCAGCCATTTTGGCCCTTGTTTAAGCACACGAACGGCCTCTGCGCCGGCGCCGTAACCGGGATCATTTAATGCTTTTATATCAGATAAATTTCCGTCTTCATCCACAATAAAGGAAAGTGTAACTGTGTAAATGCCAGCAGGCGCTTTTCTTTTGGCAAGTACGCTTGCATCCAGTTGTTTCGCCAGGTAACTTCCCCATGCCTCGGCACCGCCGGGGAATTGAGGTTCAATTTGGGCAGTGGTAAAAATGGGTTTAGTGTTTGAATCTTTTACATCAATTGATTTGTTGTTATTGCTTGCATTGTTCCCGGTTTGACTTTTTGATGTTATTTCTATTACGCCATTCTTGCCTTTATCACCATATTTATCTGTTGCTGCTTTATCTTTCAAAACATCTATTGACTGTATATTTTTTTTGTTGAACTTATCATATTCTTCTTTGCTTGAAATTTTACCATCAATAACATATAAAACATTATCGGGCACTTTCAACACGATTGGTTCTTTAGCTGCATTCTTAGAAGTTATTTCTATTACGCCATGCTTCCCTTTATCGCCATATTTGTCAATGGCTGGTTTATCTTTCAAAACGTTTACTGATTCTATTGTTTTTTTGTCGAGCTTATTATATTCTTCTTTGCTTGAAACTTTTCCATCAATTACATATAAAACATTATCGGGCACTTTCAACACGATTGGCTCTTTAGCTGCATTCTTAGAAGTTATTTCTATTACGCCATTCTTTCCTTTATCGCCATATTTATCAATGGCTGATTTGTCTTTTAAAACGTTTACTGATTCAATATTGGTTGCTTCATTCTTTATAGCTTCTTCCTTTGAAACAATTTTCCCATCTAACACATACAATGGCTCCTGCGATTGTTTCGCAGACGTTTTTAAAGTAATCAATACAACTCCATTTTTTGCTTTTGGGCCATAGATTACACGGGATGCAGAATCTTTTAAAACATCAATACGCTCAATATCTGCTTCACCAATTAGTTTGATTTCCGCTTCAGAAGATGGCTTCCCGTCTACAACATATAATGGTTGTTTGTCGGCAGTAACATTAAGTATGTTTGCAGGTATGGTATCCCTTATACTGGTTGCTGCGTGGTTTGCATAAGCTGCTATTCCTTCGAGAATATTTTTCGCTATCAATTCAATCTTTGCATCATCTTTTAAATTCGCTGCGTCATCTTTATTGGTTATGTAACCGCATTCAATTAAAACTGAAGGAATGTTACTGTTTTTTAATACCCATATGCCGGTATTGCGTGTTTGTAAAGATGGCGCTGCTGTAAAATCCTTGCTTATATTTTGAAGAATAGCAGAGCCCAATATTTTGTTTTTATCTGCAAACCTTTCATCAGCCCGCGAAGAAAGCAATACTTCAAAGCCTGATTGATCCGGATGTTCTTTATCATTAGTGTTTACATGAATCGAAATAAACGCATCTGCATTCTGCGAATTGGCAAAATCAGACTTCTGCTTTGGATCCATAAACACATCGCTGTTGCGGGTAAGTATTACATGAATATTATATTGAGATGAAATATCTTTTATTTTCTGTGCAATTTTTAAAGCAGCATCTTTTTCATACATGCCATTGCCTAATGCGCCGCGGTCTTTTCCGCCATGCCCGGCATCAACCACCAATACAAATGGTTTTGCCAAAACGGTGGGTGGAATAGTATTGTTTGAATTTCTTGTTTTTACAGTAAATGCAAACAGGCAAACGAGGGCTGTGATTAATGGTAAAACCATTAACCTTCTTGCATAACTAAACTGGGGTTTCTTTGAGGTGGTAAGCATAGTTAATCGTCTTTTAATAGATGAGTAAAAAATGGATTGTGCGGGTAAAAGGTTGAATTTTCCAAACTGTGCGGTCAATAACATTTTTGCAAACGCATCGGCATCGGCATGTTTTACCGCTTCTTCATCGGCAATAAATTCGTGTATTAAATACAGCTCTTTTTTTATAAGGTGAAAAAAGGGGTTCATCCAGTAAAAACACAGGGTAAACTGCATGTATAATTTATCCCAGGAATGTTTTTGGCGGATATGGGTAATCTCATGCTGCAATATTTGTTTGCCGGTTTCATCTTCCAGGTTTATATCATTGCGCCAGAAAATATCTTTCAGAAATGAGAACGGCGCCGATGAAATATCGGTATGCACAAAATCAAAATCTGTAAATTGTTGCACTGGATATTTTTTCTTCAGCAGCTTTATTTTTAGGATTCGGCTGCATAAAACGGCCAATGAAAAAATACTTGTTGCCGCGAGGCAATACAGGGCCAGTTGCTCCCAGTTAATACCTGCTTTGCCGGTTACAATAATTTCATTTTCACCGCTGCCGTAAATAATTTTATACAGGTGAATGGTTTGATCTGAGTCGCTGAAAAAAGTAAACCATTCCAGCTTTAGCAAAGGCAAAATAATACTTATGGCAACGGCCATTAAAAGATAAAAACGGTTATAATAGTGAAAGCGTTTATTGCGCAACGCAATATGATAGTACAAAAAAAGAAGTCCGCTAATGCTGGTTACCTTCAGCAGGTAAATACTTAATTGCTGCAGCATATTATTTCTTTTTTAGTTGTTGAAGTAATAATTCAAGTTCTTCCACGCTTAATTTATTTTCTTCTACCAGGAATGAAACGGCTTTGCTGAAAGAGCCGCCAAAATATCCTTTCACCAAACTGCTCATCGTGCTTTTTGAATAGGTCTGTTTTGATATGGCAGGGGAGTATTCATTCATCCTGCCGAAAGTTTCTGTAATCACAAATTTTTTTTCAATCAATATTTTTAAAAGCGTAGCCACGGTGTTTGGATGCGGCTTAGGATTAGGCATGGCTTCCACTATATCTTTCAAAAAACCCCTATCAATTTTCCAGAGCGCCTGCATAACCTGCTCTTCGGCTTTGGTTAATGTTTTCATATAACTAAATATTTAGTCAAATGTAAAACTATATTTTTAGTTATACAACTATTTTTTTAGTTAATGTTATTATAATGCTGAAAAAAAATTATTGTGGATTTAAAAAACGTTTCCGGCAATTTTGATTTGAATAATAGTTGTAAAAACTATTCTATCATTATATTCACGTGCCATATATTTTTTCATTAAAACACGTCTTCATGCATTACCGGCATCTTTTCAGCAAGCAGTTTTTTTTAATGCCTGTCAGCTTTTTAATAACCTGCTCCGTTGCTTGTTCCCAAAACAAATCTCCGGCGCCTGCAATTCAATTTACGAAACAGATGATTGCTGCAGAAAGCTTTGAAAGTGTAGATGTATTTGATGTGAATAATGATGGAAAACCCGACATCGTATCCGGATCGTTTTGGTATGAAGGGCCTGAATTTTTTAAGGCGCATTACATAGGGCCGGTAAAACGTTATAATGAATACTGGGATGACTTTTCTACAATCCCTTTAGATGTAAATGGTGATGGGCTCATGGATTTTATTACCGGAAGCTGGTTCAGCAACAGCCTTCACTGGAAAGAAAACCCGGGCAATAACACAGGCATATGGGCGGATCATTTAATTGATTCTACCGGCAACGTGGAAGCGGCACAAGGCTGGGATGTGGATAAGGATGGTACAATAGAAATAGTGCCAAACAATCCCAATTTCCCGCTGAAATTTTATAAGCTGGAAAAAGATGCTGATGGCAAAGGTTTGGGAAAGTTTACCAAAACAGAAATAGCTCCTAAACAGGAGCATGGATTAGGTTTTGGTGATATTAATGCAGATGGCCGTGGTGATTTTATTATAAGCGATGGCTGGCTGGAAGCGCCGGCTGATGCGTTAAAAGGAACATGGATATTGCATAAAGAGTTTAACCTGGGGCAAACCAGCGTACCTGTGCTGGTGGAAGATGTGAATGGCGATGGAAAGCATGATATTATTGCAGGCCAGGGCCACGATTATGGCCTGGACTGGTATGAACAAACTGCAGACAAATCCGGGAAAAGAAACTGGGTTAAACATGCTATCGAACCAAACAATTCTATGTTTCATACCATGCAGTGGGTGGATATTGACGGTGATGGCAAACCGGAGCTGATAACCGGAAAACGTTACCGGGCGCATGATACAGACCCGGGTGTGCACGATCCGGCGGGATTGTATTATTATAAATGGAACGGGGAATCATTCACCAAACAAATCATCAGCTATGGCCCGTTAGGTGAAGGCAAGGGAACCGGACTATACTTTGCAGTTGCTGATTTACGCGGCACCGGGCGAAAAGATATTGTGGTAGCGGGCAAAGATGGCTTATATGTATTTTATAATGATGGCCCGGCTGCGGCACCCAATAAAGAAAAATAGTTTTTTGCTTTAATCAATTATCCAAATAATTAAAAATTGTTGTTGTGTTAATATTTTGAGCAGTGAATGATGAGTTATGAGTAAACGCTCTTCACTCACCATTATGTTAACACCACTTACGGTTTTATTTTTACATTTGCCGCTTGTGATGAATGCAGCAACCTTTAAAATTGATATTTCATGTTTGAGCCTGTAGTTACTGTAAAAGATGCTAATATATACCAGGGAGATAACCTTGTTTTAAGTGATGTAAGCTTTACGATTGAGCGCGGTGAATTCGTTTACCTTGTTGGTAAAACGGGCACCGGCAAAAGCAGCCTGTTGAAAACACTATACGGCGAGTTGTCGCTTAAAGAAGGCGATGCCACAGTTGCCGGGTATAACCTGCGTGGTATGAACTGGAAAAAAGTTCCGTTTCTGCGCCGTAACCTGGGTGTTGTTTTCCAGGATTTTCAATTGCTTACTGATCGAAATGTAAACGAAAACCTGCGCTTTGTTTTGAAGGCAACAGGCTGGAAAGATGAAAAGCTGATTGAAGAAAAAATTGCCGATGTGCTTGATAAAGTTGGTCTTAAAAGCAAAGGCTTTAAGATGACCTTTGAATTGAGCGGCGGTGAGCAGCAGCGTATTGATATAGCAAGGGCATTGCTTAATTCCCCCAAACTTATTTTGGCTGATGAACCTACAGGCAACCTCGATCCGGAAACCAGTGATGAGATCATGCAGTTGCTTGTAAGTATTTGTAGAGATTATGGCACATCGATCATTATGGCCACGCATGATTTTATGGTGATAAGCAAATATCCTTCCCGCATGCTTAAAACTGAGCGCGGTAAAGTGTTTGACAGCGCAGTGGCGGAAGTATAAAAGTTGTTAAGTTATTTGGGTTAAGATTGATGATGAATAGCGGTTAGACGCTTCAGAAAATATCTTATTGATTTTAATGCTGCAAAGCCAGACCGGTAGCCGGAGATAGCATTGTTTCTATAACATTCATGAGCAAATTGGTGGCAGATAAGGTTGAGCAGGAATTGTAAAAGCGAAGCGAAAGCTGTTACAGACACAACTTAATTCACAACTGCTATGGCCATGCCATCATGATCTTTTTCACCTACATTTTGCATGATAACTGCCGTTACTTCTTTGGTTGCTGCCAGGAATTTATTAAAGCGCTGCACTCCTGTTACGGCTTCGTCCTGCGATGCCTCATCCAATATTTTTCCTTCGCGTATAACATTATCTGCAATAATAAGTGTTCCCGAGTGCGACAATTTTAAAGCCCATTGAAAGTATTCCGTATAGGGTTGCTTATCTGCATCTATAAAAATCATATCAAAAACTTTTTGCTCCTGCTGTAATTGCGGCAGCAGGTCAAGGCCGTTGCCAACTCTTATTTCAACTATATTATCCAATCTGGCGCGTTTGATATTTTCTCTGGCAACATCAGCGTGCAATTGTTCATACTCAAGGCTAATGAGTTTGCCATCCGCAGGTAAACCTCTTGCCATCCATATTGTGCTGTAACCTGCCAGTGTGCCCAGTTCCAGTATGTTTTTTGCCCTGCATAACTTCACCAGCACTTGCAAAAATTTTCCCTGGCTGGCAGAAATGCTTATCTGCGGAATGTTGTTCTTTTCTATTGATGCAACAACTGCATCCAATGCCTCATCGTTTTGCGCAAATAGTTTACAGATGTATTGGTCTACGGCTTCAAATAGTTGCTGGTTCATGTTTTAATATTGTAGGTTATGTCTCTAAAGATATGTGTGAACGATATATTATACAGCTGCCTGGGTACACCAGTCTTTCATCAATTCACAAACACCTCATCTACAAACACCCAGGCTTTCTGTCCTTTGCCATCATGCCACCCGGGTAAACTGCGTACAGGCATTACAAGCAATTTAATACACGTAACTGTTGTTTTATTAAAACTGCATGTAATGGCAAGATTTTCCTGGGTTGATTCTTTCGTGGGTTGCTGTGGTTTTATGGTGGTTAACAGCTTTAAATGATTTTTATCAGCGCCCCCCCAAACCGTAACCTGCACCGGTGGAAAAATGTAAGCACCAATTTGCTGTAGCATGCTTAAAGTAATGCTATTTGCTTCAACTGGTTTATCAAACAACAGCATTACTTCCATCGGATTTTCGCGGTAGCCCAACCATTTACCGCTTGCAAAATTAATATCGCTTTTTATGCCATCAATGATAGTGGCAGCACCATCGCCTTTGAATTTATCATCCACTTTCGAAAGTAATACTGCACTGTCGGCGTGGTAAGTGCCTTTAAAGAAATGCTGGCTGATGATATCGCTGCTTATCCAGCCTGGTTTATAAGCTTTAGCTTTTAAGGTAAAATCAGTATTAATATCAATAACCTTATTATACACCGCTGAAGAAAGGCTATCTGGCTCTTTTCCATCTGTTGTATAACGAATAACCGCGCCGTGTATATAATGTTTCAGTTTTAAGGGAATCGGGTTTGTGATAACAAAATTGTCGTTCTCTAAAACAGGCGGCGTAAGTTTTAAAATAGTGCTGTCACCTTTGAAACCGGTTTGATATGTAATGTTTTTGTTTTTTTCTTCCAGTGACTGAATATCTTTTTTGTCAATTTCTGTATTCCATAAGTAAACAGCTCTTAGTTTGGGCAATATTGTAAGCGCTGCTACCTGATTGGGTTTTACCGGCGTACCGGATAATGATAAACTTTTTAAGAATTGCAGTTTATTTAATTCCTGTAATGTACTGCCGGTGATGGATGTAAAATTGAGATTAAGGTGACGCAGGTTTATAAATTGTGCTATGGTTTTAAGATCGTCATCAGTAACGGGCATGTTGTCAAGGTTCAATTCAACGATCTGTGTCTTTAAAGGCTGTAAAGCTTCCAATTCTTTACTATTATAAAAAGGCTTGTTAT
>NZ_JBQCIT010000009.1:0-140060 GCF_051953455.1 Parafilimonas sp. | reverse complement strand
AAAGAACATAATGACGGCAAAAACAGGTTTACAAAAGGCCATCGCCCATGGAAAATTATTTATACTGAAACGCATCCTTCATGGGCTGAAGCAAGGGTAAGAGAAAAATATTTGAAAACGAGTGCAGGCAAAAACTGGCTGAAAAAACATTTAGCTGAAAACAGAGGAAAGACGCCTGCCCGATGAATTATTCAGGCGGGGGTTCCCTGTCTGCATGAACGCAGTCAGGCCGGGATTCTCCGCCACCGGCTACAAAGGAAAGGTTAAGTTAACCCCATATTCAGATTATTGAGTGTGGGGTTTTTTGTTTTTATCCCTAAGATTTATTACCCTCAGAAATACCGCAAAGCATTTCAATCAATATTTTAAAAAGCGAAAGTTATTTTTGACCCTGAAACTCTTTGGTATGAAGACAGGCATTTTTATCTTATTAGCCGCATTTATTGTTTGTGCATGTAATAACAATAAAAAGTTTGATGAAAATAAAAAGAGTGCAACACCCGTATTAAAAACTCAGGCAGATACCAGTAACTATACGGAAATTCAGTGGCTGGATTCTATTATTGATTTTGGAACAATGAAAACGGAAGATTCCATGCATTTTAAATTCAGGTTTAAAAATACAGGCTTAAACCCTTTATTCATTTCAGAAGCGGAATCGTCTTGTGGCTGTACAGTAACAGATTATCCAAAAGATCCCATTATGCCTGGCAAAATATCTTTTATATCGGCAACTTTTAACAGCAACTTTTCTATCGGGCCTGTTTTTAAAACAATAACAGTTACAGCTAATACAAAAAACAATAACCGGCATGTTTTGCTGCTACACGGCGAAATCGTTTCAAAAGAAGATAAATAATAACCCTGAAATTATTTCTCTAAACAGAATATGTCTTTCGCAATGATTATCAACCATATCTGAAAATATATCAGCGGGGCTTATTTTTGGGAATCTCAATCTTAGCGCTCTGGCATAATTTTTAAAGGCATATAAAAAATTTTATATGAAAAGAAACTTTTCAGGCCTGCTGGTATTGGCCATTATCCTGCTGCTGTCATCCTGCGTTGCAAAAAGAAAATTGCTTGATGCCCAAATGCAATACAGGACTTTGCAAAATGACAGTTCTTTAATGGCGTCAAAAATTGCAGGACAACAATCAACCATTAATAAACTGCAAGCTGATATAGATGCGCTGAACAAGCAAAACAATCAATTAAGCACCGATGCTTCGAATAAAGTAAATTCATTGCAACAAAATTTACAGGCACAGCAAAAACGCCTGCAGGATTTACAAAACCTGCTCGACCAGCAACGCAAGGCGACCAGTGAATTAAAAAATAAAATGATCAATGCACTCGTTGGTTATAGCGACAGCGACCTTACCGTTACACAAAAGAATGGGAAAGTTTATGTAAGCCTCAGTGAAAAGTTTTTGTTTCCTTCCGGCAGCGCTGTAGTTAACCCGGCAGGTAAGGAAGCCTTAAGCAAGCTCGCCAATGTATTAACTGCAAACCCTGATATTGCCGTAACAATTGAAGGCCATACCGATTCTATTCCTATTCGTATGAAATTTGAAGATAACTGGGCTTTAAGCACGGCACGTGCTACCAGTGTTGTAAGGATTTTGGTGAATGACTATAAAATAGATCCTACAAAAATAATTGCGTCAGGGCATGCATGGTTTGATCCGGTTGATACCAATAGCACGCCGGAAGGCAGGGCACGTAACCGCCGCACGGAAATTATCCTTACACCTAACCTTGATCAGATTTATAAATTGCTTGAACAATAAATAAAATATCTAAACTTTTATTATTAAATGATTTAAGTATTGATTACCGGCATTTTTTTATAAACAGTTCGAATAAAAATCATTGATTAAAAATTTAATAAATAATAAAATCATTTTACCTTTGCAATGTTTTTTAAGGGTTTAGGGTTGAAAAAACCCCGCCTAGTCTTAGGCGGGGTTTTTATTTTATGATATACCGCAAATTCTTATCAGCCATTGCTATTGAACTGGTTTAAACAGATGGCGCATCTGTAACTTCATCGCCTGTTTGTGGTGGTACGAGTTTACTGCTGAGATAATCGTCTGTATGATCTATTTTCACTTCAACCCACATAGGCAGGTGATCACTCATTTGATAAGTTCTCCAATATGTTTTATAATAACGCGTTTTGTTTTGCCGTTCATTGCCTTCGCTTGTTATGTAATAACGATCGCCCATTGCGGGTATATACAATTCTTCGTCCTGTTCTGTAAACACCACATCATAAAAATTAAAAATACCTGCATTGCCTGTGGTCTCAAACCGCCCAGGCTTCACCTTGAAAGCAATCTGGTCGTAAAATTTATTTTGCAAAGCATTTGACGGCAGGTTTTGCAATTGTGGCGGTATTTCAAACCCTGCCTGTAAAATAGCAGAGTACGTTTCATCTTCCGGGCTGTAAATATTAAAATCACCAAGCAACACAAGGTTATCTGACCATTCAAATTTATCAGCAGCTTTTCTTGCAAGCGCATTGGCAATGTCTTTAATTTCTTTAATCCTGCGCGGGTCATTGGCAGCCGATGTACCATACAAGATATGAACGGTTGAGAGCATAAAATCTGCCCAGCCTGCTTTAAATCCGCAGAGGTAAGGCGTTCTGGCAAGCTGCTTAACAGGCTGATAAACCGTTTGCCCGGTATCAGGATCTTTTGTTTCAAAAGGTGGCAACACAACTTCACTGGCAAGTCCGCCGAATTTTATTTTTCTTGTATCAAACACAAAAGCCAGCCTCTCCTTATTACCCTGCCTGCCTTCGGTAACATCTGTAATAATATATTCCCAGTAACTTCCTAAAAGACGCATTAGTTTTTTAAGCGCCTTTAAATCCTGCCTTACTTCCTGTATGGCTATGATATCAAACTTTGAAACAATTTCCGCTATATAATAAAATGCTTCTTCAAGCCGGTCTCCGTAAGCAGGCGAATCAAACTCGCGTATATTCCACGATGCAATGAGCAGGTTTTTTTCAAGATGCTTCTGCGGTATTTCGGTGTCAAGCTTTATACGTAACTTAAGCAACCTTTCAATGGTACGTTTGCCATTAACGGTACGTGTGTTAATGTTTTGGTAGAATGGCATAGAATTTAGATTGACTAAATGTAACAATATTGTTTTTATTAGTCGTTCTGCTTAAATAAAAAGCATCAGTTTTAATAAAGAATCATAAATGCACACTAAAGAAATTTGGACAATAGGGCACTCCACGAGAACGCTGGAACATTTTGCTGAAATGCTACATTCGTTTCATATAAAATTGCTGGCAGATATACGCAGCTTTCCCGGTTCAAGGCGCGTGCCGCAGTTCAATAAAGAAAATCTTGAAGAATCAATGCCTGCGAATGGAATAGCTTATGTGCATTTAAAACGGCTGGGCGGCAGAAGGCCGGTACATAAAGACTCAAAAAATACGGGCTGGCGCCACCCTGCCTTCAGAGGATATGCAGATTATATGGAGACCGATGATTTTAAAAAAGGTATTGAACAACTGGAGGCAATGGCAATAAAACAGCGTACTGCCTGTATGTGCTCGGAAGCAGTATGGTGGAGTTGCCACCGTTCCATGGTATCGGATTATTTGAAGTTAAACGGATGGCTGGTGCACCACATAATGGAAGTAAATAAAGCAACAGAGCATACCTATACACAGCCTGCAAAAATTGTAAATGGGAAATTATTTTACGGTGAACAAACATTGCTATAAATAAAGGCAAGCAGCCTACCGGCTGTTGGCTTCATTCATTCTTATCCTTCTGCCTTTATAATTTTTGCCATCTAAAGAGCGCATCATTTGTTTGGCAGCTTTGCTGTCAACTTCAACCCAGCTATTCATTTCACGCATATCAATTTTGCCAAGCACATCTTTACGCAGGTCGCTCATATCAAGAATAAATTGTAAAAAACTTGCTTTATAAAAACCATCTTTACTGCCAAGATTTACAAACAACCTTGTATAATCACCATTGCCATAGTTTTCCTGTCGGCTCCTGCCTTTACCCCTGTCATCACGTCTTTCATTTCCTCTCCCTCCTCTTGTGCCACCTGGCTCTCTGGCTGTCTGGCGCGTGTTCAGGTCTTCGGCATTCTCATAATATTTCAGGAAACGGTCAAATTCCAGCGCTGCTACCCTTTTCAGCACTTCCTCTTTGCTTACTTCAGCAAATTTTTCGGCAAGCATGGGTACATAGGTTTCATAATCGCCATGGCTTATATCGGCCTGTAATAGTTTATCCATAAAGAAGAAAAACTGTTTGCGGCAAACATCCTTACCCGATGGGATTTCAATACGGTGAAATGGCTGCTGCACAATTTTTTCAATTTGCTTTAAGCGATACATTTCCCGTGTGTGCACAATGCTCATGCTGATGCCCGTATTACCAGCACGGCCTGTTCTTCCACTGCGGTGCGTATATACTTCAACATCATCGGGCAATTCATAATTAATAACGTGCGTGATGCCCTGCACGTCTATACCACGCGCTGCAACATCTGTTGCTATCAATAGCTGTAAACTTTTATCACGAAACTGGCCCATCACTTTATCACGCTGGCCCTGCGTTAAATCGCCATGCAACGCATCAATATCATAACCTTCCCGGGTGAGTTTTTCTGCTATTTCCTGTGCATCGGCTTTGGTGCGGGTAAATATCAAACCATAAATGCCCGGGTTAAAATCAATCAGGCGCTTTAATGTTTCATACCGGTTTTGTGCAGACGTTACAAAATATTGGTGATCGATGTTTTTATTACCAGTATTTGCTTTGCCAACCGTTACTTCAAAAGGTTCATTCATATAACGGCGGCTAACCTTTCTTATTTCAGGCGGCATGGTTGCGCTGAACAACCACGTTGCATCACGTTTTGGTGTATTCTGTAAAATAAATTCAATATCATCCTGGAAACCCATGTTCAGCATTTCATCCGCTTCATCAAGCACCACATATTTTATCTGTTCGAGGTTAATGGCTTTACGTTCAATCAGGTCAATTAAACGGCCTGGCGTTGCCACTACCAACTGTACCCCTTTTTTAATATCTTTTATTTGCATGCCAATGCTTGCGCCCCCATATACGGCCACCACGTGCATGCCACGAACCCGTTTTTTAAATATTTCTATTTCGTTTACAATCTGTATGCACAATTCCCTCGTAGGGCAAACAATTAATGCCTGAGGATATTTGTCGGCTACGGCCACAAGCTGCAGCAAAGGCAGGCCAAACGCCGCCGTTTTACCGGTACCGGTTTGAGCTAGGCCTATAAAATCTTTTGTACCGCTCAATAAAACCGGTATAGCTTTTTCCTGTATTGCCGTTGGGTTTTCAAATCCCAACTCTGTTATAGATGCGAGCAGGTGCTCGTTCAACCCTAATTCTTCAAAACTTGCCATCATAAAAATTTGCGCAAAGGTAAATGAATTGTGAGTGGTGAAGATATTTATCAGACACAGATCTATAAACGAAAATCTATGCATGTATGGCTTAGGCCTTAAGTAAACAGTATTAGATGATGAATAATGAATGTGTATTTTTATCGCGACAATAAATTGATATGAATGATCTGAAACTTTTCATGGTAATTATCGGCTGCACGCCAAAGGGCAGGTTTACAGAACAGCATGATGTCTTTTTTGGAATTGGAAAAACCTTGCATGAACTGGTTGATCAAATGATTGATTTCTGGAAAGAAGCAGAAGGTAAAATCCATATTGATGCATGGCGGCAAATAAAAAATGTGGATGGCTATGTAGTTGAAATAAAGGAAAGAAGCAATGTTGTTAATGAAGCCAGGCTAAAATTATTCTTTATAAATCTTGGCGGTTACAAAGAAAACGAGTTTGAAGAATATCATTATAAAATTGTAACGGCAGCAAAAGATAAGGGTGAAGCCATCCGCAAATCGAAACAAACTGCTTTTTACAAGCATTGTGGTTTTAAGGGTGCGGAAAGCCATGTTGATGATAAATATGGTATTGATGTGGACGACCTGTATGAAATTGAAGATATATTGCCGGCGGGTACAAAAGAAAAATATTCAATAAGTCTTTTGCCGGTTGAAAGCGCATTGAATGATGCGTTGCACATTGGTTATCTTAAACTTGACAAACTAAAAAATAGCGCGGTTTAACAGATTGATTAACCTTGTGCGGCATTCTATCTTACCAATAATTTTTACCTTCCGGCTTTAAAACGATTGTTATGGCACATATTCTCAACGATGCTGAAGTAAATGCTTTTAACCGCGATGGTTACGTGATTGTAAAAAGCTTTTTTACAAAACCTGAAATTGATAAACTATATCATATTGCAGTAAGCGATGATGTAGTAAAAAATAATGCGCTCGACCTGAACGATCAAACAGGCAAGAAAACAAAACTTACTTTATGGTTTACGCCCGGCGATGATGTGTATAGCTGTGTTTTGCGCAGCGCACGCATGGTGCATTCCGTTGCAAAATTATTAGACAGCGATGCGCCTGTTTGTCATTTTCATACAAAACTGATGCAGAAAGAACCAAAGGTGGGCGGCGCATGGGAATGGCACCAGGACTATGGCTACTGGTATAAAAACCAGTTTTTGTTTCCGGACCAGTTGGTGAGCGTAATGGTGGCTTTAACAGAGGCCAATAAAGCCAATGGTTGTTTACAGGTAATAAAAGGCTCGCATAAATTGGGCAGGGTAAATCATGGGTTTGCGGGTGAACAGGTTGGCGCTGATATGACGATGGTAAACAATGCACTTAAAACAATGGAACATGTGTATGTGGAATTAGAGCCGGGCGATGCATTGTTTTTTCACAGCAATATTTTACATCGCTCAGAAGCCAATACAAGTGATAAGCCAAGATGGAGTTTAATTTCCTGTTACAATTCTTTATCTAATCCTGCCTATAACGATGAAAGCACCTCGTGGAAAGAACCAGTAAAAGTTTTGCCGGATGATGCATTGATGAACGAGAATGCAGGAAGTGCATCATTACAAGGCGACTTTTTAAAGAAAGAGCAAGACCCGGCGCTGAAAGAAACCGGCTGGGAAAAAGAAGTGGCAACTACCTGATCAAAATAAATTATACCGCAGAGAAATGGGAGCTAACAGGGGTTTCTTTATTGATAGATTCCTCTCTGTTTTCTCTGTTCAAAAATAATAATGCTTACAACTCTGTATGCTTCGCTTTTACTTCCTTTCCATAAAAAATACTGGCGTGGTTATTAAAATCTTCGGCTGAATCGGTGGTATAAAACTGAATGGCTTTATTTTTTGTAAGCTGTGTTTCTATTTCAGCATGGCGGTGCAAATAATCTTTAAGACTTGCTGCAACAATTTCGGCTTGCGTAATTACACTAATGCCATCCGGCAAAAACTTTTCGATCCTTTTCTTTATTAATGGATAATGCGTGCAGGCCAGCAATATTGTATCAATCTTATCATCCTGCTGCAATAGTTCATTAATATATTTCTGAATGAAATAATCTGCCGCTTCATTTTCAAATTCGTTGTTCTCAATCAGCGGCACAAGCATTGGGCAGGCTTGTTGCACAACCTTTATCTTGGGAAAAAATTTATTTATTTCTATCAGGTAAGACTGCGATTGTACCGTACCGCTCGTTGCCATTATACCCACATGGCCTGCCACAGAATAATTACCAATGATCTCTGTTGTGGGCCTTATTACACCCAATATTTTTTTACCAGGGAATTGTTTATCTAAATCGTTTTGCTGTATCGTGCGCAATGCCTTTGCAGATGCAGTATTACAAGCAAGTATAATTAAGGGGCAGTTTTGTTTAAACAGCCAGCTTACGCATTGTAATGTATATTGATAAACGGTTTCAAAAGAACGGTTGCCATAAGGTGCCCTGCCATTGTCGCCAAGATAGATATAGTCATATTGGGGTAAATGTTTTGTAAATTCTTTCAAAACTGTAAGGCCGCCATAACCTGAATCAAAAACACCAATTGGAGCTTGCATATAATTCAAAAATAAATGCCTTATGATTATTCAAATTTCAGAGCCTGCAAAACTTTTGTGGTAACTAATAACTGCCCGGTATGCCGCATGGTGTGTTCAGCCGAGTGAAACAATAAACCCATTACAGTGGAAGGTATTTGTTTGCGGCCTACATATCTTACTTCAGTTAATGTGCTCTCATCTGTTTGCTTTAATTGTTCGATTGACCTTTCTGTTTGCTGATGCAAATGTTCCAGCAGAAATGCCAGCGTTACAGCTTCGTCTTCTTTGCCTTCGCTTTTTAAATAAGCAAGCTGCGATTCGTTTAATGCTTTACCCTCCGCATAAGCAAATAGCCTGTCCTGTACGCCGGCAATATGTTGCAAATGAAAACCAACGGAAGCAAGCATTGCAAACCTTTTCCATAATAAATCTTCATTAAAATCAAGCAGGATGGTATTTATTTCTTCGGCAGCCTGCAAGAGTGCATGCGCCACAGGCTGCAGCAATGGTGGTATGGAAGGCAGCGGGCCTCTTAACCAAACTTCGGGTAATTTTTCCTGGCTCATGGTAATTAAATAATGATATAGTTTAATAAAAACTCACAGGTGCACAAGTTCACGAGTTTATTTCAAATTCCCAATTCCTGCTTCTTACCTTTCAACTTATCAATTATTCAATTTAATCGTTCAACTAACTTATACTAACAAACATTTGCTTTGTTATAACGATCATTTATTTTTTAAATCAATAAAAAAAATTCATTTTTTTATCACCAGCATTTTATATTTGTTGCTCAAAGCAAGCAAATGTTTAATCCTTCTTCAATGTGTTGTTGTATGTGTTATATCTCAAAGGGGAAGGGACTTGTATTGCGATAATTTAAAATAAAAAACGCAAGAAATTATATAAAGCCTTCTCCATAAGAGAAGGCTTTTTGTTTTAAAACACTATTATCAACAACAGCAAAATGACCAATACATCAACAGAGGCACGAAGCGCAAACACAGGTAAGATTTATTTTATCGGCTCGGGGCCAGGCAACCCAGACCTTATTACTGTTAAGGGCGCTAACCTGCTGGCACAGGCTGAAGTGATTATTACAGACAGGCTGGCCGGCGATGAGATCATCGGGCGTTATGCCAATCCTGATGCAATTATTATTGATGTGGGCAAACAGGGCGGTAATGAAAAATCATACAAACAATCCGATATAAATAAACTGCTCATTCAGTTTGCTAAACTGTATGAAAAAGTGGTGAGATTAAAAGGTGGTGATATTGCTTTCTTCTCCAATGTTTATGATGAATTGCAAACACTCGCTGACCATAATATAGCTTATGAAATCGTTCCCGGCATTACAGCCGCATCAGGCGCATCAGCATTTACAGGCGTGCCTTTAACGGCAAGAGGTTTTGCCAGTGGTGTTAAATTGTTGACGCATTTTAATAACAGTATTATTAATAAAGAAAGCTGGAAGCAACTGGCTGCGTTTAAAGAAACACTCGTTTTTTATATGAGCAGTAACAACCTTGCTTCAATAATTGAACAGCTTATTAAGGCAGGCGCCGATACCTCAATACCTTTTCTTGTAATTGAACAGGCCACAACGCCTAACCAGCGTGTGCATGCATTTACGCTGCAATCTTTTCCCGCAGAGCCCATTCAGTTTAACAGTCCTTCCATTGTAATAATGGGAAAGGTGGCAGGATTGCATGAAACTTTTGCATGGTATAAAAACAATAGCGTTGCCGGTGAAAATTATTTCCGCAGTGTTGAAGCAGCATCGGCATATCTTAAAATAAATCCATTTATCACCAGGCCTGTTGAAGGCGCACAAAAAATTACTGAAAATGTTGACTGAACAAAAATTCAAATCATTTAAAGATTTTATACAGGATTCGTCAAGGGATGAAATAATCTGGATGAGCGGTTACCTGGCAGGCCTGTCAGATAAACATACCACCGCAGCGCCGCCAATTCCACCTGAGATTGTTGCATCAACAGAAAAACTGGTTATTACAGTTGTGTATGGAACAGAAACAGGCAATTCGAAAAAAATAGCTGCAAAACTTGCTTCTGTTTTAAAAAGCAAGCAGCATAAAGTAACGCTTAAAGCATTGGATCAATACAATGTTTCCAACCTGCAAAAAGAAAGCACACTGTATGTTGTGCTGAGCACACATGGCGATGGTGAAGCGCCGTCTGCAGCTAAAAAATTCTATGATCACCTATATGCAAAACAACATGATCTTTCTAATTTAAAATATGCGGTACTGGCGCTTGGCGATAGCTCTTATCCATTGTTTTGCAAGGCCGGTGAAGATGTAGATACACGCCTTGATGAACTCGGCGCCATAAGGCTTTTACCACTTGAAAAATCAGACCTTGATTTTTATCCCGTTTCGGAAGCATGGATAAGTAATATCGTGAATCACCTTCCCACAACAGCTAATTTACTGGCGCCAAAACCACAGCCTAAACAGGCCAGGAATGGAAAACATTTTTATAAAGGCGTTGTAAAAACACACATCAATCTTAATGATAAAGGCTCATTGAAGGAAACATTTCATATTGAAATCGGCACGGAAGAAGCCATTTATTATTTGCCCGGAGATTCTTTGGGAATTGTGCCTGTAAACACTGATGAAGATGTGCAGGAAATACTAAACCTCCTTTCAGCAGATAAGAACAAAACAGTAACCTATAAAGATGAGCAATTCACATTGTTTGATTTGTTTAAGACCAAGGTAAACATCCTTCATCTGCCTGTGCGCATTATCGAAAAATATGCAAAGCTCATTGAATCAGAATTGCCTTTAATAAGGCTTGACCTTAAAAATATTTTAGCACTTTATCCTTTAACAAAAAATGTTTTGCTGGAAGATTTTATCGCTATTCTCGAACCTACTACGCCAAGGTTATATTCTATTTCATCATCACCGTATGCGCATGGCAATAATGAAATCCATATTACCGTTGGCCGCAATAAATTTTGGGTGAATGATAAAGAAAAATACGGCTTTTGCAGCAGCCATTTTGCGGGGTTGAATGAAGGTGATGAAGTAAGGTTTTATATTAATTCAAATGATAACTTCCGCCTGCCGCTGCAGGATAAAGATGTAATTATGATCGGCCCCGGAACAGGCATTGCACCCTTCCGTTCATTTCTTTTTCACAGGGATGATGAAAGCGCACCGGGAAGAAACTGGCTGTTTTTCGGCGATCAGCATTTTCATAAAGACTTCTTGTACCAGAGCGAGTTGCTTTCTTTATTCGACTCCGGTTTGCTTACCAGGTTAAACACAGCTTTTTCAAGAGATCAGAAAGAAAAAATATACGTGCAGCATCGCATGCAGCAACAATCAAAAGAGCTATTCAACTGGATTGAAAGCGGCGCCTATATTTATATCTGCGGCTGCAAAGACACCATGGCGAAAGATGTTGAAGCAACATTGGTCAACATCATCAGCCAGGAAGCAAACATTAATGAAGAACAGGCAGCAGACTATTTAAGCAGGCTGGAAGATGAAGGAAGGTTTGCGAAAGACGTGTATTAAAGCAATCCGTTCTTACATAAGATTTACGTTAAAAAAATTTAACCGGTTAACATAACTCATACCACTAATGTCAGAATCAGTAGTAGAAAAAATAAAAAAAGAAAGTAAAGGCCTGCGCGGCACTTTAAAAGAAAGTTTATTGGATGAACATACAGGCGCTATACGCGAAAGCGACACAGCGCTTATAAAATTTCACGGTATGTATATGCAGGATGACCGTGACCGCAGGGATGAACGCGCTGAAAAAAAATTAGAGCGCTTATATTCTTATATGATCCGTTTACGTTTGCCGGGCGGCTTGCTTTCAGCAGAACAATGGATTGCCCTGCATGAAGTAACCAACAATTATACAACCGGTGTTATTAAAATTACAACAAGGCAAACCGTACAGTTGCATGGCATTTTAAAGCATCACATTAAACCAACCATAAAAGATTTTAATACCGTTAAGCTCGACAGCATTGCAGCCTGTGGCGATGTAAACCGCAATGTTATAGCAAGCGCTCACCCGCGTTTCAGCGCTGTGTATGAAGAAATATTTTCTTATGCAGGAAAACTGAGTAAGCTGTTATTGCCTAAAACACATGGTTATTACGAAATATGGCTTGATGAAGAAAAAATTTCTCCTGAACTTGAAAAAGATGAATTATACCAGGACAGGTATTTCCCGCGTAAATTTAAAATAGCTATTGCCATTCCGCCTTATAATGATGTGGATGTTTTTACAAACGATGTGGGCCTTATTGCAATCGTAGAAAACAACGAACTGGTAGGTTTTAATGTAAGCGCCGGCGGCGGCATGGGCGCCACACATGGCAACGCCGAAACATATCCAAGGCTTGCTTCCATGTTAGGCTTTGTAAAGAAAGACGATTTGTTTAAAGTGGTTTATGAAATAGCAACAACGCAAAGGGATTTTGGCAACAGGAGCGACAGAAAACTGGCCCGCCTTAAATATACTATCGACCGTATGGGTGTTGATGTATTTAAGAAAGAAGTAGAAACAAGAAGCGGCATACCGTTTCAGCCTGAAAGAAAATATGAGCTAACCATACGCCATGATGAATATGGCTGGCACAAAAACCATGAAGGACTTTATTATTATACCGCCTTTGTTGAAGCCGGCAGGGTATATGATGGCGATAAAGTGCAGTTTAAAAAAGCATTCTACGAGATAGCCAAAACGGGTAAAGCACAATTCAGGTTTACCTGCAATCAAAACATAATTGTAAGCGATATAAAACCTGAAGACAAAGAAGAAATTGAAAATATACTCCAGGATTATGGCGTAATACAGGTTACAAAAAATGCTTTGCCTGTACGGCGCAATGCTATTGCCTGCGTGGCTTTAAACACCTGCCCGCTTGCATTTGCCGAAGCACAGCGTTACCTCCCTTCATTAATAGATAAAATTGAAGATATTCTTGGCAGGTATAATTTAAATAACGAAGAACTGCACGTGCGTATGACAGGATGCCCCAACGGCTGCGGCAGACCTTATGCTGCGGAAATTGGTTTTGTAGGCACTGCGCTTGGCAGGTATAATATTTATCTCGGCGCGGATGCATTAGGCAAGCGTTTAAACAAATTGTATAAAGAAAATCTTGATGAGCCGGAAATATTAAGCACGCTTGATGCATTGCTTAAAGATTTTTCTGCCAACAAAAACCTCAATGAATCTTTCGGGGATTATGTAATAAGAAAGAAAATTGTGTAACAACTTATTCCGGCGCCAGCCGGCGAATGCAGGAATCGCCTATAATTTTCAGACAATTTTTTTGGGCAGGTTCTTTCTCGCCGGCCTGGCATCAATTTTAAACAAATATCTATGAGCGCTGATAAGAACAATCTCTTCCCGGTATTCTTCAAGCTCGAAGAATTGCGTGTGCTTATAATAGGCGCGGGAGAAATTGGCTATGAAAAACTAAATACCGTTTTAAATAATTCACCTGCAGCTAATATTACTGTAGCTGCCAGCTTTATAAAAAAAGAAGTGCGGGAACTTGCTTTTCAACATAAACATGTGCAGTTAATACAAACTTCCTATTATGCAGAACTATTGGACAACAGCGATTTAATCATAGCTGCCGTTAATGATGTTGAACTGGCAGAACGTATAAGAAAGGATGCCAAACAAAAAGGTAAATTGCTGAACGCAGCAGACAAGCCTTCACTTTGTGATTTTTATCTGGGTTCTGTTATCACCAAAGGCGATGTAAAAATTGCCATCTCAACCAATGGCAAATCGCCCACGCTGGCAAGAAGGCTAAAGGAGTTTTTTAATGAAGTATTGCCCGAAGAAATTGAAAGCCTTACGAACAATCTTAATACAATAAGGAACAATATTCAAAGCGGGCTGAAGGAAAGAATAAAGAAACTGAATGAAATTACAGCCTCGCTGGTTGAAGACAATGAGTAGGCTGTATGAGTATAATGAGCGCCCTGTATTATGTTCCAACCTTTATTAAAACACCAATGCCAATAACTGATTTCAACTGCAACCGCGGCGAATTTGCTTTGGGGCCAAATACGCGTACATCATCGTCATATATCATATCTACATTCCACGTTACGGCAAATTTTTTGCTAAACTTGGCTGCAAATAAATTCGTCATATATACATCCACATTAAAAGGATTGTGCTCATAATTGGAAAACAGGTCTATCCTTGAATTATAGGTTATCGTTTTAGTGAAATTACTGTTGAAGATAATCGTTCCAAAAGCACCAACCTGGCTTAAAAAATGCTTGCCGCTGTCAACGCCATAGGCGCCTATTCTTGAAAGTGTTGGGTTTAGCATTACAATCCATCTTGACGATACAGGCGAAACGAATATAGACAGGTTTTTTACCGGCTTATAATCAAATCCCGGGCTAAATAAAACATAGCCCGGTGAAAATGCAGTTGAAGAAAACACAGGATAGTCAGGATTTGCATAAGTATATCCGTCAAAAAACTGTGTTCGCAAACTAAATAATCCCGTAACAGAAACTTTTGAACCGAGATAATAACCGAGCTTGGATAAGAAATCAAGCCGGTCATCACTTTTACGCGTACCCAAAGTAGTTGTATGAATGTAGCCGATATTTATATCAAGATTATTATCCCAGGTAACCTTATCCTTTTTATAAAAGGCATGGGCATTGGCATACATATTCATGGTCACGGAAAAATTGTCACCACCTGCGGCCCAGTCTTTCAAAGCACTTTGGGCCACGTTTAAATTAAACATACCCCCCTTTATCCATTTCTTCTTAAGCGTATCAGGCACATCTTTTTTAATAGAGCGGCCCGCTTCGGTTTTAAGAATCGTTATAGTAGGATCCTGTGCCTTTGAACTAAAACCAATAAACAATATGAGGAATGCAAGAAACCATTTTCTCATCATGCTGCATGTATACTTGTGTTGCCCGAATGCTTACAAAAGTCTTAAAATAATTCTTGTATAATGTTCTATACATGTTAAAAAATTTTACCACAATTCTTTAACAAATTTTCATCAGTTTGTTTATAATAATTTCTTGATTACTTTTGCACCCACAAGGCGGATTTGTTTATTGTTCGGCCTTAAAAATTCAGAACTAATAAACGCACAAACTTCACCATTAAGTTTCCCTACGTTTATAATTCAGATTATTTTTTAGTTGCCGGCCAATTAATTCCGATAGAGCCAGGTTGTGTCACTCCCTTGTACTGCAGGTACCATGTGCATCTGCTGTTCTAATATCAAATTAACCGTATGAACATTAAAGAACTTTTAAACCAACGCATCTTAATAATTGATGGCGCCATGGGCACCATGATACAGCGTTATAAATTATCAGAGGCAGATTACCGCGGCGAACGTTTTAAAGATTGGGCTTCAGATATAAAGGGCAACAATGATTTGCTTTGCTTAACGCAGCCGCAAATTATTAAAGCCATACATAAAGAATACCTCGAAGCTGGTGCAGATATTATTGAAACAAACACGTTTAATGCCCAACGCGTTTCACTTGCTGATTATAATATGCAATCATTGGCCTATGAAATAAACTTTGAAGCCGCAAAGATTGCGAGGGAAGCCGTTGAGGAATTTTCAGCCAACCGCCAACCGTCAACTGTCAACCGTTTTGTTGCCGGCGCCATTGGCCCCATGAATAAAACATTATCACTTTCGCCTGATGTAAACAATCCGGGTTACCGCGCCTTAACTTTTGATGAAGCGGTGGAAGCTTATTACGAGCAGGTAAAAGGCTTAGTAGAAGGCGGTGTTGACCTGCTTTTGATTGAAACAATCTTCGATACGCTAAACGCTAAGGCCGCCATTTTCGCTATAAAAAAACATTCGAGGGAAAGCGAGCAGGAACTTCCCATCATGATCAGCGGCACCATAACAGATGCCAGCGGCAGAACCTTAAGCGGGCAAACGCTGGAAGCATTTTATAATTCCGTTGCACATGCCAGGCCGTTAAGCATCGGTTTAAATTGTGCATTGGGTGCAAAAGAAATGCGGCCACATATTCAGGAGTTATCACAACTGGCTTCCTGTTATGTTTCTGCCTATCCAAATGCAGGTTTGCCAAATGCCATGGGCGAATATGATGAACAGCCCGAAGAAACCGCCTGCTTTATTGAAGACTGGGCAAAGGAAGGATTTGTAAATATCGTTGGCGGTTGCTGCGGCACCACTCCTGATCATATAAGATCAATTGCAGCACATGTAAAGAAGTTGCAGCCGCGAAAATTACCTGTAATTGAAACAGCATTAATATAATTTAAATGAGTGAACATATTATGAAGCCTTATATGAGGCTTGCAGGCCTGGAATCTTTAACCATCAGACCCGAATCTAATTTTGTAAATATCGGGGAACGTACAAATGTTACCGGTTCAAAGAAGTTTGCCAGGCTGGTTCGTGAGAATAAATATGAAGAAGCGTTAAGCGTTGCGAGGCAACAGGTGGAAAACGGCGCACAGGTATTGGACGTAAATATGGATGATGCATTGCTCGATGGCGTTCAGGCAATGACAACCTTTCTAAACCTGCTGCAAAGCGAGCCCGATATTGCCCGCATTCCCATAATGATAGATTCATCAAAGTTTGAGATTATTGAAGCAGGCTTAAAATGCGTGCAAGGCAAGTGTATTGTAAATTCCATTTCATTAAAAGAAGGCGAGGAAAAGTTTATAGCCCAGGCCGAAACCTGCAAAATGTATGGCGCCGCCGTGGTGGTAATGGCTTTTGATGAAAACGGGCAGGCAGATACATTGGAAAAAAGAGTAAGCTTCAGCGAAAGAGCGTATAACATTCTTACAGAAAAAGTAGGCTATTATCCGCAGGATATTATTTTCGATCCTAACATATTTGCCATTGCAACCGGCCTTGAAGAACATAACAATTACGGCGTTGATTTTATAGAAGCCACCCGCATTATCAAACAAAAAATGCCGCTTACAAAAGTGAGTGGCGGTGTAAGCAATCTTTCATTCTCCTTTCGCGGTAATGATCATGTGCGTGAAGCCATGCACAGCGTATTTCTGTATTATGCCATCAAAGCAGGCATGGACATGGGCATTGTAAATGCAGGGCAATTGGTGGTGTATGATGAAATTGAGCCTGAATTAAAAAAACTCTGTGAAGATGTTATCCTTAATCATAATAACGATAATAACGAAGCCACAGAAAAACTGATTGCTTTTGCAGATACCGTTAAACGCAAAGGGAAGGAAGAAAAGAAAGATGATGCCTGGCGTAACACACCTGTTGAAGAAAGGCTGAAGCATTCACTGGTTAACGGTATTACAGATTTTATTGAGATTGATACCGAAGAGGCAAGGCAAAAATATCCGAAACCTTTAACCGTAATTGAAGGCCCGCTGATGGATGGGATGAATGTTGTGGGTGATTTATTTGGAAGCGGTAAAATGTTTTTGCCACAGGTGGTAAAAAGCGCCAGGGTAATGAAAAAAAGTGTTGCTTACTTAACACCGTTTATTGAAGAAGAAAAAAAGAATAATCCGCAACCCGGAAACGGCAATGCACCCCGTGTGCTTATGGCAACCGTTAAAGGCGATGTGCATGATATTGGTAAAAATATCGTTGGCGTTGTGCTGGGCTGTAATGGTTATGACGTGATTGACCTGGGCGTGATGGTGCCGGCAGATAAAATTTTAGATACCGCCATAAAAGAAAACGTTGATATAATAGGCTTAAGCGGATTGATAACCCCATCATTAGATGAAATGGTGCATGTGGCGCATGAAATGAAACGCCGCAATATGCAGCAGCCTTTATTAATTGGCGGCGCTACTACATCAAGAACGCATACGGCTGTAAAAATTGCGCCACAATATGATAATGGCGTTGTTCATGTATTGGATGCATCACGCAGTGTAACGGTGGTTACAAACCTGCTGAATAAGAAACAAAAAGAAGAACTATTAAATAATATACAAAAGGAATACGAAGGGTTGCGCCAACAGTTTTTAAATAAACAGGCGCATAAAGTCTTGATCAGCTATAAAGATGCGGTTGCACATAAAGAGCAATTGAACAATGAAAATTACACACCCATCAAACCCAATGTGGATGGCATAAAACTGTTTAAAGATTTTGATCTTGCAACCATTGCAGGTTATATTGACTGGGGCCCATTCTTTATCGGCTGGGAAATGCCCGGCAAATTCCCGGCCGTATTATCAGATAAAAACTTCGGCCCAGAAGCCACGAAACTGTACAATGATGCACAGGCTTTATTAAAGAAAATAATTGACGAACATTGGTTCACGGCCAATGGTATAATTGGTTTCTGGCCGGCAAAAAGCAATAATAAAGACACCGTTACTTTACAAACAAAAGACGGAGAAGTTAATCTCGAATTTTTAAGACAGCAATCGAAAAAGGCTGCAGGGCAATTTAATTTTTCACTGGCTGATTTTGTATCAAAAGATCATAACGATTACATGGGCGCTTTTGCCGTAACTATTTCGGGCGCAAGACAGCACATTCAGAAATTTGCAGCGGAGAACGATGATTATAACAAAATAATGGTGCAGATATTAGCAGACCGTATGGTAGAAGCTTTTGCAGAATGCCTGCACCATCAGGTAAGAAAAGAACATTGGGGTTATGATAAAGATGAAGCGCTTTCCAACGAGGAATTAATTCATGAAAAATATAAAGGTATCCGCCCGGCGCCCGGTTATCCGGCCTGCCCCGATCATACCGAAAAAATAAAACTGTTCAATCTTTTAAATGCCACGGAAAATATTGGTATCACATTAACCGAAAGCCTTGCCATGGATCCGCCGGCATCCGTTTGCGGCTGGTATTTCGCGCATCCGCAAAGCCATTATTTCGGGCTTGGCAAAATTGGTAAAGACCAGTTGGAAGATTATGCAAAAAGAAAAAATATGAGCCTGGAAGAAGCAGAAAAATGGTTAAGCCCCAACCTGGAATAATTCATTTGCCTTTAGTGAATCTTTCCATTGCTGCACTTCTTTTGCATTCTTAATGCAGTATGATAGCAGTTTACGATTTGGTTTTGATCAATAATGCTAACAAGAAAAATACAAAGGCTACGCCAATATAAATTGCCATAGAAACAATGCGGGCAACACCGTTTTGCTGCATTGCCATAAGTATTCCAAGCAGCAGTAGAAGAGCCGCTAATACAAAAAGTATATTCCTTGTTTTTTTTTCAGGCTTATTATAACCTTCTGTTAAAGGGTTATCCTCTTCAAGCAAATCAGTGGCGGTTGAATTTTCAGCAGTTGTATTTTGGTTCATAGCGGTTGATTTGAAACAAACTTAATTGTTTTATTTTAAATATTATTTTCACCAATATAAATAGCTTAGTATTTTAATGAACGATACATTACAAACCGCCCTGGAAAAAGCAAAACATTATTGCGCTTACCAGGAAAGGTGCCACAGCGAAGTGCGTGATAAGCTATATTCATTGGGCCTGCATCGCAATCAAGTTGAACCGTTGCTCACGCAGCTCATTGAAGAAAATTATTTGAATGAAGAACGTTTCGCCACAGCTTATGCAGGTGGCAAATTCAGGATAAAGCAATGGGGCAAAGAGAAGATAAAATATGCTTTAAAGCAGAAAAGGATCAGTGATTATTGCATCCGCAAAGCCTTAGCTTCCATATCAAATATCGATTACAATAAAACCTTTAATACTGTTGCCGACAAAAAATTGGCTACACTAAAAAGCGAGAAAAACATCTTCATTAAAAAAAGAAAAATAAAAGATTTTTTGCAGCAGAGAGGCTTTGAATTAAACCTGATCAATGATTATTTAAAAGAAATATGATTTATTTTATAAGTAGAAACCTGCTGTATGAAAAAAATAAAAACAACTGTTACATTAGCCGTAATAACATTACTCTCCGCATGTAATAATGTTCAAAAAGAAACAAAACAGATTCCAACAGCCACACTTATTTCGTCGGAAAAATTTTATTTCAATTCTTTTGTCGATTGCAATATGGCCGAAGCATGGATAGGCGACACTTTTCGCATCTTCCCCGGTAAATATGGCGAAGACCCGGTATGGGGCGCTGCCAATGATTTAAAATTTGCCAATGGCAAAAATGCCGACGAAGCTTTTAGCGCAACCAAGGATGCTTTCATCAATCCTGTTATGCCATTGAATGCAAAACCGGGCGAAGCCGGTTTGCATGGCGCTGTTTGGTTTGAAACCATTTACCAGGATAAAAAAGATGCGGGCGGTAAAACATTATATGCCGTATATCACAATGAAAATTACCCGGCAACATTGCCTTATAATGCTGCAACCGGCGAAGGTTATATTGATAAGAAATGGCCGCAGGGCTTAACAGATTCAGGCTCCGCCGCAGCAGTTTGCCGTATTGGTATTATGAAATCAACCGATGGCGGCAGAAGCTGGATAAACAAAGGTATTTTTATTGAAGACCTGCAGCCACGCATGATATTAAAGCCACACAATACATCCGTAACTTTTGCCGGCGGTGTCGGCGATCCATCGGCTGTTGTAAGCGGAAATTATTTATATCTTTTTTATGGTGAATATGGCTATAAAGGCAGTTACGATTCCGCTACATACAACCCCGGTACGGAATGGAGCGGGCAATGTATAAGCATTGCAAGAATTAGTTTAGATGATTTGGATAATCCTGAAGGCAAAGCAAAAAGATGGGATGGCAAATCATTTAATGCAGTTTATAATGGCATTGGCGAGCCGGTAGCATCCTTACAAATTCCAATGGATGCAGGCGGCGGACCAGCTTCAAAAGCGGGATCAAAGTTTCACTGGGGACCATCCGTAAGCTGGAATACATATTTAAATTGCTGGGTAATGATGATGGCAATGTCCGAGGGCATAAAATGGGAAGGCGGCAGCATCTGGATATCCTACAACCTTAATAAAGATTTGGGTGAAGATGATAACGCACAGCAATGGAGCAAACCGCAAATGCTGCTGAATAAACCGGGTCATATCATCTGGTATCCTTCGCTGCAGCCAACCAGCAATTCGTTTGATGTTGAAAATAAAAACACCTGCCTTCAGTTAGGACAGGAAGTCAGGTTATTTTATAAAGACATGCATGGCGATAGCAGCGAATATGTTTCTGAATATAAGATACGGTTTGAGAAATGATAAAGAGTTTTTAGCTGTGAGCGACGGGCTGAATATCCCAAAATAAAATCCCCGGAATTTTAAAACACCGGGGATTTTATTTTTATAAGAAATGATTTTTTCCAATTCAGACTAACGATTCACGCTCCCATGCTTATCACTCACAATTCACTGCTCACTAATTCAGCGGCCTGATCCAGATATTCCTGAAACTAATTGGCTCGCTTGGATCGCCATGAGACTGCAATTTAATGGGTGATGGCCCGTGCGCTATATAATGGGGCAGGCCGATATATCTTGTAATGCCGCGTAAAGCAAAATTGTCCTGTAGCAATACGCCGTTGTGTAAAACAGTAACATGCGCAGAATCGGTTAAATTTCCCGAGGCATCAAAGCGTGGTGCATGCCAGATAACATCATATGTTTGCCATTCGCCTGGCTTTTTGCAGGCATTAGCCAAAGGAATTCCTTGCTTGTACATAGCGCCGGTTTGGCCGTTCACATACGTTTTATTGTTATAGCAATCCAGCACCTGCAACTCGTAACCTTCATCGCCCATGCCGAGGTTGGCAAGAAAAATTCCGCTGTTGCCGCGTGCCTGGCCACTACCATGTATATCCGTTGGAATACGCCATTCAATATGCAACTGGTAATCTTCAAAGCGTTGCTTGGTTATAATGCCGCCCGATTTTTTGTTTACGGTAAAGGCGCCATCCTTTACAATCCATTCAGCGGGTTTGGTGCTGTCTTTATCACTATGCCAGGCATCAAGGTTTTTACCATCAAATAAAACAATCGCGTCAGAAGGGGCGTCGCCACAATTTTTTCCCGGAGTTACCACCGGCGGAACCGGCCGGTAAAATTCAGTGGCCTGCGGCTTCGTTGTATCGCCTACGTAGCGAAGTGTTGCCGTCATTTCGGTAGTGGAATCTACCTGGGCCTTAGCAATCATTATACATACAAAACAAGCAGCGGTTAAAAGGATTCTCTTATTCATTTGTAATTTTTAATTTTTTATTTGTCAAATGTAATTACCTGTTATTTAGTTGCAGCGGTTTAATAGTTATAACGGCATGGCTTATTTCATTGTGGGCAATTTGTTTTATGTGTTGCAACATACAACACAGTTATGATAAAATTCTTTTGACTCTGTTTGATTTTTTTATTACCAGCCAATTAATGCTATGAAGCACGGTTGCGTCGCAACACTGCATCTGCATCAACACTTTGAACTCCGGCTTCAATTTCAAGCGTGCCTTACAAATAATAACAAGTGCCTGTTTTTTATCAAGTTACACTTTTGGCAGTTCATATCCATTATGATATTTGGCAGCGAGCAAATCGTTAGCCTCATTATCGGTAAAGCTTTTCTTTGCATCATCCCAGTAAATCTTTTTACCAACCCTGAAAGCAATATTACCCATCTGGCAAACCGTTGCCACATGTGCAGCCGCCTGCACCGGGCAATGCAAATCTTCCGTTTTGCGCGATTTTATTACATCTAAAAAATTCTTTGTATGCAGTAAAAGACCGTCATCAACTTTTGGCTGGCGGGCAACCGCTTCCATTTTATTGCTGCCATTTATCACTTCAGGAATTACTTCCCATCCGCCACGATCAACTACCAGCGTTCCATTGTTGCCAATAAATGCCACCCCGTGATCGCGTTGGTAAGGCCCGTCATTTATACCGGTGGCATGTTCCCAAAGCATATTAAAATCACCAAAATCATAAACGGTGGTAAGCGTATCGGGCGTTTGCTCGGCGTCATCTGGATAAGCGAATTTTCCACCGCTGGCCATGATGCTTTTTGGAACAGTTGCCTTTGAGCCAAGCAATGCATAATCAATCATGTGCACGCCCCAGTCGGTCATAAGGCCACCGGCATAATCCCAGTACCAGCGAAAATTAAAATGAAAACGATTAGGATTGAAAGGCCGTTTTTCTGCAGGGCCGAGCCACATATTATAATCAACACCTGCCGGGGCCGGGCCATCAGGCTGCACAGGAATGGATTTCATCCAGCCCTGGTAAGCCCAGGCTTTTACAAGGCGCACATTGCCCAGCTTGCCGGAGTGCACAAAATCCATGGCATCAGCATAATGCTTATTGCTGCGCTGCCATTGGCCCACCTGCACTATCCTGTTATATTTTTTTTGGGCATCCACCATTCTTGCACATTCCACTATTGAATTGCCAACCGGTTTTTCGCAATACACATCTTTGCCGGCAGCGCAGGCATCTATCATTATCTTGCAATGCCAGTGATCGGGTGTGCCAATGACAACTGCATCAATATCTTTATTCTCCAATAATTTGCGGTAATCGCTGTAAGCCGTTACGTTTATATTTTTGGCTTTCAGTTCTGCAACACGTTTATCCAACACATTCTTATCTACATCGCACAAAGCAATACATTCTGCTTCAGGATGCTTGAGCATAGTGGTAAGATCGGCCCAACCCATGCCGTTTATGCCAATGGCACCAACGCGGATTTTATCGGCTGCTGAAACTTTCTTTGTAGCTGCTGACAACGTTGTTGGAATCAATGCAGCGCCAGCAAGGTACATTGATGATGATTGAAGGAAATGCCTGCGTTTCATTTGTTTTGTATTTGTTACTTCAGGTTATAGAAAAGTATTACATACAATTATCAGGTTCAAGTTTAAGTGCAGCAAGCATCTTAAGCTTATTTACAATTGCAGGCAATACAATTAATGATGGCTTAAATATACAGTTGAATTTATTTAAACAAGCATGTTTTAAATAATTCTGCGCTTTAAGCTTTAATTTTTAATAGGCAAAGGGAACGTTTAATCTTTTTTCACGTTTTATATTAACACGGCGTCAATAAGCTCGGGATCAGTTATCAAAAAACAATCTTACTTATTCCTGCTATACAATACTGTATGTATAGGCAACTGACTTTTTACAGAATTGCTTTTTTAAATGTATTGCTTGCCATATCACTATTCTTTATAAGCGATACCTATATTGCCGCTTACATTAAAATAGCCATTTGCCTTCTAAACGCAGTTTTCATTTCAATAAACCTTAACCTGCCAAAGGTTATAAAATCAGGCAATAAAAAATTATTTACCAGCAAAAGGAAAGCTTTGATGGTATTCATTAGCAGTATTTACCTGCTTACCACTTTAGCGTCATTATATTTTAAACTTCCGGCTACAGCCTTCTTTATATTGTTTTCGATTTACACTTTAGCTGCTTCCGTAATTTTTATTCACGCTGTTTCGATTGCTTTTTTCAAACAAAAATTATTGCAGAGAAACCGGCGTATTGCAGTAATAGGTTATGATGATAAAGCCCGTGAATTTGCCAGTAAATTAAACCTGAGTCTTTACCATAACATTGCCGGGCACCCAGGATACAACACTAAAAATGAAAGCGTGAAAGGCGAGCTTTTATCAGAATACATAAGCTTTGCCAGGAAAAACCGCATAAGGGATCTGTATGTTTCCATGCAACATGAAGAGCATGTGCCCTTTGCCGCCTTAACCAGGGAAGCTGAGAAATATTGCATCAGGGTTAATTTTATTGCGCCTGATAAAAGTTTTGAAAAGGGCGTTTATCATGTTAACTACATAGGCGGAATGCCTGTATTGGAACAATATAAAGAGCCCCTGAAATCTTTTTACAAACGGCTGCTTAAACGAACTTTTGATTTGCTTGTAAGTTCGCTCGTTATTGTTTTTGTGCTTTCATGGCTTATACCGCTGGTAAGCCTGTTAATTAAACTTGACAGTAAAGGGCCTGTTTTCTTTGCTCAGGTTCGGTCGGGGCGGGATAATCATCCTTTTACATGCCTTAAGTTCAGAAGCATGCATATAAATGAAGCTTCCAACTTTTGCCAGGCCACTAAAGAAGATAGCAGAGTAACAAGGATTGGCAGGTTTTTAAGAAAGACAAGCCTTGATGAATTCCCTCAATTCTTAAATGTATTTATGGACGATATGAGCATTGCAGGGCCCAGGCCGCACATGCTTTATCACACCGAACAATACAGCAACGCGGTAAATCATTATATGGTAAGACTTTATTTAAAACCCGGCTTAACGGGCTGGGCGCAGGTGAATGGATTCAGGGGTGAAATAAAAAATATACAATGCATGGAACAGCGTGTTGCACATGATATATGGTATATGGAAAACTGGAGCCTTTTGCTTGATATTAAAATTATGATTTTTACATTTATTGCTATTTTAAGAGGAGATAAAATGGCTTATTAAAATGCTTTCCAAAAAGCTTTTATCGTTGCCGGGAAAATATATTTCATACACCAACAATTTTTATACAGCCTTATAAGTTCTTAAAAAATTTTTATTCATTTGTATTCGTACCCATAGCAGAAACCGGCTAAAGAAATTACGGCAACCACAACGATTTCAACAAAGCCCTTGCTTGCTATAAAAGATTGCTTATCCATGAACTCAAAACTACTGCTCATTACAGGAAACTATTACCCTGAACCTACCGGCATTGGCCGTTATAACAGCGAAATGATTGACTGGTTAGCTGATAACGGCTTTGACTGCACCGTAATTTCTACCTATCCATATTATCCTTATTGGAAAGTGCAGGCCCCGTACAATAAGCGTAATAAAAGATTTACCAGGGAAATAAAAATTACAGCAGGTAATAATAAAATAACGGTTTATCGCTGCCCTCATTACACGCCGGCAAACCCCACCGGTGCAAAAAGAATGTTGTTTGATTTCACATTTTTTATTTCCGTCTTTTTTAAACTTATCGGCCTTGCCGGCAAAAAGTTTGAGTATGTAATGACGGTAGCCCCGCCGTTACCATTACTGCTTTGTATAAATCCATATCAAAAGCGAAATTGTTATACCATATACAGGACTTACAGGTGGATGCCGCAAAAGAGTTAGATATGATTTCGTCTAAAAAACTGCTCGGCATATTGTTTAAAATTGAAAGTTTCATTTTAAGGAAAGCCGACAGAATAAGCACCATCTCCTCCGGCATCCGTGAAAAGCTGCAAACAAAAACAAATAAAAAAATATACCTGTTTCCTAATTGGACTAATACAAACCATTTCTTTCCCATAAAAAATAATATAGTCTTAAAAAAAGCTTTTGGTTTAAAGGCTCATCTGCCCGTTATCCTGTATTCAGGTGCTATTGGAGAGAAACAAGGCCTCGAAAATGTATTATTGGTAGCAGAGAAGTTTAAGCAGGAACAAAAGGCGGCCCAGTTCATTATTTGCGGCACAGGCCCCTATAAAATGGAGCTGGAAGAGAAGGCTGCTGCAATAAAACTTGATAATATACTTTTCCTGCCACTGCAGCCGGAAGAAAAACTGAACGAATTTTTAAATATGGCAGATGTGCATCTTATAATACAAAAAGCCGGTGTGGCCAACCTTGTTATGCCGTCAAAGCTTGGTAACATTTGTTCTGTGGGCGGGCTTGTTGCGGTAACTGCGGAAGCAGGCTCAGCTTTATATAATACGGTTGTGAATAATAATCTTGGTCTTGTATGTTTGCCTGAAGACGTAACGGAATTAAAGAAATGCATTGAAAAAGCACTTGCAACAAATGATAATACGCTGCAAATAAATGCAAGAAGCTATGCAGAAAAACATCTCTGCCTTGATAAAATAATGCAGCAATATATAACCGAAGTTTTGGCCGTTACCCAATCCGTTTCTCAATTACAGTTATTGCTGGTAAAATAATTCAGCCTAAAATCACGTTTAAGTATTTATCATTTTTATAAGTACTTTTACCGCTTCAGCAAATCAGCCTTCTGAATGAGCAACACACAAAATGCTAACAAGCTGTTACTTTTATTCTGCCTTTTTTTGCTTTTGTCTGCTTTAAACTTAAACGCCCAGGCGCCGGTTTTACGCGTTACCAATGATTTTAACCAGCAATCTGTTTTATACAATACCGACACCTTTGCCCATACAGCCTGGAAGCCGGTTCTTTATACAGATTCCATGTATCAAAAAAGTAATCGCACATGGTTATACCGCAAGTTTTTTGAAGAGCATTTACTACAGGTACAACAGCCTGATTTTAATATTTTCGGCGATATCATTTTTGATGAGTTTGCAGGCGCTACCCAGCGTAAAATTCCAACATCAACCAGGAATGCCGATAAATCAGGATTTATCTATACCAATACAAGAGGCTTTCAATTAAGCGGGAATGTTGGTGATAAATTTTATTTCCAGACAGAGATTTATGAAAACCAGGCTAACTTTCCGGGCTACGTAGATAGCTTTATAAGAAAAAGCCGGGTGGTGCCGTTTGAAAACAGCTACAAAGGGTTTAACGATAAAGGTTTTGATTTCAGTTATTCATCTGCAAAACTTATTTACACGCCCGGCAAGCATGTGCTGTTTGATCTTGGCTATGGCAGAAATTTTATAGGCGATGGCTATCGCTCTTTATTGCTCAGTGATTATAATATTAATTATCCTTATTTCCGAACAGCTTTAACTTTTGGCAATTTTCAATATTCTGTGATGTACTCAGAATATATGGTTAATAAGGATAAGAACATTTATGCAGCCGGTTATCCACGTAAATGGGGGCAAACTTATTTGCTCGACTGGCATGCCACCAAAAATTTAAACATTGGCATTTTCAATGTAGTAGTTTCTTCAATGGAAAATGCAAACCGTGAAACTAAATTAGGTTTAACGCATTTTAGCCCTATTATTTTCGCCCATGCATCTGAATCGCCTTCAGGCTTAAAAAATAATGATATATATGGGTTGAACGTAAAATATACAATCGTGCCCACCGTTACAGCTTATGCCCAGTTTATGCTGGATAAAAGCGGCAGTGAAGACTGGGAGAAACGAAACGGTTTCCAGATAGGCGTTCGCGCAGGCAACCTGTTTAAGGTAGATAATTTAAATGCGCAAGTTGAATTTAATACCGTAAGGCCATACAGCTATGCATCAGACACAATTACCACAGCCTATACTCACAACGGCCAGTCACTCGCCCATCCGCTTGGCGCCAATTTTAAAGAAGGCCTTTTAGTGGCTGATTATACTTATAACAGATGGTATGCAAGACTTGAAACTATGGTGGCGCGTTACGGCAACGATTCATCTGCTTTAATTAATTATGGCCGCGATATTTTTAAGCCGCTTTACACACATACAACAAGCGATAACATTAAAACAGGCCAGGGCTTAAACACGAAACTTTTTTATGGCGACGTTCGGCTGGCTTATATTTTAAACAAAAAAACGAACCTTAGATTGGAAACCGGTGCTGTTTACAGGAAGGAATCCAATAAATTAAACAATTACAAAGACGTGTATTTTTATTTAGGCGTTCGTTTTACTTTCCGCAAGCTTATTTATGATTTTTAAATACAATGCTTTGAAAAAACTGCGGTATTTATCAATATGCTTTTTCGCTTTTTTGGGCACAGGCAGTTTATTGCATGCGCAGCAAATACCCTTGAATCAAAACGTTCAAAACAGGTTAAGCGAATTATTGATGGATGCAGATTCTTCTGTTTTCACAGGTTTCCGTTCTCAAAACTGGCTGGAGCTTGACCAGTTGAATATCATACATAAATCAACATTGCAGGACAGTGTTTTTGGCCTGGGATCAGCTTTAAAAGGAGATCTGCTGAATACCAACATGGTAAGAGCAGTTGGCCAAAACAGTGTTTTTACACTCGACCCATACCTGGATGCAGGCCTTGGTAAATCAAATGAAAAAAACGGCGTGCTGGTAAACTTTGCAGCCGGAGTAAACATGCAGGCCACCTTCAATAAAAAGCTGTCATTCAACCTTGGTGTAATTACCAATCTAAATGAATATCCTCAATACTTAGATAGCATTATCTATGCAAAATATAACCGGTTTGATCCTGCCTCTGGCAGGTATATTATCCCGGGAGAAAATTCCGCCAAACTTACAAAAGACAACAGGTTTAGCTATACCAATTTCAATTTCAATGTAACCTATACACCTAATAACCACCTTTTAATAGCCGGCGGTTATGGTAAAAATTTTATTGGGGATGGGTATAGAAGTTTATTGCTGTCTGATAACGCAAACAACTACCCTTATGTGCGTTTGCAGGCACGGTTATGGAAATTAACCTATAATGTTCTGTATAACCATTATACCAATAATTTCTGGTATGAAGTAGATGGAAGGCCGCAGCCTAAATACAGCACTATACACTATCTGGGCTTTAATACGAAAAAATTACAGATAGGTGTTTTTGATGAAGTTACCTGGGTTGCAAAGGATACCAATTTCAACAGGGGTTTTGATGTGCAATATCTTAACCCGATTATTTTTTTGCGGCCTGTGGAATTCACGCTTGGCTCTCCCGATAATGCAATGATGGGTTTTAATATAAAATACAAAATATATAAAAAAGGGTTTGTGTATGGCCAGGCGGCTTTGGATGATATTTTTATTAAAAAATCACTGGATAACCATTCTCAGTTCTACGGCAATAAATATGCTTTCCAGTTAGGTATATGGAATAAAGACATTTTTAATGTGCAGGGTTTATCGCACCGGCTGGAATGGAATAATGTAAGGCCTTACATTTACGGCCATGGTGTGGGCAATAATATCAGCTTAAACTACACGCATTTTTATCAATCGCTTACCACGCCTTTTGCAGCCAACTATAACGAAGTTATTTCGCTGTTTAATTATGCCAATAAACGCTGGTATGGCTCACTTGAAAATCTTTATACGGTGCGTGGCGAAAACCCCGGGGTTCCATACAATAATGGCGAAGATTTATGGGGAGGCGAAGAAAATATACCGCAATTCGGTACCAAGACAGGGCAGGGCATTAAAACAAAATATTCCTATAATCAACTTACTGCAGGTTACCTCATAAATCCTGCAAACAGGCTGGGCGTTCAGGCAAGTATTGCTTACCGCAGCAGGAAGTCTTCCATTGTAAACCAGTCCGAACTTTATTTTTCTTTTGGTATTAAAACCAGTCTTTACAATCTTTACCACGATTTCTAATAATCGTTTACAGCTAATGCATTTTAGTTTTTCGTACAACAAAAAGAAAGTGCTCCAGGCGCTGCGCTACCACTTTATTGCACAGCGGGAAATAAAGTTATTGTTCATTGTTATTATTCTGTTCGACATTATTTCCGGTGTATTATACTTTTCGGGGAAAATACATCCACAGCCATTTTTATTAGGTGCTTTTATTTGGTTTTTCTTTCTCATTTCTTTCTGGTTTTTAATGCCGGCTATTGTATATAAACGTTCGCTTACTTTTAAAGAAAGCTTTACCATCTACTTTCAATCCTCCTATATAGCCCTGGAAAATGATAAAGGAAGGGTGGAGTGGGAATGGAACAGGTTTAGCAATTATTTTGAAACACCTTATTTTTTTCATCTTTATTTTTCGCCAAAATCATTTTTTCTTGTTCCGAAGAATAATCTTGGGAGCGATGAAACATCCGGCGTGAGAACACTGCTGCAGGATAATATCAGGAAAGGAAAATCATAGGTTTTTTTCCATCAAATAATGCGGTATTGATACTTCAATAAATTCCTCGCTCATAATTATATATCCTAATTTTTCATAAAAACCAATGGCAGTTTTACGGGCATGCATAACCATCTTTTTATAACCCCTGTCCCGCGCTATGTTTTCAGCAAACTGCAAAATGGCACGGCCCACACCTTTGCCTTGCAATCCTGATAGCACAGCCATCTGGCGCAGGCGTAAAACGTTTGGTGCACTTTCTGTGAGAAGGCAGCAGCCTTCAAGTTTATCTTCATCAAAACATCCTATCAAAATATCACTTTCTTCTTCAGCCAGTTCATCATCACTAAAATTAAGGCCAAGTGGTTTACGTAAAAGTAATTGTCTCAGAGCAATCATTTGTTTATAATCATCAGAGCCATGATCAATCACTTTTATAGCCATACACTTTTTGTTTTAAGAAAGAAAGTTATACAAAATTTAATTTTATAACCTGGTATAAACGGCAGCAAAAGATGTTGAAATAAAACTAAAACAAAAATTATCGAAAAAATTTATTTTTAGGTAAAAATTATATTTTTGCCCCGTAACAAAACTTTTTAAAATGTCAGACATCGCTACCAGAGTTAAAAAGATTATAGTAGATAAATTAGGCGTTGAAGAAGCTGAAGTAACTAATGAAGCTTCATTTACGAATGATCTTGGAGCAGACTCTCTTGATACAGTTGAGTTAATTATGGAATTTGAGAAAGAATTCAATATTTCCATTCCTGATGAGCAGGCAGAGACAATTACAACTGTTGGCCAGGCTGTAACTTATCTGGAAGAACACGCAAAATAATTTTACTCGTTACTAAATTTAATGCGCCTGTTGTGTGTTTGCATAACAGGCGAATTTTTAGTTTTACCCCTCTAACAAATGCCAAAATACGATAGGATTGTAATAACCGGAATGGGCGCCTTAACTTCAATTGGCAATAATGTTAATGAATATTGGCAAGGCCTCATAAATGGTGTTTCAGGCGCTGACTATATTAATACTTTCGATACTTCAAAATTCAAAACGCAGTTTGCCTGCCAGGTTAAGAATTTTGATCCACTGAATTATATCGACAAAAAAGAAGCCCGGAAATTAGATCCTTATGCACAGCTGGCCATAGCCGCAGCAGACGAAGCGATGGCTGATGCCGGCCTTGAAACAGAAAATTACGATCCGGACCGTGGCGGTGTTATTTTCAGTAGCGGCATTGGCGGATTCCTTAGTTTCCAGGAAGAATGTATAAATTATGGCACTAATAACAGAACGCCGAGATTCTCTCCTTTCTTTATCCCCAAAATAATTTGTGATATAGGTGCAGGCCATATATCCATAAGATACAATTTGCGCGGGCCAAATTTTGCCGTAGTGAGTGCCTGCGCGTCTAGCAATAACGCCATGGTTGAGGGCTTATATCATTTACGGCTGAATAAAGCTGATTTCATCTTATGCGGCGGTTCTGAAATGGGTGTTTGCGAAGCGGCCTTGGGCGGTTTTAGCTCTATGAAAGCACTCAGCGAAAGAAACGATGATCCTAAAACCGCAAGCCGGCCCTATGATAAGGACAGGAATGGCTTTGTAATGGGCGAAGGCGCAGGCATCCTCGTGCTTGAACGCCTGGACCATGCCTTGAAAAGAGGCGCCAAAATTTATGCGGAATTAGCCGGGGGCGGCGCTTCTGCAGATGCCTACCACATTACCGCACCGCATCCCGAAGGTTTGGGTGCAAAAAAAGTAATGATATCTACATTGGATGATGCTGATATGTCGCCATCTGAAATTGACTATGTAAATACACATGGCACATCTACGCCGCTCGGCGATCTTGCTGAAGTAAAGGCCATACAAAATGTTTTTGGAGAATATATCAAAAGCATCAACATCAGCTCAACAAAATCTATGACCGGGCATTGCCTTGGCGCAGCCGGCGCCCTTGAAGCCATTGCCTGCATAAAAAGCATAAACGAAAGTATCGTACCGCCAACCATAAATCATTTTACAGACGACCCTGAATTTGATACCAATATAAATTTTACTTTTAACAAGCCGCAACGCAGAAAAATAAGGGCGGCTCTAAGTAATAATTTTGGCTTTGGAGGTCATAACGCCTGCGTTGTTTTTAAAGAATATATACCGTAATATTTGATACAATATTTGTTTAAATCAAGCAAAACAAGCCGCCTTGAAAAGCAGCTTAAAAACGTGCTTGGCATAAAGCCCGGTAACTATTTTTTGTACTACACAGCATTAAGCCACCGTTCTGTAAAGGAAAATGCCGATGAAAACAACGAAAGGCTTGAATTTTTAGGCGACGCTGTTTTAAGCGCCGTTGTTGCAGACTATCTCTTTAAACGTTATCCTTACAAAGGTGAAGGCTTTCTTACTGAAATGAGGAGTAAGATGGTAAACCGGCAGCAGTTAAATGATATTGCACTTAAAATGGGTATAAAAAAACTTACCCTTTATAATAAATTTGACAACTTTCTTAAAGGAAGCCAGATTTTTGGCAACACGCTCGAAGCCCTTGTGGGGGCAGTTTACTTGGATAAAGGCTATAAAAAAACCCAGCGCTGGATTATACGCCAGATTATTTTACCTTATGTTTTTATAGAAGACCTTGAGCAAATAGATATCAATCTTAAAAATAAGCTCATTGGCTGGGCCAGCAAAAACGGCAAAAAACTGGAGTTTGAAACTATACATGAAAAACTGGATGGCAACAGGCGTGTTTTTACCATTGCCGTGGTGCTGGATGGTAATGCTCTTTCCCAGGGAAAAGGTTATAATAAAAAAGACGCCAGCCAGTTGGCGGCCCAGGCAGCGATAGAGAAACTGGGGTTGTAGAACAGGTACTTTCGGGTTTTATGTATCTTCAGCCTCGTTTTTAATCAAAAAATACTCTATGAAAGCAATACTACCCGTATTCATTATATTATTGCTATTTATAACCTGCAACAAAAATTATCAGCCCCGGATAATTGATAATAACCAACCCGGCGGCGAAGATACATCCGGCGTGCCAATTGATACAATGCCCGGCATGTCATACGATACAGCTTCATCTATCCCTTTAAATGATCTTGGCAAAAACCTGTATATGGGTTATGTGGGAGGATTATATCCTAACGGTTTGAATGAACCAACGGGCCAGTATGCGCAGGATTTGCTGGAAGCCAGTAAAGCTATCATTCCCAGGGATGAAAACGGCAATCCTTCCAGCGATGGCTATATTGTATTTATTTCACTGGGCGCGAGCACCGGCGGTAAAAATATGACAGCGCTTATTGATAAAACGAAAGATAACCCCGCTGTAAATCCGAGACTTAAGATGATGAATGGCAATCAACCTGCAGGCAGGGCGCCGCTTTTTATTATTGCCGACAGCACATCAGACTATTGGACGCATGTGCTGGATATAATTAAGTTGCACAATTCAACTCCTAACCAGGTACAGGTAGTGTACCTGGAAACCGACGACAGTGTAACAGTAAGAAAATTTCCTGAAAGGCCTGATCTTATCAAACTTAAAATTGAAACCTGCATGCGCACAATGAAGGCAGTTTTCCCAAACTTAAAGGTTTTGTATGTTTTAGGGAGGCCGAGAACGTTTAATATTGGCCCCGCCTGGAATACCGAGCCTTCACCCTATTATTTTGGATGGGCCTGCAAATGGGCAATTGAAGACCAGATTAATGGGAAAGATAGCCTGAATTATACCGGTGAAAAACCATTAGCACCCATGATTACCTGGGGGTTTTACCAGTGGGCCGATTCGCTTCCCCGAAAAACCGATGGTTTTTATTGGACAAAGACTTTAAGCAGCGATGGCTTGCATGCCAATGGTGAAGGCCAGGATTCACTCTCAAGCCGTTTTCAGCAATTTTTGTTTAGCGATCCCTATGCAAGCTTATGGTATGCCCGCCATTAGCTGATAAAAGAAATGTTTGTTTGGCCTGTGTTATTGCTTTATTACTACTTTTAGGCCCGGCATCATTATCCTTTAAATATTTAACATGAAAAAACTCACCTTATTAATCATTGGCCTTTTTTCTGGCTTGGTTTTTACACAGGCTAAAGCCAATACATTATTCGTGCAAAAAGATACAGTAGCAAATAATGAATTAACCCCGCAGGAAAAGTCTGATGGATGGCAGTTGCTTTTTGATGGTAACACATTAACCGGGTGGAGAACATTTAAAAATAAACCGGGCGGCTGGAAAGCGCAGGATGGTATGCTTTGCAGTTTTACAGCAGATAACGGCAATGCTGACCTGATAACTGATGGCACTTACAAAAACTTTGAGCTGAGCATCGACTGGAAAATATCTCCCCAAGGCAACAGCGGCATCCTGTATCTTGTAACGGAGGATTATGACCAAACATTTTTAAGCGGCCCTGAATACCAGTTAATAGATGATGATAACTTTCCTGAAAAAATAGAAGAATGGCAAAAAACCGGTGCCAACTATGCCATGCAGCCACCTTCCATTAAAGCCGCCAATAAACCCGGCGAATGGAATACAACAAAAATTGTTGTCAAAAATGGTAATGTAGAACATTGGCTTAATGGCAAAAAAGTGGTGTCTTATACTTTGTGGAATGATGACTGGAAAAAAGAAAAAGCCACAGGCAAATGGAAAGATGCACCCGGTTACGGTGCTTCCAAAACGGGGCATATAGGGTTGCAATCGTCACATAGCAGCGTTGAATCCAGCGGCGTTTGTTTTAGAAATATCAAAATCAAACAGTTATAGTTTGGCTTGCTCTTATTAGGGTTTTATCAACAATCGTGTATAAAGTACATATTTTAATTTGGGTTACTTTTTCTTTGCAGCATTATTAACACTGAATCAAAAAAACATTTCAACATGGTACAAAAAACCTATTACAAAACAAAAGATTACTCCAAAGTAAAATTCACCGTAAATTTTGATAATGCAGAAACTGTTGAAATATTAGGTTTAAACGGAGACTGGCAAAATTCAGTTGTGATGAGCAAGAAAAAAGATGGCAGTTTTACCTGCGATGTTACCCTTCCCAAAAACACTTACCACGAATTTAAATACCTCGTAAACGACAATATCTGGTTAAACGAACCTGAGGCTGACGGTGAAAATCAAAACATTTTTGGCGGAAGCAACAGCGTAATCAACATCTAAAAAGAACCTCCGTTTTTTCTGCTTTACATTATTTATAGGTTTTCATACAGCGGCTTACGGCTTGAAAGAAATTTATTTGAATTAAGATTCCATTTCTTATTTCATTAATTTCAGCCTATGATATCTTTTATTAAAAAGCTGGCCTGTTGTTTTGCGCTGCCCGTTGCAATCTTTTTTACAGGCTGTAATTCCAATGAGAAAAAAAGCGGATCCGCTGAAGTAATTGACAGCACATGGCTGCTGCCGTTTAACAAATTAGATTCTGTGAATCCGGTAATGCAGCCCGGTGACCGCGTCTTTAATTGTCCCGTACAGCAAAAAGCAGTTAAATGGGAAGCAAAAAATGTTTTTAACCCGGCAGTTGCGGTTAAAGACGACACATTATTCATGTTATACAGGGCGCAGGACAGCGCCGGGTGTTCCCGCATCGGGCTGGCGAAAAGCATTGATGGCATTCATTTTTTGCGAAACGATGCACCTGTTTTATATCCTGAGAATGATGCTTATAAAAAATACGAATGGCCCGGTGGCTGCGAAGATCCACGCCTGGTGGAAGACAGTTCAGGCACTTATTATCTCACTTATACAGCTTATGATGGCAAAGTAGCCAGGCTGATGATTGCCACTTCAACAGACCTTGTGCACTGGACGAAACATGGCCCGGTTTTCAGCGATAGCGTGTATAAAAATATATGGTCTAAGTCAGGCTCCATCGTATCAGGTTATAGAAGCAATAAAATAACTGCCTCGAAAATTAATGGCTTGTATTATATGTACTGGGGTGATAAATATATATGGACCGCCACTTCAACCGATCTGATTCATTGGACACCTTTACAACAAACGCCTGATAAAAATTTAGATTCCATATATGCAGGCAATAATATTTCCACCTTACAGGTTGCCGTACCTGTGCGTAAACATACATTTGATTGCGACCTTGTTGAAAGCGGGCCGCCGGCCATGCTTACAAGCAAGGGTATATTGCTTATTTATAACAGCAGGAATATTCCCTCTATCGGAGATACCAGCCTGCCGGAAGGTACCTACACTGTTAGCCAGGTGCTGCTGGACAAAAACAATCCTTCCAAAATAATCGACCGGATGAATACGTATTTTTTAAAACCCGAGCAGCCATATGAATTTTCCGGTGAAGTAAATAATGTTTGCTTTGCCGAAGGCCTGGCTCTTTACAAAAACAACTGGTGGCTTTATTACGGAACAGCGGATTCAAAAATTGCAGTTGCACAAAAAAAGAATTGAAATGGCATTTAGTGTTGAGGTAAATAAAAACGGAATTTTCCCTGTTATTCTTTTAGCAAACAATGCAGAAAAAATAAGTGCAGAGATATATGCATTTGGAGCATTGCTTAACTGCTTTTCATTAAACGGCTTCAACGTTATTGATGGTTTTTCTTCGCCTGAAAATGCAAAAGAAGATATTACAAACGGGTTTAAGAGCGCCAGGCTCAGCCCTTTTGTTTGCCGGCTGGCTGGCAGTAAGTATAGTGTGAATGGGGAGCAATATACCATCAACAAATTCTCGTTAGGCGATGAAGCCATTCATGGTTTGCTGTACGATGCTGTTTTTACAATAACCGATTATGGCGCCGATGAAAATGCGGCTATTGTAACACTTCAATATGATTATACAAAAACAAACGAAGGATACCCGTTTAAATATTCCTGCATTGTTATTTACAGGCTTGAAAGCAAGGGCAAACTATCTGTCGAAACAATTGTACAAAACAACGCTGCTGACGCAATGCCGCTTTGCGATGGGTGGCATCCTTACTTTACATTAGGTTGTAAAGCAGATGAACTGCTGATGAAAATAAACAGCAACAGGATGCTTGAATTTAACAGCCGCCTGCTTCCAACAGGAAAAATGATTGCTTACGATAAATTTCAGCAACCTGAATTAATTGCAGGAATAAACCTCGACAATTGTTTCCTGTTAAATGAAAATGATTTACCGGCATGCACCTTGCGCAATAATGCTTCTGGTTTGCAGCTAACTATCCTGCCGGAAAAATCTTATCCTTACCTGCAGTTATACATACCGCCACACCGCAATAGCATTGCTGTAGAAAATTTAAGTGCCGCGCCGGATGCCTTTAATAATAAAATGGGCCTGGCAATGCTGGAGCCCGGGCAAATCACTTCTTATAAAACAACCTTTAAAATTATAATTGAATAACTGCGGTAATACTTATTTCTACATTTACATTTTTGGGCAATGTTTTAACGGCCACGGTTTCCCTTGCCGGGAAATCGCCATTAAAATAACCGGCATATATTTCGTTCACTTCGGAAAACAACCCCATATCGCTTAGAAAAATGCTCGTTTTAACCACATGCTGAAAGGTGAGATTGGCTTCTTTTAAAATAGCATCAATATTTGCTAAAACCTGCCGGGTTTCTTCAGCAATGCTGCCGGTAACCAGTTCGTTTGTTTGCGGATTTATAGCAACCTGTCCGCTTATAAATAAAAATCCGCCTGCCTTTACTGCCTGGCTGTAAGGCCCTATTGGCGCCGGCGCTTTTTCCGTTTGTACAATTTGTTTTGACATGCTTAATTGGTATTTAAGAACAGCAAATTTACCGTCAAAACATTTATGGGTTATATTCTTTAAACATCTCTGTTGGCTGCATAGTATTTTTGTTTTGAAATTAAGTTATGCTTATTGCTATCCGCGCTACTGCTGCACAGCAGAAAGAATTGATGGAAAAAGGCTTTCCGGAAAATATAACCGTGCAATGGATTGAACCAGGCGGCAGTTTTACCGGAGCTGTCGCAGATGCTTTTTTTGACCTGTGTTTTAATGATACAAACATTCCGGCAAATTCATTTACAGATAATACGCTGGTTTTTGTTCACGCCGTTAATTGTACCGGGCAGCAAATAAACAGGCCAAACTATGTAAGGCTGAATGCATGGCCTGGTTTTTTAAACCGTGCTGTTATTGAACTGGCATGCAGCCATGCGGGAATTATGCAGGAAGCGGAAACCGTGCTAAAAAAGCTCAACTGGCAATTTATTTGGGTTGAAGATGATTATGGATTGATTACAGCACGCATAATTGCCATGATTATTAATGAAGCTTATTTTGCCCTGGAAGAAAATGTAAGTACTAAACAACAAATTGATGTTGCTATGCGCCTTGGTACAAATTATCCTTACGGCCCGTTTGAATGGAGTGAAAAAATCGGGTTGAAAAATATTTATAATCTATTAAGCCGGCTTGCAGAAAAAGATGTGCGTTATACAATAGCCGCATCACTCGAACATGAATCTCAACAAACTTAAACATCCATTTTGGCTTTAATTCTAAGTATTAATACCGCATTTGAAACCGCCTCGGTTATCCTGAGCGCCGGAGAAGATATTTTGTTTGAAATACAGCATGCTTCCCAAAAAGACCATGCTTCTTTTTTAGAACCGGCCATTAAATCTGTTGCCAGCCAGGCAGGTATTGCCTTGAAAGACATTGACGCTGTTACGGTGGTAAACGGACCGGGCAGCTATACCGGTTTAAGGGTTGGCCTTTCATCAGCAAAAGCACTGTGTTATGCCCTGCAAAAACCACTTATTTTACTAAATACATTGGATGTAATGGCACTGGCACTAAAACTCCAGGCGCAGGTTACTGAAGAAAATATTTTGTATTGTCCAATGATTGATGCGCGCCGAATGGAGGTTTTTACCGCTTTATACGACAAAGAGCTCTCCTTAATAAAAAATTATTCTTCTGAAGTTTTAAGTGAAGTGTTTCTTACCGAAGAAATAAAAAGTGATTTTTTTCTGGTTATTGGTGGAAATGGAAGCGAAAAATTCAAAAAAATATCAAATTATAAAAAAATAATTGATGTAAATCCGCTTACTATTTCCAAACCATTGATAATTTTGGGTTATAAAGGCTGGTTAAAAAAGGCGTTTTCAAACGTGGCTTACAGCGAACCTTTTTATCTAAAACCTGTTTATTTTAAAAAATAATAACCTATATACGAAACAGGCACAATTTTTATAATAATTTTTCCCATATAATGTAATTAACCTCTTTATGAATGTTACACCCCAATTTCTTGTGATAACTGAAAAATCCACAGGTGAGGAATTAAGGCTGGATTTCCTAAGGCTAAAAAAGGCGGCCACCATTTTGCGCGCCTTAAATCATAAACTAAGACAGTTATTGGTAAAACTGATCGATGAAAATCAAAAAATAACTGTTACAGAAATTTATGTCAATCTGCGGCTTGAGCAGTCAGTTGTATCCCAGCACCTGGCCATTTTGCGCCGGGCAGGAATAGTATTAACGCAGCGGGAAGGAAAATTTATTTTTTATTCGCTTAACTATAAGCGCCTGAAAGAAATAAATGGTTTTATTGAACAACTGGTTAGTTAAACTTAAACGCCCTTTTTAAGACGGTTGTACCTTTGCGCAAATTGTATTTATGTACATTGAGCAATTATATACAAGTTGTTTAAGCGAAGCTGCGTACTATATTGAAAGCCAAGGTGAAGCGGCCATTGTTGATCCCATAAGGGATATCGAAGGTTATATGGCGCTCGCCAAACAAAGAAATGCCACTATAAAATATATTTTTGAAACGCATTTTCATGCAGACTTTGTAAGCGGCCACCTGGATTTAAGCAAAGCCACAGGCGCCCCGGTCATTTACGGCCCGAACACCAAAACAGCATTGCCTGTTCATATAGCAAAAGATGGTGAAACATTTACGCTCGGCAAAATACAGCTTGTAGTACTGCATACGCCTGGCCATACGCTGGAAAGTTCCTGCTATCTTTTAAAAGATGAGAATAATAAAGATTATGCAATTTTTACAGGCGACACTTTGTTTGTTGGCGATGTGGGCCGGCCCGATCTTGCGCAAAAAGATGAAAGCCTTACAGCCGACGACCTGGCCGGCATTATGTACGATAGCCTGCAGCAGAAAATCATGCCGCTGGCCGATGAAGTAATCATATACCCTGCGCATGGTGCAGGCAGCAGTTGCGGGAAGAATATAGGCCCGCAAACATCCAGCACAATTGGTAATGAAAAACAAAACAATTATGCTTTGCAGGCAAGCAATAAGGAGGAATTCATTAAAGCCGTAACTGAAGGCCTTTCCGCCCCGCCCCAATATTTTCCTGTCAATGCCAAAATAAACAAGGAAGGTTATGAAAGCATTGATGCTGTGCTTGAAAAAGCGTTGAAACCCTTGAGCGCTCACGAAGTAAAAACCCTGTTGAATAGTGATGATATACTCTTGCTTGATACCCGGCCAGCAGCTCAGTTTACCGCAGGCTTTATACCCGGTTCAATATTTATTGGCCTCGATGGCCGTTTTGCCGAGTGGGCAGGCAGTATTTTGCCCTTTGATAAAACACTGCTATTAATCACAGAGCCTGGTAAAGAAAAAGAAAGCGTGGTGCGGCTCACCCGCGTTGGTTTTAGCAGGTTTGCCGGTTATATGGATGGCGGTTTTGATGCATGGAAAGCTGCCGGGGAAGACATTGATATGGTGATTAATGTAGAGGCTGATGAACTGGCAATGGATATACCCTTTGATGAAAAGTTAGTGGTAATAGACGTGAGAAGGGAAACCGAATTTGCCGACGGACATGTGAAAGATGCTGTAAACATTCCGCTGGACGGCCTTACCGACCCTGGAAGCATGGCTAATATTGAAGACGATCAAAACCTTTACCTGCATTGTGCAAGTGGTTTCAGGAGCGTTATTGCAGCTTCTTTATTTAAGAGGCAGGGCATTCATAACCTGTATAATGTGCTTGGCGGCTGGAATAAAATAAAGGAAGAAGAAAAAATTCAGACAGAAAAAGAAAAGAGCATATTGAATTAAAAACAGGTCGTTATGCTTCAGCAAGGTTAAGGGGAACTTCTATGGTAAAGATACTGCCTTTTCCAAGCGTGCTTTCCACTCGTATTTTGCCTTTGTGCGCATCTATAACGCTCTTAACATAACTCATTCCCAGGCCAAATCCCTTTACATTATGGATGTTGCCGGTATGTGCACGGTAAAATTTCTCAAATATCCTTTTAACGGTTTCCTTGCTCATTCCAATGCCATTATCCTGTACCTGTATAATAAAATGTTTAGCCGTTCTGTGGGTTACCAATTTAACCACCAGGTTTTCCTTTGAATATTTAATGGCATTATCAATCAGGTTCGAAAGGATATTGGTAAAATGCACTTCATCCACTGTTACCGTGTCATTAGCCGCATTCAGCAGCAGCTCTATTTTACCGTTTTTTTCCTGTAGTTGCAGTTGATAATTATCTGCAATCTGCGCTAATATTTCATGAATATGCACCGGAACAAGGTTAAGCCTGAATTCCTGTTTTTCCATTAAAGCAGCCTGCAGTATGGTTTCAACATGCTTATTCATTCTTTTATTTTCATCTTTTATAATATTGTTGAAATACTGCCATTTGGCTTTATCATTAATAACCTTGTCGTTCTTTAAAGCATCTACGGCAAGCGAAATAGTGGCAAGCGGCGTTTTAAATTCATGCGTCATATTATTAATAAAATCGCTCTTTATTTCACTCATTTTTTTCTGGTTAAGCATGGTTCTTACCGTAATGTAAAAAGCTGCAATTATGATTACCGTAAACAATACAGAAAAAACAATCATCCAGGTGAGCGACTGCCATACCTGCGATTTAAAATCGGGAATAATAATAAAGAGATGTTCGTTTGCCAGCAGGCCATCAAAGTTTGAACCGGATTCGGGTATAATCGGGATAACTCTTCTGCGAAAATGAGTGGTATCGGCAGATTCTTTATCAAAGTGTTCGCTCTGCATTTCGAGCACGAAATCATCTGAATTGGAAGTAACGGCAAATTCAAAACGCAGGTTCTCTAATCCCTCTTTATTAAAAGCCTTAACCAGTTTACTTTGTATATCGCCAATGGTATAGCGGTCAGAAATAGTCGGCATGCGGGAAATACTGAACGATAAATCATTTGGCAATAGCTGGAAGCCTGGCCGCCTGGCACCAAACTTCATACCGCCGCTCATTACATGCTTGCTTAAGTCTTCGGCCACATCAAGCCCTGCTTTATCAACCCTGTCAATAAAGCGTTCCTGCTGAATTAAAAGTTGATTTTTAAACCAGTTAATCTGTATTAAAATTATACCGATAAGCGATAAAGAAATTAATACGATGATGATAGGAAAAACTCTCTTCATTACTAAACAAAGATATTTGCTGTATCAGCCTGCTGAAAGTAGTAAATTATCTTTATCAGCAATTTAACTGATTAATTTTCTGTTTAGAAAACAAAGTTTAGCTTGTTTTAATTACATTCAATTATGGAAAGATTAGAGCCGGGAACAATATTAATAGCTGACCCTTTTTTAAAAGATCCGAATTTTTTACGAACAACAATATTTTTATGTGAGCACAGGGCAGAAGGAAGCTTTGGTTTTGTGCTTAACCGCCAACTGGATTATGTAATAGGCGACCTTATCAACGATCTCGAAGGCTGCAGCTTTCCCGTTTTTTATGGCGGCCCGGTACAGCAGGATACCATTCATTTTTTGCACCGCTGCCCCGGTTTAATTAGTGGCGGCGAAAAAGTTACCGGCGATATATTTTGGGGTGGCGAGTTTGATGAACTGGTGGAAATGCTGCAAATCGGCAGGCTGTCAAGAAATGATGTGCGCTTATTCCTGGGGTATAGCGGCTGGGCAGAAGGGCAATTGCAGGAGGAAATGAATCTAAAAACATGGCTGATAACTTCCGGCAATACCGAACTGGTTTTTGACACCGATGCTGATTCAGCCTGGAAACAGGCCTTAAAACAGTTGGGCGGCCAGTATGAACAACTAATAAATTATCCAATTGATCCGCAGCTTAATTAGTACAGCTTAAGTGCATTGGTTCACCACAAATCTCAGGCTATAAGTTGTGCGATGTTCATTACTCCTTATTCACCACTCACTACTAATCAGACACAGTTATCGTTTTCACATTTACAAACTCTATCATGCCGTGTTTGCTCAGTTCTCTCCCGTAGCCGGATTTTTTTACACCACCAAAAGGCAGTGCCGGCTCAGATTTTACCATTGAATTAATGAACACGGAACCGCTGTTTAATTTCTTTGACAGCATAACACCTCTTTCAAGATCTTGCGTCCAGATATTTCCACCCAGGCCATAGCGGGAACTGTTAGCCAGTGCAATGGCTTCCTCTTCATCCCTTACGCTTATTATGCTGAATAATGGCCCGAAAGTTTCTTCATCAAAAGCAGGCATGCCTGCTTGCACATTCAATAGTAAAGTGGGCTGATAATTGCAGCCGCTTCTCGTTCCGCCCAAAATAACTTCAGCACCTTTTGCAACGGACGCCTGTAATTGAGCCTGCAGCTTTTCGGCCAAATCCAATCTTGCCATAGGCCCGGTGGTAGTTGAAGTATCAAAAGGGTCGCCTTGTTTCAGTTTATTAATCTCCTGCTTCACGGCTTCTGTAAAATCATCTGCCACTTCATTCACCACCAGGAAACGTTTGGCGGCAATGCAGCTCTGACCGGCATTTTGCATGCGTGACGTAACTGCAACTGAGGCTGCCTTTTGCACATCGGCATCGGTCAAAACAATAAAGGCATCCGATCCGCCCAATTCCAAAACCGATTTTTTTATATGTGCAGAAGCAATAGATGCAACGCTGCTGCCGGCCTTTTCGCTGCCGGTTAAAGAAACCGCCTGCACGATATTGCTGGAAAGAATTTTTTCCGTCACATCCGTATCTGCAATTAAAGATTGAAAAACGCCCGGCTCTGCTCCCGCCTCTTCAAACAATTGCTGAATTGCCAGCGAGCAGCCGCAAACATTAGGCGAATGCTTAAGCAAGGCAACATTGCCGGCCATTAACGTGGGCGCAGCAAACCTGAATACCTGCCAAAGCGGAAAATTCCAGGGCATAATGGCGAATATGGCGCCAAGAGGCTGGTAAGTAACAAAGCTTTTTTTATACCCTGTTTTAACTATTTCGTCCTGCAAAAATTGTTGGGCATTTTCTGCATAATAATTACAACCCAAAGCGCATTTCTCCACTTCCGCTACAGCTTCCTTTACAACCTTGCCCATTTCATTGGTCATAAGTGTTGCAAGCTTTTCCTTCCTTTCCAGCAACAGCCCCGCAACATTCTTTAATATTTCGGCATGGTATTCAAATGGCTTGCCGCTCCAGTGCGGGAATATTTTTTCTGAAAGGGCCAATGCATTATCAATGGCTGCCTTATCCATTATTTTATATTCAGCTATTTCCGTTTGATTAAATGGAAAGATGGATTTAAATGATGTCATTTTTGCAAACAATTTTTTAAATCATCAATAATGAAAACAGATACAGTAGCATAGCTGTTATATGCAGTAGTTCATAACCAGACAATAACAATGCTAATAATCTATTACCTGCTCCACGATTGTTTCAGGCAATGCCCGCCATTCATATTGCTGGTTGCGCAACTGGGGTTCAAAACCAGCTTCTTTAATGGCTTCCTGCATGGTTTTGTAAGTAAATCGGTGCGGGGCGCCGGCGGCGCTTACCACATTTTCTTCAATCATGATGCTGCCGAAATCGTTGGCACCGGCGTGCAGGCATAGCTGCGCCGTTTGTTTGCCCACCGTTAACCAGCTTGCCTGTATATTTTTAATATTGGGCAACATAATACGGCTCATGGCAATCATTCTTATATATTCTTCCGCGGTGGTAAGGTTGTGCACACCGCGTATGCGTGCCAGCAGTGTGTCCACATCCTGAAAAGTCCATGGAATAAAGGCAAGAAATCCTTTGGCACTTTCCGGTTTCATGGCCTGCACCTCACGAATACGTGCCAGGTGAATAAACCGTTCTTCTATGGTTTCCACATGCCCAAACATCATGGTGGCGCTGGTGGTAACATTAAGTTCATGCGCCTCGTGCATGATGGCCAGCCATTCGTCTGCACCGCATTTGCCTTTGCTTATTAACCTTCTTACACGGTCAATCAAAATCTCAGCGCCGGCGCCGGGCAGGGAATCAAGTCCTGCATTTTTTAATTCAGTTAAAACTTCCCGGTGTGATTTTTTTGACAGCTTGCATATATGTGCCACTTCAGGCGGCCCCAAAGCATGCAATTTTATGGTGGGAAACTCCTGTTTAATCTGCCTGAAGGTATTTGTGTAAAAATCGAGTGATAAGCCGGGGTGATGGCCACCCTGCAGCAGCAATTGATCGCCGCCGTATTTTAATGTTTCCTGTATCTTTTTACGATACACAGGCATATCGGTTATATAGGCTTCCGCGTGACCGGGTATGCGGTAAAAATTACAGAATTTACAGTTAGCCACACATACATTGGTAGTGTTTACATTACGGTCTATCTGCCAGGTAACTTTACCATGCGGCACCTGCTTTTTACGCAGTTCATTGGCTACCTGCATTAGGTCGGTTAACGGTGCATGTTCAAAGAGGTAAACGCCTTCTTCAACACTTAGAAATTCAAAATCCAGGGCTTTTTGGTACAACGCTGCAACATTCATCTTTAGGAGATTGTCTTTTGTTAAACGATTGCTGTTTTAAATGCAACGGCAAAATTACTGAAGAATATGTTGTGCTGCCTAATGGTTTAAAACTAAACAAAAGCAGCTTTATATTTACATTAGAGGTTTGGATTTACCTTAAAGCTAACGTACTTTCATAACTGCAATAACACCAATGAACCATTATTACAGGAACAATACTAAACGATTGAAAAATGCCACAGGTTTTAAGCACAGCATAAAATTTATTTGTATCCTGATTCTTATTTTTTTAGGTAGCAAGCTCACAGCACAGGAAGAATTTGTACCGCCGCCGGCAAAAATCATCACCTCTTTCCCTTTTACACAATTAACCGGTGGTATTATTATTATACATGGCACATTAGACAGTTTGCAGGACACGCTGAATTTTGTGCTTGATACCGGCAGCGGCGGCATATCGCTCGATTCGGCCACCTGCGCTTATTATAATCTTAAGCTTGAACCAAGCGATCGTATTGTACGCGGCATTGCAGGCATGAAATATGTTTCATTTGCCAAAGATCACTCCCTAAACCTGCCCGGCCTTACAGTAAAAAGTCTTGATTTCCATATAAATGATTATGAAATTCTATCAAGCGCTTATGGTATGCATATAGATGGCATTGTCGGCTACAGTTTTTTCCGCCGCTATATTGTTAATATTGATTATGATGAACAATTGGTAAGAATTTTCACCGTAGGCACTTATAAATATCCCAGGGGCGGCCATCTTTTAAAACCTCAGTTCTCAACCCTGCCTATGCAAATGGCCAGTGTAAAAGATGCCAATAAAGTGTTTGCCAAATTTTATCTTGATACGGGAGCAGGCCTGTGTTTATTAATGAATGATGATTTTGCAAAAGACAGCGTTATTTTTAAGAAGAAAAGAAAGATGTTTTTATCGCAGGCCGAAGGCCTGGGCGGAAAAACAGATATGATGCTCTCCGTAGTAAAAGAAGTTAAAATAGGGCCTTACCGGTTTCGTAAGGTGCCTGCCTATATTTTTTCAGACGATTATAATGTTACCAATTATCCTGTATTAGGTGGCCTTTTGGGAAACGATCTTCTCAGGCGCTTTAATATGTGGATCAATTATCCATTACAGGAAATTTATATCAAGCCCAACAAGCATTATCTTGATTCATTCGATTATTCTTACACCGGTCTTGGCATTTATTTAATAAACGGCGCTATTACGGTTACTGATATTATAAAAAGCTCTCCTGCTGAAACTGCAGGATTTCAAAGCGGGGATATTATAGTGGGCGTGGAAAGCAACTTCAGCAATAACATACAGGCATATAAAATTTTACTGCAAAATGCACGCACAAAATTGAGGATCGTTGTTATGCGCAAGGGTCAACCCCAGATAATTTACCTGAAAGTTAAGAGCATACTGTAAGTTTGCCGGGTTATGGGAAGCTGCAGGTTGTTGGCTTCAGACACAGGTTGAAGCTTCTTAATGTTGGCAGCGTTTTGAAAATTTTAAACTTCCAGGATTTACATGATACACTATAATCGTTTTGTTTTAGATAATGGGTTGCGCGTTCTGGTGCATGAAGATAATACAACGCCAATGGCTGTTGTAAATGTTTTATACGATGTGGGCGCAAGGGATGAAGAACCTTCAAAAACAGGGTTTGCACATTTATTTGAGCACCTGATGTTTGGCGGCAGCATTAATATTCCTGATTATGATGAACCGCTGCAACGCGCCGGCGGCGAGAATAATGCTTATACAACCAACGATCTCACGAATTATTATTGCCAGTTGCCCGCTGAAAATATAGAAACAGCCTTTTGGCTGGAAAGCGACAGGATGTTAAGTCTCGCATTCAGTAAGAAAAGCCTGGATGTGCAACGCAAAGTGGTAAGTGAAGAATTTAAAGAACATTATATTAATAAACCTTATGGCGATGCCTGGCATAAGATGCGGGAGCTGGCGTACACAACGCATCCTTACCGTTGGATGACGATAGGAAAAGAGTTAAGCCATATTGAAGATGCAAAGCTGGAAGACGTAAAAAGTTTTTTCTTTAAACATTACAGGCCCGTTAATGCAATATTGGTGGTTGGGGGGAATGTGAAAACAGATAACATTAAACGCCTCGCGGAAAAATGGTTTGGCCCTATTGAATCCGGCACCAAATACCTGCATCTTTTACCGGCCGAACCAAAACAAACAGTTAAACATGCGGAAGAAATTAAAGCCGACGTTCCATTGGATGCATTTTATGAAACATGGCATATTCCGGGAAGGCTTGATGCCGGGTATCATGCAGCAGATTTAATAACAGAAATTTTAGGCGGCGGTGCTTCATCACGCTTGTACCAATCGCTTGTAAAAGAGAAAAGATTATTCAGCAACATTGAGTGCTACCATTTTGGCAGCATCGATCCGGGTTTACTCACTATTGAAGGAAAGCTTGTAAAAGGCGTATCAATGCAAACTGCTGAAAATGCTATTGCAGAAGAATTGGCCCGGTTAAAAGAATATATTATAAGTGAAGAAGAGCTACAAAAAGTAAAGAATAAAACGGAAAGCATCATTGCATTTGAAGATATCTCGTTGATGAGCCGTGCCAGCAGCCTGGCATATTATGAGTTGCTTGGAAATGCAGATTTAATGAACCAGGAGCTTTCCAAATACCAGGCTATAACGGTGCAGGATATTCAGCATTACAGCCGGGAAATTTTTGAAGATAATAACAGCAACCTGCTGTATTATTATAGCAACAATTAAAGAGCAGGTTGATTATTTGATTAGTTGAAAAGTTGAGAAACCAAAAGTTTTGTAATTGGGTTTAGGGTTGAAAATAAACCCGTAAACAATTGAACCTGCAAACTTTTAAACTTCTACAGCTACCTGAAGTTATCATCATTCAAATCATCTTCATCATCATTATAATTCATCTGGCCCAGGTTCATCATACTGCCGATAAGATCTTTAAACTCTATCTTTCCTTCAATAACTTTTTTGCTGATGAGGGAATAAGCGGCAAGGCCATGTAAAACAAACTCCATTAATAAAGCGTTTTCTTTTTCATTGGCATGCGGAAAATACTTTTTTACAAACCCATATAAGCCATCCACTTTATACAAAGCATTTATTTTATCGGCATCTTTTGCATCCACCATTAAATCTATATGGTTGCCTGCATCAAACCACTTTGTTATAGCTTTATATGGATTATCATTTTCTTTTTCAGCCTGTGAAGCTTTGCCTGTTGTCCTGCGCTTTTTTAATGTTTCAGGATTTGGAAAATAAGTAATGAACTGTGAGCGGATGGCTTTATCAAGCAGGTTTACTGCCACCTGGTAAGGGCCTTCCTGTTCACCTTCATATACGAGCTCTATTTTACCCGTTATTGAAGGAATAATACCTACGAGGTCACTTATCCATATTTGTGTATGCTGTTCATTGTTACGAATGCTTCTTCTTTCCGCACTGCTGTAAGCATTTTCCATAGCAGCAATTGGCAGCCTTGCACTCACTCCGCTTTTCTTATCTACATATTCGTTATTACGCGCTTCAAAAGCCACCTGTTCTATTAAGCGTTTTACCAGGTCGCTTATGGTTATAAGTGATTTTTGCTCTTCAAGAATATTCGCCTCCTGTTCTGTTATTTCCAGCGAAGTCTCAATTGTTTTAGGATAGTGGGTTAATATCTGGCTCTGGATCCTGTCTTTTAAAGGTGTAACAATGCTGCCACGATTTGTATAGTCTTCCGGGTTAGCAGTGAACACAAATAAGATATCTAATGGCATTCTTAATTTAAAGCCACGTATCTGTATATCGCCTTCTTCAAGAATATTAAACAAAGCCACCTGGATGCGGGCCTGTAAATCGGGAATTTCGTTGATTACAAAAATACTGCGGTTACTGCGCGGGATAATCCCATAATGGATTACACGTTCATCAGCAAAGCTAAGGCGAAGGTTGGCTGCTTTGATCGGATCGATGTCTCCAATTAAATCGGCCACACTTACATCGGGTGTGGCCAGTTTTTCGCCGTAACGTTCGCTGCGGTGCAGCCAGGTTACGGGCGTTTCATCTGCATGCTCTGCAATAAGGTCTTTGGCATATTTGCTCAAAGGATTTAACGGGTCATCATTCACCTCGCTGCCTGCAATTACAGGAATATATTCATCCAGCAATTCAGTCATTTGCCTGGCCATGCGTGTTTTGGCCTGGCCGCGTAAACCGAGGAACAGTATATTATGACGGCTTAACAACGCTCTTTCCGTATCGGGAATTACGGAATCTTCATAACCAATAATTCCCTTGAATGTATTCTCTTTATTGCGTATGCTTTCAATAAGGTTTTTTCTTATTTCGTCTTTTACAGAAATGGATTTGTAACCACTTTTTTTTAACTCACCTAATGTTTTAATCTTGTCTATATTCATTATTAAATTTTTTGCTACGAAGGCTAAGTTTAATCGCCTTGTTTTTTTAATTACCTGTTGTCCAATCTTATAACAACATCTAACCTGTATGTACCTAAATACGAATCAACAATTTCTTTAGCTTAATTTTTGCCTGACCTAACAGCATTATTTTAGCAGCTATATTAAGAGTTATATTGTCATGAAAACATTCTTCTTATATGTTTCATTTACCAACTTAATACACGGTTTTTCTTTTGCCGCTTTCAAAATCGCGGAAGATAAACGCACCCAGTTTATCCAGTGATGCAAAGAAAGCTTTACCGTTATTGGTTTCCGTAAACTCTGTAACAAAACGCTGCAAATAGGGATCGCTCGCTATCATGAATGTAGTAATAGGGATCTTTAGCTTTTTGCATTGTGCCGCCAGGTTTAAACAACGGTTCGTGATCTTCCTGTCAAGCCCGAAAGCATTTTTATAATAGCGGCCACCAACTTTTAAACAGGTAGGCTTGCCATCAGTTATCATAAAAATCTGCTTATTCGGGTTTCTTCTGCGGCGCAGAATATCCATTGCCAGCTCAATACCTGCAACGGTATTGGTGTGATAAGGGCCCACCTGCAGGTAAGGCAGATCTTTAATTTCAACGGGCCAGGCATCATTACCAAATACCACAATATCCAGCGTGTCTTTAGGATATTTGGTAGTGATAAGCTCACTCAAGGCCATAGCCACTTTCTTTGCCGGCGTAATCCTGTCTTCGCCGTATAAGATCATGCTGTGTGAAATATCAATCATCAGCACAGTGGATGTTTGCGCCTTAAAATCTGTTTCGCGGATCTGCAGATCATCTTCATGCATCTGAAAACTTTCTACACCATGATTGATCTGGGCGTTGCGGATACTTTCCGTAAAATCAATCTGCTCCAGCATATCGCCAAACTGGAATGGCCGGTAATCAGGACTTATTTCATCACCCTGCCCGGGCTTATTGGTTGCATGATCACCTTGTTTACTTTTTTTGAGCTTGCCAAATATTTCTTCAAGGCTTTTTTTGCGAATGCTTTGTTCACTTTTAGCAGTTATCTGCAAAGCGCCGGTTTCACTATTATCCTTTATATAACCATTGCGTTTCAGGTCATCAATAAAATCACCCATACCATATTCATCATCTGTAAGCTGGTACTTTTTATCCAGCTCATTCATCCATTGCAGCGCTTCATCGGCATCGCCGCTGGTATAGGTAAGCAATTGCATGAAAATATCAAGCAACTGCTCAAATTTGCTTTTACCATTCGCTGCAGGATCAAATTTTACAAACCTGTTTCCAATCATAACGTGTAAGCTACATAAAAAAATGAAAGCCCTCATGCACCGGGCAGGAGAATTTAGTTTTCTTTAATAAGAAAGTGTACCGCCTTTAAACTTTACCGGGAGAAGCAGGTATTATGCCTGAGCGGTAGGGCCGCCAAAATTGAGCGGAATTTCAACCTGTTCAAGGTCCTGTATCTTTCCATGAACATTTTCGTAACGTTCAATATTTTCCTGCATGGCGCGCATAAAGCGTTTGGCATGCATGGGTGTGAGGATAATGCGGGATTTTACTTTGCTTTTGGGCGTGCCGGGCATTACATTTACGAAATCTATTACAAACTCAGCATGGCTGTGTGTTATAATAGCAAGGTTGGCATAAGTTCCTTCCGATACTTCTTCACTTATTTCTATGTTGAGCTGGTTTTGCTGCTGCGGTTGATCTGCCATAACCTGTAAATTTATTTCTGCAATGTTAGCGATTCTTCCACAATACGTTCATCCCCGCTTAAATTTTTATAGCTGCTTTTAATATAAATATCTTTTGTAAGCGGATTGAACGTGGATGTTATAATGGTAAATGACCCGGATTTTACCGAGCTTTTTGCCACGTCATTTACATCAGCTATAAAAGTTCCGTTTGCATAAGTCAACAGGTATTTCCAGCCGTTTGAGCCAAGTTCTGCGTAGTCAAGCTGAGACTGTGTGGAGGACACCGGCGCCAGGTTTTTGGTTAATTGGGTAGTGGCTGTATCGCTGATGATACCGCCGGCGGCATCACCATCATAACTTGTTTTGAAACTGGTGGAAGCATAAATGCCGGCCAGTTTATTGCCTGAAGTATGCAGGTATAAAACCCGCCTGCTTGTATCCAGCTTATACTGGCTTATGGAAGTTATAACTACAGGCAGCATATAGTCTTCGCCACCAAGAAACTGTTTATTGAGTTTTACGGGAATGGTATCGTAAACGCTTTCTGTTGTAGCAGTAATACTGGTTTGAAAACTATAAGCAGTAGAAGGCATTTGCTGGTAATTGGTAAAATGCACGGAATTATAATACTGGCGGGATGAATCTTCCACGCTCAACATAATGGTAACCTCTTTTGAAGGCAGGTAGGTGGAAGATATAATCATATTGAAGGTAAGCGTATCGGCAGAGGGAAACAAGATCAGGTTATCATCAAACCCGGCCGGGCCGCCATTTACAAAATAAAAATTGGGTGTTGTATCTATAGAGTTAGAATCCTTTTTGCAGGAGGCAAACGCAATCATCAAAGCAGCGGCCGCAATAACAGGCTTGGAAAAACGCATGAGGGAATTTTCGGCAAATCTATGGTTTCTTGAATATGGTTGTAAAATCGGGTGATTTAAGATATGTTAAGATGTAGGTCAGTTATGGGAATCTTATAGATAATTATAATAATAAAGCCGTTTCAAAACTGAAACGGCTTTATTTAACGAAGATTCATGGTTATGGCCTTGGCCCAACGTATACAAATTTCTCAGTGAATTTACATCTTATTGTAGTTCCAGGCTGTAACATAAAGTAACTTACATTCAACTCCTCAGGAGTTCCATCTGCGCTAAATGTCATTTTATTTTCGCCCGCCGGATCAAGTTCCGCACTTCTTCCATTGGAACTTGGCTGGCCGTAAGAATTTACAACACCTGTTACATTCCCTTCAGTATCAAAAATAAATTCGGGGGCAAAACTACCATAATATGAGCCGGAATACGAATCATCACTAGGGTCATAAACAAGAAAATCATATCCAAATATTCCGCCGTTCAAGCCAGTATTAAAATACCCGTTTCGGGTAGCACCGGTAGTAACTAAATCTATTGTTTTAGTATAATCTGCAAGGAAATTGCTGTTGGTAAGATCAACAAAACTTCCGTCTACTGTAAATTCTCCGTCATAAATATTTCTTACAGTTATAGAATATAAAGCAGATCCAAAATTACCGCTTACTTCACCAACAGAAGTTGAAGTGATTTTTAAAGGAAGTGCATAAGCAGCATTAAAATCGTAATCATTTGAAAGTTGCGCTTCTATTGTAGCTTGTGCCATTTGCTTACCTTTCGGTATAACCAACGTTATTGGAAAACTTGTTTTAAAAAGAGACATTGGGGGTGCTACATAATTAGCGCCGTCAACACTATGTTCAGCATTATAAGTAGCGAGTAATGATTCGTCTATATCTACAGTCACTGTAATATCCTGTGGTGCCATTTCATCACCTGCGTAATTAACGTTAACTTTAAACGACGCGGTATCACCGGTCTGTAATGATCCTAGATCAATTGCAAACCTGGGTGCAGCAGCTCCACTGGGATTTGTAGCTATGGACCCGGTGTTTCCAAATTCGGTAACATTATCTGACAGGCCGGTATCCAGTGTTAACGAATCATCTTTTAAACATGAAGTAAACATCATGCTCGTTAACAATAATAGCGACCCTCCTATTTTAAATAATCTTTTCATAATATGTATTTTGTATGCATTAAATTTTATCAGTTACTTAAACAAATCAGTTAGGATCCCAGAAGATCATTGAATTAAATTCACTTATATCCTTGGGCAAATTCGCATTGTTATAAGACAATTCGCTGGTAGGATATAAAACCCTTGAAGGCAGTTTATCCGGTCTTGTACTAACAGACTGTAAAGAGGCAAATGTTTTAGTTCCATCTGTAGAGCCATTAACAATTTTTGGGTATCCTGTACGCCTGAAATCATTCCAGCCCTGGTCGGAATTCACCATATTTAATGCAATATATTTTTGGGTAATAATTGCTTCGAGACGTTGATCATTTGAAGATGCATTTTCATAGTGCACCAGATAATTATCACCGTTCAGATCTTCACTAAGATAAGCTTCATAGTCTACTTCAGGATCCCAGCCGTTTAGATCATAAGAACCATCGCGCAGCCTGTAGATGTATTTGTAAGAATCCTGTATGCCTTTGTAAAAAAGAGAGTCAGCCTTAACATTTACACCAAAACCGCCCTTCAATGCTGCTTCCGCTTGTAAAAAGTCCGATTCAGCCAGGGTAATAATTGGCATGGCCATGCCAGATCCTTTCAATACGCCAATGTTGTTTTCTTGTTCTTCATAAGGTGTTATCCAGCTTCCCGCTGCCGGCGCTGAAGGCACACTTGTGCTTTCATAACCCAACTGGTTGGTGCCAAAAGAAGAACCGCCAAAATTATTAAAAATGGCATATCCTCTGTAATCATTCAATTTTGTGCCATCATAGAATGCAGCTATAAACTCTGTTGGCATCCATGCCCTGTTAGCAGTGCTCCCGGTATAGGTATATCCCCAGGTATTCCATTTTGGATTTTGTTTGCCGTCAGCCTTTTGGTAGCCCGGGTTGATAACAGCATCGGTGGTCAGAAAACCAACCGGATCATAGCTGTTGCTAAAACTGAGGCCGCCTGATTGTCCCCTTAAAGCAATACGCAGTTTTACTGTATTGGCAAACTTTTTCCAGTTGTCCATATTGCCCTTAAACATAACATCATTATCAGAAAACTCCTGAATATTACCCACAGAAGCTCCGTCATTGATCAATTGGATCGCCTCATCCAGTAAAGCATAAATGCTTTGGTAAACATCCTGCGCCTTATCATAAGTAGGCGTAAGGTTTTCTGTTTCTTTAAAGGCCTCTGTATAAGGAACGTCATTATAAGTATCCACTAAAAGCTGAAATTCATAGGCTTTCATGATTTTCGCCGCAGCATTATAATAATCGTAATCCTCGTTGCCTTCCGTATTATTAATTATCCACTGGTAATCGGCTAAATTATCGTAAGCCTGGTTCCAGCAATTCTGATAATCATCATTACCCAGGTTATAGGTAACCGAAGAACCAAAGCCGCCGTATCCTCCTGCATTAGCCATGTATCCACCTAACTGGGCGCCCATTGAATTATAAGTGCTTACTACATTCGCTGTAGCGGTTAGTGCCTGAGAAAGCACCAATTCAGGGGTTGAGGTAGTTGCAGAATTTGGATTCTCATTTATATCAAGATATTTTTTACATGAGGTGAGGCCAAACACCAGTACCATGCCCCATACACCTATATTAATAATTCTCTTCATTTGTATTTTTTTTCAATTTTAAATGTCATTTACACTGATAGATTTCTCTTAGAAGTTTATGGCTATTGTTCCACCATAATAGCGTGAAGGCGGCGCTGAGCTTATGCCTGTGATACCAATACCGTTGCTGGTACTGCTAACCTCGCTGTATTCAGGATCAGTGTAAAAGTTTGTTTTCGGAAGCCAGATAAACAGGTTACGGCCCTGCACGCTTACATCAATGCCTTTTATGAAAGAAGCTTTTCTAAACAAGCTTTGCGGAAGGTGGTATGCCAGTGAAAGCTCTCTTAACTTCCAGAAAGCGCCTGAAGAAACATAGTTGGAAGACACATCCCTGTTGTTTTCGCTGGTCCAGAAACCGGCGTTACCGTTTCCGTCAGTAAGTGTAATGTTGGTATTCTTAATATAAGTACCCGGGTGTGCCGGATCTTCATAAACCGAATTAGGGAATACAAAACGGCCACGGTTAAATAAGGTTGTTCTTATACCTGTACCTGCCCAGTCAACATCTGAACCGGAACCAAAATACATGTTATATCCACCCCTGTACTGGAAAAGTCCTGTAAGTTCAAAACCTTTGTACTGAACATTAAAATCGAGGGAAAGCCTTTGTTTAGGCTGGGAATTGCCCAGAATTTTCAGTGTGGCGTCCTTTGTTGGCTCACCGGTTGAGGCATCTACAATTACATGGCCTTCATCGTCTCTTACAAAATCAAAACCCATAATTACCGGGAATGCCTGTCCTGCCACTGCATAGATACCGGAACCATCTGTGTAACCAGCCAATCTTATTTGGTCAACACCATTACCAATTTCAATAACCTTGTTATTCAGGTAGCTGAAGTTACCACCTACGGTTACACGCCAGTTAGCGGTTCTTATAGGAGTAACATGTAATTCCGCTTCCAGGCCTTCACTCATGGTTTCGCCAACATTGGTAAGGTAGCCGCTGCCACCGGAAGTATAGGAAAGACCTGTAGTAACAGTTTGATTGTTTGTAACAGAATGATACCAGGTTACAGCAGAAGTAAGCCTGTCGTGCATTAAGCTGATATCGAAACCAAATTCATATTGTTTAGTGATTTCAGGCTGTAGTGAGGCAGATACGATAGTATTATCCAGGCCGAAACCGGGAAGGCTGCCATAAGGGAAACCGCTCTGCTGAGAAAATGTTCTCTGCAACTGGTAAGCACCAAAGTTGGTGTTGTTTCCAAGGTTTACCTCGCCCACTTTTGATACACCGCCGCGGAGTTTTAAGTAAGTGATTGTGTTACTGTTTTTAATGGCGTCTATAGCCTGGCTGGCTACAAAGGAAAGGTTGGCTGAAGGATAGAAGAATGACCTGTTTGCCGCAGGCAAGATAGAAGACCAGTCATTTCTGCCGGTAAGGTTTAAAAATAAATAATCTTTATAGCCTACCTGTAAAGTACCGTAAACGCCCATGATGCGTGCCAGGTAACTGGCTTCGCTGGCGCCCGGAATACCTACCAGGTTACCCACATTGTAAAGGTCAGGTATTACAAGAGGTGAAGCGGAAACGCCTGTTCCTTTATACGCATTCTGATTCCATTGGCCGCCGCCCACTAAATCAAATGAGAAATCATTTGCCTTTTGCTTTATTTCAAAATAAATATCGCTCAGCAAATTCATGGTGTAATTTTCATTATCAGAAACACCCGCTGCAATATCTGATTTTGAGTTGCTGCTTGACTCCTTCGCATATTCTGTATACTTGAAGGAATTATTCCAGGATTTACCGTACTGGTTGGTTTTGGTAATACCCTGGCGTGCAGTAAGGCTTAACCAGGATAAAGGAGAATATTTTAATTCCACATTTCCTATCAGGTATTCATTTCTTTCATCCCTGCGGTAGTTATCCAGCTGCCAGTAGGGGTTCAGGTACCATGGATTATAATAACCATTAGGATTGGCCAAAGGATCTGTTTGCCAGTTGGCATACCTTGTAATGTCAATATTCGAAGGCATGTTCAGCATATTATTATATATGCCGTTCGTTTGGGTAGTGATGTCATAATTATTCTGCGTATAACCTAAAGAATAATTCACCGCCAGTTTATTACCGTAAATTTTTCTTGAACCGTTTACACGTAAGGATGTCCTGTTAAACTTGTCTTTGGGTGTGGTTCCCTTTACCGATGTATATTGACCTGATACATAAATAGTGGAAACTTCATCACCACTGCTTAAAGAGAAATCTGTCTGGTTGGTGATACCTGTTTTCCAGAACTTTTCACGCGTATCATTTCCTGTATACAACTGTGTTTCCTGTGTGCCGTCTTCAAGCGGTTCACCAAGAGGGCGTGTAGAACCGTCAAAATGCGGCCCGTAACTCTGGTTTTCAATGGAAGAAAAATTAGGCTGGCCATTTTCATCATATCCGTAAGAACTACCACCCTGGCCATATGACATTTGATTTTTTGGGAAAAAGGCAACATGCTCACCGGTAGTTGTATTAGCCACGCGAACGTTCGTGCGGCCGGCAGTTCCTCTTTTTGTAGTAATGATAATGGCACCATTGGAAGCCTGGGAACCATACAAGGCAGCAGCACTTGCACCCTGCAGAATATTGAACGATTGAACGTCTTCAGGGTTGAGGTTGTTTAAAACAGAGTTGGGTACGATTACGTTATCCAGCACTATCAGGGCTTCGTTATTTCCGGTAAGCGACCTGTTACCTCTCAAGATAATACGATAGTTGGGGTTAACGCCGCCGGTAGTTCCCTGGATGTTTAACCCTGCCACTTTATCCTGCAGGCCACCCGCAATATTGATAGCTTTTCCTTTGGTAACGGCTGCACCGGTAATAGCAGTTTGGGCAGAACCAACCTCGCTCTTTCTCCTCGTTATACCACCTGCAGTTACCACAACTTCGCTTAATTCCTGGTTAGTTCTGGTTACAGCAACATTAATATTGCGGGAATTACCAACCGTTACTTCCTGGTTGGCAATGCCAACTGCCGAAATAACCAGTATATCGCCCGGTTTAGCCGCAATACTAAAATTAGCATTGGCATCTGCCGCAACGGAAGAGCTGGTTCCTTTTACATTTACTGTAGCGAAGGGAACGGGGTCGCCATTTTGGTCTCTCACTGTTCCGCTTATTCTTTCCTGCGACCAGGCCGCAAGCGTAATAAGCATAAAACCAAGTACACTTAGAATTCTTCTCATTTTAGACAATTTTTGATTTTAAACGTGTGATTATAAAAGAATGATGAAAGCAGTTAAAAAACTTATTTGATAATCAATTAAATTTTCTCATTTACGATTTCAACAAAAATCAAAAAAAATATGTAGAAACAGCACTTTTTGTTAAAATAATTTTTTTTACCTTATTAAAGTAACTGTTCCCCTCAACTGGTGAACCTTTTTATCATTCGGATTTTGATAAATAGTCCTCCACACATAAACGCCCGGCTGACCGGGATACGCTTTTATATAGCCATCCCAGCCTTCCTGGATTTTGGAAGTCCGGAACTGAACCTGTCCGAATTTGTCATACACAAAAAATTCATACCGGAGAGGATTACAATCTATAATGGGTTTAAACCTGTCATTCAACCCGTCTTTATTGGGGGTAAATGAATTTGGAACAAACACCTTACAGTTACATGCTTCAATGGCCACTGTAAAAGTTTTATTATCAACAGAACATTCATTGTAAGCAGTTATGGAATAAGTTCCGGAATCAGTCATTTTCCTTACAGGATAAATTAGCCCCGTGCTCCACAAATAACCTGTTGCATTGGGTGTTGTAACGTCGTAGGTGAAATCCTGGCCTTTACAAATGGTTGTGTCTTTAATATTGTCTGCAATATGTACAGCAGCAATATTATTAATATTTACAATAGCAGTTGCAGTATCAGCCTGGCATCTCGTATAAATAATGGCTGTTGCCGTGTAAGTTCCCACTCCGGGATAAGTATGTTGCGGGTTTAATAATGTAGAAAAATTGTTTTCATCCGATGCTGCATCCCCAAAATTCCATTTTACAGAATCCACTTTCTTATATAATAAGGAAAACTCAACAGGTTTATCCATGCAGTTTGACTTTTGAATCTGAATACCGTTCTTTTCCGGCGTATAAGTAAACGATCGTATGTAATTGTAGTTGATAATCGAAAATTTTTGCTTCAAATCCAGTCCGTTATACTTATAAAAACAATTCTTGCCCGCCTTATTGGGAAATTCAATTACTGTTGCCGCATGGTCAAGATCTATACTGGCCGTACGCTGGCTTATATAAATTTTTTCATCAGGACCAAGCTGCAAAGTTTTGTAGACAAAAAAACATACGCGGGGGCTGCATGCTTCATGTTCAGAATAGGAAATTTTAAGTTTTGTAGCCTGGATAGACGAAATATTACCCGCATTCAGGTCAAATTGATAAACGTCATGAAACGAGCCCGGTATTTCTGCATTGGCAGATTGTATTTCAGAAGCATAATACAGTTTTGTGCCATCAGGTGATAATTCGGCATCTTCAAATTCTTCTGCATCGCCGGTTGTAATTTTTAAGGGCGAACTGAATTTGCCGGTTTGGTTATCAAAATCAAACACAAATATGGCATGGTCCGGCGCTGAAGGTAGTATCATTCGTTCCCCGCTGGCGGAAAATTTCATGTTACCATATCCCGCATTTATAAACCCTGCAGGTAAAATATCCGGAAAAGAAGAAACAACCGGCATTGGATTAACGCCCTTATCTGTTACTAAAAAACTGTATAAACTGCCATTTGCTTCTGCAACAATCCAAACATCCTTTCCGTTACAGGCATGCGTGCCCGCTACAAGCCCAGAAGCATTGTCTAATAACCTTGTATAATAATTATCTATGGTTGATGGTTCAGGGTAAACGATCTCTACATCCGAGCCGGTTTTTGCCCTTATCGTGAGATATTGAAGCTTGTTGGCATAGCTATGATCGGAAACGCCAAAAAGATAATATAAAGAATCATGCCCTGGATACGGCAAAATCAAGGGCATCATCAGGCCAGACCACGGCCATCTGCCCAAATATCTTTTTACTTCTTTTTTATTCTTATTCCATAAAGTAATGCCATCCGTATAAAATAAAAGATTGCCGCTGGAATCGCAGATAGATGAAATATAGTATGGAAGGATGAAAGGAGAAGGGGCTGGCGGTGGAAAAGAGGTAATGCTTTTTACCGGTTTTGGCGGGCTGGTATTAAAATCAAGACCCGATTGCGCTCCAAAAATCCACACATTATTAAATGGCTGGGCATGGCTCCTTTCACCAGAAAGCAATGCTAAAATCAGCATTTTCCAAAAAAATATAGGTGGAGAAAACTTCATCAGGTATCAAAAATAAAAAAGCAGGAAACGCTACATTCCTGCTTTTTTAGAAGGCATTGTTTATTTAAAATTTATCCCAGAAAAGCTTTGTGGTAACCTCATCCCCGCCAATGGCAGAAGAGGCTGCTTTCCAGTTAGGGCCATTTAAGTTTTGTTCATTAACCGGGTAAGTATAACGCACCGGGTAATCAGATAAGGCGGTTTCAGGGGCAACCAGAACAGGATAATCCAGTCTCCGCTGCTCAGTCCAGGCATCAAAACCCCGGTTATAAAGCGCTATCCATTTCTGAACACCAATTTTCTGCTTCCATGTGCCGGCTGCAGTTGCATAGTTTACGGAAGGCTGGGCTAAATAAGTTGCGGCATCCCCGCTTGAACCACCCCAGAATTCAATAGAAGCTGTAATGGCTGCATTGTAATGCCCGGCAGCCGTTCCACCCACACTCATTCCTCTTTCAACCGCCTCTGCCAGTAAAAACTCCACTTCGGCATAATCCAGCAGGTCATTGGGATAGTCCGGCGCTGTAATAGCTTCAGCAGGTTTTGAGAAGGTGGCATAATTGCTTGAAGCGCCCGCATCACCGCCGGAGTAACCCCCGTTTGCATCTACTGTGAAATAGGCATCCAGTCTCGGATCTTTTAAAGCTTTCAATGCATCAATTAAAGTGGCGCAGGCAACAAAGTCCTTTCTGCCACTTTGTACAAGATCAGTCCAAACGGGATTAACATTCGGTGTGGCGGTAGTATAATAAAAGAGCGCATTATCGTCATTGGAATCAAATACACCGGCAGTTACAGCGGACTCAACAGTAGATTTTGCAGTAGCAGCATCAGAATCTGCCAGCAACATGCCCATTTTTAATTTGATGGAATTGGCAAACTTCAGCCAGGCAGTAACATCGCCGCTATAAAGCAGGTCTGCAGAACCGAACGCATCCACATCTGGGTTCAAAGCGGCTATATCATTATTTAATCTTGATAACAAATCAGCATACACCGTAGCTGCATCATCATACTTTGGAAAAGGATTATTAATATCCTGCGCTTCTGTATATGGAATATTACCAAACGTAGAAACAAGTATGTAATAAGCATATACCTGCAGTATATCGGCGGTAGCTATTTGGTTTTTTTGAACATCAGGATCAGCTACATCTGTAGGAATAAGCGCTTTGGAAGCTGTCAAATCCTGTATAACTGTCAGGTAATAGGTCGCCCACCAGTTCTGCGGAATATTTCTTGTACCTAAATCATAATTACTCTCATCTGTATAAGTTGTTTCCTGCCATTGCTGGGTAATTAAACGAAAAATACCCGAGTTTACATTGGCAGAAGCCAACTGGTCAGACAACGCTTTTTGGGCATTTGTAAAAAGCGAATAGGAAGGTACTACAGATGGGGCCTTGGGATCCTTATTGGAGAAATCTTTTGCACAGGAACCGAGGAGCACCAACCCAAAAGCGGCTATAATAATTTTTTTCATTTCAGTATTTTTTACGTGTTTGTTTAGAACCTTGCTTTAATGTTGAAGGTAAATGTGCGCACAGTGGGATAAGCGCCACCCTGGTAACCAAGGTAGTTGCCCGCACTGATGATCTCTTCCGGATCGGCATAAGGCAAATTCTTATGTATGATCCAAAGGTTTCTACCCACAACGGAAAGATCAATTCCTTTAATAAACTTACCATCGTTAAGCCATGCACTTGGAAGGGAATAAGAAATAGCTGCCTCCCTTAACTTAACGAAACTGGCATCATAAACAAAAGTCTTTGCCGGGTTTCTTGCATAACCAAATGTGCCGTAGTTAGAAGCAGAAACCCTTGTCGTATTCTCTTTCCCGTCCGCCGTAACGCCTGGTAAAATCAAACCACCGCCATCGCTTAAAAGATTTCTAACCGGGTTGCCAAGATCGTTCATACCGGCTGTTTCAGGATATAAGCCGGTAGCTAAACCATAGTACAGGTCAAGTGAGAAAATGTCACCCCCCTGCTTTGTATCGATCAAAAAGCTGAAAGAAAGGTTCTTGTAACGCAGGCTGCTGGACACTGAACCCATCCAGTCCGGGTTAGGATCACCGATTAAATTATTGGAAGCAGATGTAATTGAATAATAGCCATTGGAACCAACGGTTTTCTGACCGTTTGTATAAATATAATCAGAACCGCGGATAGTGCCATAAGGCTTGCCAAGAGTTGCATTAATAGAAACACCACCCTGGAAAGAAGCCAGTTGCAGGTTATCTGCTGAATCATGCAGTACAAGCACCTTGTTGCGGTTTTGGGTAAAGTTGAAAGTAAGGTCCCAGGTAAGGTCTTTTGTTTTCACCGGGGTTACCATTAATGTAGCTTCAATACCCTTGTTGCGCACAGTGCCTGAATTATAGTACTTGAAAGAATAACCGGTAGCAGTTGAAACGGCTACAGGAACAAGTTGGTCAATTGACTTTGCATAATAGTAGGTCAGGTCTGCAGTAATTCGATTCTTAAGAAATCCCAATTCTATACCTATTTCTTTGCTTTGTATTTTTTCCGGAACCAGGTCTTCATTACTCTTGGTTGAAGGAACTGATGCCAGGGGCTGGCCATTAAATGGCGAACCAAGCACGTATGTATCAAACACATTGTAAGGCCCCATATCATTACCTACAACAGCATAATTTGCCCTTAATTTACCATAGTTGAGCCATGATTTTGCACCCGGCAGCAGGTTGGAGAATATAAACCCTGCTGATACGGATGGATAATAAAAAATATCGTTACCCCTTGGCAAGGTAGAATATTGGTCTCTTCTGAGCGTTCCATCCAACGTAAACACTTCCTTATAGGTAAAAGTTGCCCCGCCAAAATAGGAATCAGTGCCATAGCGAAGATCTGTTTCAGTAGGCGCCAAAGGTGTACTTACGGAGTTACTCAGTGAATATACCCCCGGTACAATCAAACCGCCATTGGTGGAAGAAAAAATGGAATTGCTGTAATCCCTCCTGATATTCATACCCAGTAACCCGTTAAACTTCAGGTCTGTAGTAATGCTTTTGATAAAAGTTGCAAGGATATCATAGTTATATTCACTGTAGTTTTGGAGATACCGGCTATACAGAGAAGGATCTACACTTCCAACAGCTATGCGTTCTTCCTGCTGCTGGTTAAAATGGTCTAATGAAACCCTGCCTAAAATATTTACCCATTCTGCTGGTTTATAATTTAAGGAGGCATACCCGAAATAGCGGGAACGGGAATCATTTTCATAATTCTCATACCTCACCCAGTAAGGATTGTCCCAATAAATGGGGGTTAGATCCGTAGGATCAGCCCAGTTCCAGGTTATATTCTGGCGATTACGGAAATAGGCCTGTTTTAATTCCTGTAAATCATTATTTACCTGGAACCATTGCCTGAAAGTGGTCATCAGGTTTTTTGAGTCATAACCCGTGCCGTACCGGCCCAACCCTTTAACCCTGCTGTAATCTATGTTGGCGCTGGCTGTCAATTTATCTGTAAGCTTCAGATCGCCGCCTAAATTAAGACCATCCTTAGTTACACGGCTGTTTGGCAAAACTCCCTGATCATCATTTTTTGTATAGCCTAATTTAAAAGTGGCTTTATCATCGCCACCGTCTACAAATACACTGGTATTATAGGAAAAAGGTGTTTGGAAAAAAGTTTCAGGACCGTTTTTAGCGGCAACCCATGGTTTTGCTTTTCCGTAAAAAGCTGAGGAAGTATCAAAAGCATCCCATTGGTAAACCATTAAATTCGGGTCAAAAGCTGCACCATAAGAAGCATCTTCGCTGGTTGGATCTACTAAATCCGGTTCACCATCACCGTTAATATCACGGTATAGAAAGTTATAGGCATTGGGGCCGCTGTCTGGCCCTTCATAATAATGTCCGTAGCCGCCACCATAAGACTTCTGGTATTTTGCAAAAGTCGATTTTAAAATACCTCCGGTTGTAACGCCTGCATTAACAGTTACACCTAAACCCTTTCTGCCTTTCTTGGTTGTAATCAGGATAACGCCATTAAAACCCCGGCTACCATATAACGCGCTTGCAGCGGCACCCTTTAACACAGTAATGGAGGCTATGTCGTCAGGATTAATGTCTGCAGCCGCATTTCCGTAATCGTAACCGCCGCGACCTGTAGTTTGGTTCCCTGAGTTGGTGATATTGTTACTTACAGGCACCCCGTCAATAACAAATAATGCCTGATTGCTGCCAGCGAGGGACTTATTACCACGCAATACAGCATTTGTAGAACCACCCAAACTATTTGACTGGTTAATTTGCAAACCTGCCACCTTACCATTAAGGTTATTGATAAAATTACCTGAACGTTGCATGCTCACTTCATCTCCCAAAACCTGCTGTGCGGCATAAGGCAATTCATTCTTGCTTCTCCTGATACCCAGCGCCGTAGTTACAACCACGTCTGTTATAGTACCGGAAGTCCTGTTAACGGTTGCCGTTATTACAGGGTCATTTCCCACTGTAACCTCCAAAGGATCAATCCCAACCGCCGTAATTACCAGCACATCGCCGCTTTTGGCAGGAATGGTAAAATTTGCATTCACATCTGCTGCAACTGTAACTTTTGTGCCTTTTACATTAACTGTTGCAAAGGGAACGGGATCCCCGTTCTGGTCTTTCACCGTACCGCTTATTTTACCCTGCGACCACGCCGCAACGCTCGTAAGCAGCACCATGATAAACATACTTACTGTCTTTCTCATTTTGGACAATTTAATTTATGTATGTGATTATAAGGATTAAGAAAAAGCGTTATTGTAAGTAAAAACTTATTAACCACGAATAATAACTCCCTGCATAAAAAACTGCAACGAAAAAGCATTCGTTGCGTTCCCGGATATTACGATCTCATTTTATACCGTTCTCATTTTGTCTTTTCAGGATATCCTGAAGAAATATAAGCGTATGAACAAATGGTTAAGAAAATTTCAATGTTCCGTTAAATTATAATGCTTTAAAGACAAACCCGAAACCCTAAGCGCTGCATAATCAATACGGAGACATAAGTTATATACGTTTTGATTGTCAAAGCAAAATATATAATTATTGAAAAAATATATAAATTAGATATAAATAATACAAACGCTTGTTAGCCATTGATAAGATATTTACAAGATTGCATTGTAAAAATATCAGAAAATAAACAAACGGTTAAAAAAAATAAAAAGTATTGTTAATTTTTTTAGGACTGTGCCGTGCGCCCCAAATCTGAACATAACTCATAAATTTATCATGGATCAACAATATGCTGATTCATAACATTTTTTATATATACTAAACACATATGTATTTATCCCGGCAAAGCAAACTATCAGCTGTTAGCAAAATGTTAAAGATTTCAAAATAAGGATGAATGGTATTCGCTTTCTCCCATATTGAGGGAAACGGTCTCACTTTAAGCGCAGGGCAAAGAAAATCCAAACGCTGCCCGTGAAGTTTTTTAAAATTTACGATATCCGGCGCACCGGTGCATAAAAGGGCAATAACCTTCGCACTTCCTTGCACCCTCCTCCATATCTCCTTGTACCTTCCTCCATACCTGAAGCATGGTTCGCGCTTCCTGCCGGAAGAAAGAACCGGGTTTATGCAGTTTTCCGGGAAAGAAATGGGATCAGTACCCTTAAATTCTGGCATCAATACCCATAATTGCAGGCTTCCATACACCTACCTTACACGCATTTTATAAAACTGCATGAAAGCAAAACGGGTGCATCATATAGCCATTCAGGTCATCAGTGGCATGCTCATGCTGTTATTTGGCTATACGGCTATAAGCAAACTGGCAGAACATGCTGTTTTTTATGCGCAGTTGCGGCAGTTTCCGTGGCTGGCGCCGGCAGCGGTATTCATATCATGGGCAGTGCCGCTTGCTGAAATCACCGTGGTGACATTACTGTTCTTTCCTGCCTCAGCCCGGCATGGCTTATATGCAGCGGCTGCGTTGCTGGCTGTGTTTACACTCTACCTGCTGGCGATGGTACTATTAAAAACCAGCCTGCCCTGCAGCTGCGGGGGCCTGATTGCAAAAATGGGATGGAAGCAACATATTCTCTTCAACATAGGTTTCATCGCTCTGGATATAGCGGCCCTTCGGCTAAGCAGGCAAAGCCGCCGGTATAAAAAAGTATGAATAAAAACATTATCGCGATAAGCAGGTTGGAAGCCGAAAATCCTGTAAAAAAAGAAGTAGGCGCTCATTTCTTAACACAATTGTTATATCATGAAAAAAATGCTTACAGGCATGGTTGCCATCGTTCTTGCGGTATCTGCATTTGCATTCCCGGCTTTAAACAAGGCCCAGGAATATCATTGGTACACGAGAAATGCCAATGGTACATATAGTGAAGATGTAGTGGGTGAGAACCCGTCGTCAGGATGTTTAAACGGTCAGGATATCTGTGCAAAAGGGTTTCTTTCCGCCCGCACCCCATCAACTATAAGTGATGCCACACCCGCAGATACGCCGGACAGAAAATTCCATTAACAAAACGGGAGGTACACCCTCCCGTTTTTACCTTTTATTTTGTTCTATTACCGGGTTTAAGCTGATAACCGGTGATGGAACCGGGTAAACATACCGGCTGTCATTTGGAGGCAGCGTATACAATGCATTACCCACACGCCGGTACAGAACGATATGCCCGTCTTTCAGGTTAAGCCTTCTTAAATCAGTCCAGCGTAATCCGCGGAAGCAGAGTTCTTTTCTTCTTTCATCCAGCACCAACTGCAAAACATCGGGTGTATTGGCAATTGTATAGGGTACAAAATTTCCGGCTATATACCGTTTTTCCAATAAAGTATTTATATCCTCCAGTGCTTGTTTTTGCCTGCCCGTTCTCGCGTAGCATTCAGCACGCATGAGATAAATTTCATCTGTTGCAATACCGGAAAACATACCATAATAGCCGGAATAACTGCCTTTAAAATAATGATATCCGCTTTTTGGATTGAAGAAAACAACTTTCCTGAGGTCATTGGATTGATACATATCAAACAAAGCAGTATCCACGTAACAATAGTTGGCATTTACCGGCACCACATCAGTCCCTCTTATCATCTCACACTGGAAAATCACCTCACTGTTAAGAATAGTAAACGGGTAATTGCCTGTTGTATCAAGATCATTATAATCCATCAGGTCATGCTGCAGTTGCAGGCACGAATCCGCATAGGCCAGGGCCTGGGTATAGTCCTGCATGCTTAAATACAACCTGGCCAGTAAACCATAGCCGGCCGCCTTACCCGGCTGTGTTGCATATACAGGCCGTGCAGGCATAAGCCCTATTGCTGTTTTTGTATCTGTTATTATTTGTTGATAAGTTGCTTCAAGCGAACTCCGCTTGAGATTTTCTGTTAGGGAACTTGTAAGCCGTAAAGGCAACCCCGGGTCATTGGCTGCCGTGGCTTTATCATACGGTTTGGCAAATACCTGTGAAAGCTGGTAAAAAGCATGTGCTCTGAAAAAAAGTGCGCAGCCAATGGTTTCATTATATCTTATGGTTTCATCTGCATCCGGATGTAATTCCTGCAAACCATCCAAAACAACGTTGGCTATATAAATACTCTGGTAAGGAAGGTTCCAGTCACTAACCTGTTCATCCTGGAAAACATCTTTTTCCCATGTATAGGACTTACGGTAAAGAGGCTTTAAAACTGCACTATAAACATCATCCGGAAGGAAATAATTGTCTGCACCCGTTTCTCCGAGCACAGGAACAATGCCGTATGTTTCGCCGTTCATGGTGGCGTCATTGTTCAATAATGCCTCGTAATCTGAAAGGGTGGATGGCACAACAACCGAAGGATTGGGCTTCGCATCAAGAAAATCATTTTTCCGGCAACCCATCATGAAAAGAAGCATTATGGCGGTATAGTAATATTTCATAATAGTATTTTTTATTTAAAAACTGATAGTAATACCGGTAGAAAAGCTGCGGCCTTCACGGGCGATATTGTTGTAATATGGGTCTACATTAAACCGGTTTGCTTTCCAGAGTATTCCAACGTTCGATACATAAATAAATAACCGCAGGCTTTGTATCGCGGACTTGTTATTTGTTTTTCGGGGAAACATGTAACTCAGGTTTATATCTTCAAGCCTCACATTACCGGCATTGGCTACAAGCGCCGCCGAATATTGGTAAAAAAAATCCCTGTAATAGTTGGCAGGATAAGACATAGAGGGTACATGCGTGATTTTTTCATCACCCGGTTTTTGCCATCGTTTTGCAAAATCACCATTGCCATTCCAGGCTGCATAAAGACTGCCGTAGTTCACCGATGCCGTCCTGAAATAATAATCCAGCTTATAACTGATATTAAAAGACAGGCTGAATCCTTTATAACCGATATCATTTCTCAATGCACCATAAAAAACCGGTTGCGCCGGGCCGTTATAAACCATACTGTCAACCGGCGTACCGCTATAAATGCTGCTGTAATCTTCGTTGATCTTACCGTTCAGATAACCCTGGGGATTTCCGTTGGATGCATCCAGCCCGCCCCAGGCATAGCTGTACAGGCTAAACAGCGGCCTGTTCAATACAGGGTTAATGGAGTTGGCATATACATAGTTGGCACCGGTGTTACTTTCCGGAACATAATAGTGCGTAACTTTTGTTGCCGCCCAGCTAAAAATAAAGCCGGTACGCCAGGTAAGCCCGTGATCAATATTTACAGTATTTAATTGTATATCTGCCCCTTTACCTTTCATGGCAGCAACATTTCCATAATAAGAAGGGTCAATAAATGATCCGATGCCTGATGTTGGATCTAAGGGTGCGGAACCCAGCAAACCCGATGAATTTTTCGAGTAAAATTCTATGCTGCCGCTAAACCGGTCATTCCTTGTGGCGAAGTCTGTCCCGGCATTGAAAGTGCTTGTCCTTTCCCAATGAAGTGCGGGATTAGCCGGGTTGGTAATAATGGCAACAGGTGTATTCGTTACTACAGCAGTATTGTATAAAATGGTGGCATAGGCCGAAGCTACCCTTGATATGTTACCGTTGCAGCCGTACGTTACCCGCAGTTTCAGGTAGGGTAACCAGTGATTATGATAAAATGGTTCATTGCTTAACTTCCAGGCAGCACCTGCACTCCACAAAGGTGTCCCTTTTTGGTTGGCCTCTGCACCAAACAGGTTGGCTTCGTCAATGCGGATACTGCCGGTCAGGTCGTACAATTGCCGGAAACTGTATCCGGCATTGGCGTAATAGGAAATAAAATGGTCCGTTGCGCCATCAAGATAACTATTGTTCGGTATTCTTCGTGAACCCGGGTTCGAATACTGGGGATAGTAATTTTTATAATCGATGGAGCCGTTTATCGTATTATGTTCTTTATCATAACCGTATATGCGGTTGGCACTGCCCTCACTCACAGTGCTTTTGATCTCAAACCCTGCAATGGCATTAAGCTGATGCCTGCCTGCAGCCCGGCCCTTGCTGAAGTTTAGCTGGGCCCTTCCCTGGTGCGAGGCTAAAGAACCGGTGTAGGCATCCTGCACTGCGCCTTTCGGAATAACGTAGTTTGTGGCATTTGTCGTAAAATTCAGCTGGGTGAAATTATTAATGAGGTTCCTGGAATAGAAAGCATCTGGCCCGTAATAGGTTTTATTCGTCGTTTGCTGGTATTCAAACTGGTATTTTATATCAATTTGCAGGTGTTGGGTGATTGCATAACTAAGCCGGGAGAATACCGTATAGTCTGCAATTTTTACAGTATTTACCTGCGCATCAATATCATCAAGCGGCCGGGTGGTCCAGTCAGGCAACCTGCCGCCCCCCGCCGTATCTGTAAACGTTTTACTGTAATCTATATATACCGGCAGGGCATTACCCTTGTCATCTGCAAGTTTTGCATAAGGATAATAAAACCTGCCCTGCAGGGGGCTCGAATAATCATAGCCGTCATTTTTACACAGGCGGTTTGCCGAGAGCGTTATATTGACGCCTTCTTCCAGTTCAAGCCCTTTAAAGGGTTTGAAGCTATTCATGCTGCGCAGGCTTACCCGCTCTGAACCTTTGCCTTTTAAGGCAGCCATTGCCTTATCATATCCTGCAGAAAAATAATAGCTTGTTTTTTCGGTTTTACCGCTCACATTCAGCGCATATTGCTGGTTCAGGCTGTTCCTGTAAAAATATTTTTTAAGGTCGTTCCGCACATCATGCTGTTGCATAGCGGCAATGGCGGCTTCCGCTTCTTCGCCGGTTATCTCGCCGGATGCTGCAGCATGCAGCAACGTAGCTGCCGGTGGTGCTGCCGTATGATAACTGTCTGTAAACATCCAGTTGTAGTAGCCATTGTCAAAAAGAAACTTCTCAATTAAAACATAATCGCTGCCACTAACCTGGCTGATATTAAAAAGGTCCGGCCTGCCGGCAATGGTTGTATTGGCGCTGAATTCAACAACAGGTTTGGCCGTTTTCCCTTTTTTAGTGGTGATTACAATAACGCCGTTACCTGCCCTTGCACCCCAGATAGACGCCGCCGCAGCATCCTTTAACAGGGTTATACTCTCTACATCATTCGGGTTAATGTTATTGATATCGCCGTCATAAGGAAAATTATCCAGCACAATCAGCGGGCTGGCATTGGCATAAATAGTGCTCCGCCCCCTTATGGTAAACGCATCGCCCTTTGCTGCATCCCCGTGATTGAAAAGCAAACCCGGTGTAAGGTTTTCGATTCTTGTAAGTATGCCCGGCGAAACGCTCCTGCTGATAAGCTGCTTATCAATATAGTTATAGGAGCCTGTTCCCCTTTCCCGGGAAATGTGCTGATACCCGGTATTTACCACCACTGTTTGCAGGTTGCCCGGGCTCATCGTAAGGAAAATTGTAAGCGGATTATCGTTGCGGCCCACCTGCTGCATCAGCTTTTTATACCCTGTGCAGGCAAAAGATAATACACCCGTTTCCCTGGTTAAGGGCAGGCTGAAACTTCCGTCATCTTTACTGAGGGTTTTTATATCGGATTGCAGCAGGCCTACCGTTACGCCTGCAAGCGGCTGCATGCTCAGCGAATCGTATACATAACCGAAAACCATAAAATTCCCCGTTTCCTGTGCAGCAAGTTGCGTCGCATACAAAACACAGCAACAAAAAAGAAAAAGTATATTTCTCATAATGAATGAAGTTTAAATGTGAATTGAATTGATTATAAACTGCGGCATCATACAGCCGCTACTTTGTGCAGCCGGTGGCAGCGCTTAACACAAACATTTCTACCGGCCGCGGAGCCTTCGTTAATAACAACCCCTGCTTGCTGAGCATGGCATTGACAGCGGCAACATCCAGGAGATCATTGGGCAGCCGGAGGTCAATATTGGCAGCCAGGTGTGTTTCATCCAGTACAGGTAGCTTATATAAGCGGTTCAGCCTTTGCACAAGCACAGAAACAGGCTGGTTATACATTACCCTGTCGCCGGTGATAGGTTCATACAAGCTGTTGCCTTCTATGTTTCCCGAAGTTTTCAGCAGGCTGGTATCGGTAACGGTTAATACATAACTGTTCACCACCTGCTTTTCAACAGAGGCCCTTATTTTAAAATAATGACACAGGTCGTATTGCATCTGCTTCCTTAAAGCAGCAAAACCTGCGTTTCCGGTAAATTCATAGTTATAGAAAGGGCCGTTAAATGTGCTGTCTGAAAAAACCAGGTCATCAAATAAACGCGCTTCTCCTGTTTGGTTAATAATCCGGTTACTGTACAATGGCACAGGAGCATCGAATGCCAGGGCAAAGAGCCCACCGGCACTACTGTTAACAGCAACAATCCGGTTGCCGTTTATAGTATCTTTCACAAAGCCTGTTGCCGGGTACAACTCCCTGATCTCACCTTTAAACAAATGGTACGCCGTTGCAGCGTTCATCGCACCGGCAGTAAAATCCTCAAGGCGGGTGTCGATGTTATAATACGTTCTTGTAGGTGCCGTCTTAATGTCACTGGTTTTATCATGGAGTACATCCTGTATATACTGTGTCGTTACATCATCGGTGCGCAGTTTAAATATCCCGTTCCGGATCCAGATAAACTGGGGTACTCCGGCAAAAGGAAAAAGCTTTGACAAAATGCTGTCTTCAACAACCGAAGGAAGGCTAAAACCGCCCGGTATCCGTTGTTTATATCCTTTGATAAACTGTTTTATATCGGAGGCCGATAGTGTTGTCTGTATGGAACTCACCGGTAAAATGCGGATACGCGTATCAAATTGCTGCTGCAGGCTGTCAAGCAAAGCCACCATATGAGCACAGGCCAAACAATGCGGGCTCCAGAACTCCAGTATCACCAGCTCGTCCGTGAAATAAGAAAGTCTTTCCTGCTGCTGCGGGAAGTTTACCAGTTGCAATGGCACATCCGGCACTATATCACCGGGATTCAAAGGCTGGGTGTCGGTTTGCCCCTGCAGCCTGCCGCATGCGCATAGCATTAGCAGCACCGCAACGGTTGTAATTTTTTTCATTGCAGTTTAAAATTTTAAAATGAGATAATAGGTTTGGTTGCGATGCCATCGCTTATTGCAGGGTAGAATGGTATAGTATACCGCCTGCAACCTTCCGTTAGCCTATTTCAATAGAATGAGGTGTATGGCGTAAGGTATAAGGGGGAAGGCCGGCCACCGTCGACAGTCAACCGTCAACAGTCAACCGTCCACCGTCAACGGCTCCTCACTATGGACTATCATCTATCGATCATGGACTTCCTCCCGGTCAACGGTCAACGGTTAACAAACCATGGACTATCGTCTATCGACTATGGACTTTTCTCTCGGTCGACAGTCAACCGTCAACGGTCCACCGCTCCCTGCTATGGTCTATCATCTATGGACTATGGGCTTCCTCTCGGTCAACGGTCAACAGTTAACGACTCCTCACTATGGACTATCGTCTATCGACCATGGACTTCCTCCCGGTCAACGGTCAACGGTTAACGGTCAACAAACCATCGTCTATGGACTATGGACTTTCCTCCCTCGCCGCTCACAGCTTGTAGCCTTCTTCCTGTCATCTGCCACCTGTCATCATTCAACGCTTCTTCCTTGCAGCTTGAAGCTTGAGGCTTGCAGCTTCTTCCCTACACCTTCCACCCTATCCCTTATACCTTTCTTCATCCTTATAAATCACACCCTGGCTACAAGCTCATATGGGATTCTTCGGTTTCTTGGCCCACTGCGTTTTAAGCAGCATCAGGCCTTTTGCCGTGAGGCGTTTACAAAAGCGGGTTGCCTGCCGCGAATAGTGTTGTATATGGTATTGTATTTTGCCGGCAAGGGATAGTTGCTGGTAAGCTTTTCTACACGCTATCTCGTGCAGGATGCGCTTGTAGATAACGCTGTGTATCTCCTGCTTGGTGAAGCCCGCTGCGAGGAGCTGTTCGTAGAGGTGGGTTTTGGATATACCCATACCACCCCCCGGTGATGCAGCAGGTGGTTGGTGTTTGAATATTACATAGCGGTGCATGGCATGGGGTTTTAAACATGCTGCGATTCTTATTAAAGCACCGTCATTTCGACGGCAGGAGAAATCTCCGTTTTATTCCGCTATAGCCCTATAAGTTGAAGTAAAAAAGCGTGGAACTCAACTTACCGCCTCTGAGGTACTGGTATACCCGTGAACGAATAAGTGAGCCCACGCCCTTAGACGTGAGCTTTCACTTATCATCTCGTTCACTTTGAAAGTTACCAGTTTTCAGAAGCGAGACTCAAAGCGAATGCTTCAATATTTTGAAGTATCGCAAATATTTATCTTAAAATAACATTTTAGATAAAATATTACAAATCGTATGTTTTAAAGTTCAAATTTAGCATTTTTATTTACAAATTGTAATTTTTTATTTACTTATAATAAATTTTTCGAGTAAATTTTAATACCAGTCAACAGCTTTGCCATCGGAATTAAAATACAATGCCAAAGGCTGTAAAAAAAACATATTTATCAATTAAGTCCATGTTTGAAGCTGGCAACGTGCTGCAGATGAAAGACATTGAGGAGTTGTTTCCAACAAGCTTGTCTAAGGATTTAAATATGAATCATGGAAGATACATTGATCGCTTGCACAACCCTGATAAATTTTCTTACAAGCAAATATTTAGACTCTCCGCATTAATTAATGTTGATCCTAAGATAATCTCTGATGTCATAGTTTCTGAATTAAAAAGAAAACTAAAAAGTTGAATTGTAATTAACTAAGCTAAACCATAAATATCTTTAAATCATAACTTATACACAACTAACTATTTCTTCAATTTACCAACTATTCTTTTAACAATAAACCATCACTTACTATCATGCCAGAATTAGCTTTAAAGATATCTTCCGAGAATGATATAGAACCTTTAATTCAGATAGAAAAAAGAATTAAAGAAACATATACTGATGAGTTAATTATCGGATTGTGCGGACCAATAGGAACAGATATCCACTTTGTTGCAGATACAATTAAAAATTGCATTGAAGAAAAGTATAACTATATATGTATAAAAATTACCCTTAGCGATCTTATAAAAAGGCATTCTTCTAGCTTAACACTCAATGGAAATGAAAAAAAATTTAACTATTATGATAAATTAATTGATGCGGGAAACGAATTAAGAAGCACCCATGGGCCAAGCATTTTAGCTGAACTTGTAGTAAATGAAATAGCCGTAAGGCGTGAATTAGAAAGAAAATCTGAAGATGAGGAATTCAAATCACTAAGAATATGCTATATAGTTGATTCGATAAAAAATATTGAAGAGTTACATCTTTTAAAGCTAGTGTATCGTGATATATTTTATTTCATAGGTGTTTTTTCTAATCTCGAAAAACGGATATCATACCTCAACAAGAAATATCAAATGGACGAAAGCGATATTTATAAGCTTATCAATAGAGATTCAGGGGAGGATAAAGATTTTGGTCAAAAGGTTACAAACACTTTTGTAGAAGCAGATTTTTTTTTAAGGGTTGAAGAATCTTCAACCGCTATTTTGGAGCCTAAGATTTACAGATATCTTGGTTTAATATTTGCTTCTGAAGTGATTACTCCGACCTCTAATGAAACGGCTATGTATTTAGCCTCAGCTGCTGCGGGAAATTCTGCATGTTTAAGTAGACAAGTTGGGGCTTCTATAACAAATTCAAACGGGGATTTACTTTCTGTTGGATGGAACGATGTTCCAAAAGCAGGAGGTAGTGTGTATCAAATTTTACAAGACGAAACTTTAGCTATAAAAGATTATCGATGCTATAATCTGGATGGTGGGATTTGTTTCAATGATCAAGAGAAGAATTTAATATCTGAACTATTAGTACAAACATTATTAAAAGAAAAAATAATTGAAAGTTCGAAAAAAGATAAGGTAATTGAAATAATAAAAAAATCAAGAATAAAAGAGTTAATTGAATTTTCTAGAGCCGTTCATGCTGAAATGCTAGCAATTATTTTGGCTGGTCAAAAAGCAGGTTCACAGATAGTCAATGGAAAATTATTTTGTACAACATATCCATGTCATAATTGTGCAAGACATATTGTAGCCGCAGGGATTAAAGAGGTTTACTATATTGAGCCATATAGAAAAAGTTTAGCAATTAAGTTACATTATGATGCTATTACCGAAGATGAGTCAAAGCAAAAGTTAGTTAGAATTTTAATGTATGATGGAGTTTCACCTAATAGATATTTAGAATTTTTTAAAATGAATCCTAATTCAAGAAAGATAAATGGGAAAAAAATTAATATTAGGAAGAAAGAGGTTCCTCCAAAAATCACTATATCTTTACAGGCGATTCCCATTTTAGAAAAACAGATAACTCAAGATTTAGAGGCTAAAAAATTAATTAATACATAGTATGAAATCTAGCATTAAAAAAGATTCTACTCAACTACAAATTAATTTTTCGCAAAAGGAAAATATAAACACTCCCATAAATCTTTTTCCCAAATCTAGTGGGAAAGTTATTCATTTAGATAATCGTGCTTCTATTTATCAACGAATCTTAAATAGAAAAATGAAATAGTCTTTTCTTATGCCCAAATTACTTTTCCTTTCCTAATAAAGAAATGACTTTTGCATCCAACAGTTCTGCTTATTGAAGGATGTAATGTGACTATTTTGTTTTTGTAAACCTCCAATTTCCACGATGGCTTATATTCCTTTATTAAATTCATGTGCAAAATATTTTTACAACCGCAAGGGCAAACCATTACAGCCTGCCATGAATAGCCTTCGTTTTGAATTATGTAAACTCTATTTTCAGCAAAGGTGTCCGGCATATCATCAGTAGTTTTTGCTTTATAAACTTTTTGTTGGCAGAATATTTGGCTCAGCCAGCTAAATAATTTTTTAATCATTTTTAATTTCTGACAGGTTAAGCAATGGTTCTATATCTCCTTTGCCAGTGTACTTGTTGAAAAAGGAACAAGGAGTTTCATCGTATTCCCTGAATATTGATAACTCATTGAACAATATTCTTATTAAAGAAACTTCTTCATTAGTTATATTCCTAAATGGATGTATGCGGTTAAGAAAATCATTAACGGCAGTTGCTGCAACCTGCATGTTTATGCTGATAACTGCGGGACTGGATTCATTTACCTCTTTAAGATAACCATTTCTGCACCGTTCTTCATATTCTTTAGGATTAGTTCTTTTAATGCCTTCCGTTTCCAGCGCCTGAAGGCTGTATTGCTTTCTGCTTAAAAGACTTGAACCACCCGGCTGAATATAGTGTACACTTCCGAAAATGTTTTCAATGCCACCTTTGCCATCAGCATCAAGCTTAACGCCTAAGTCAAAAAGCGGTAATAAATAGAAGGAAGAAATGAGGTTTGAAACATGGCGGGCTTCTGCACTATCGGGACAGCAAAATAAAACATCGCATTCAGCAAGTTGCTTTATTACTTCAAAGCTTGTGACGTATTTGTCGAATACAATTGTTTCAGTGCAGAAACCTGCTTCCTTAATTGACCGCTGCATAACATTTACTTTGGCAACCTTATTTTCTGCATCGAGAAGGGTAGAGTTGATAATTCGATTGAGATTTAATTTATCTACATAATCTGGATCAACCAAAACCAGTGAACCAACGCCCAGGCGTTTTAATTGTTCAATTAAAGGGCTTCCCGTTCCTGAGCATCCAATAACACCAGCTTTCATATTGCTTAACATTGATATAGTTTTCCTGCCAAATGTTTGCAGGTTCCTTAATTGAATACTTTCATCAATAAAATCTTTGTTATTGTATTGCCAGTTATAAATTGTGCTGCCTGATATTAATATTTGATCTACCTCTTCAAATTCAATTTGCTCATTAATAAAGCGGCCAAAAATTCTTCCATCCGGCAACATAATACAACTTGCATGAGGCAGCCCATCATCTAACCACGAATGAATGCCGGTGAAAAGATTAATGTCTGACTCGGTATCGATGGCTGAAAAGAATTCACCTCCTCTCGGGTGGCAATGGATTTTTAAAATTGCAAGCCCTTTCTTTTTTGCCTTTTCAATCAGGTGTATGATAATATCTGTAGGCCAGTGAACATAATCTCCCCTGCGTTCATAACATTTATCATAATGAATCAAAAAAACTTCCTGCACCAATAGGGTAGTATTCTCTTTCCAGCTACTGCGGCCACATAATGCAACTGCAACCGCTTCTTTAAAATCACCGGGAAATAAGTGCTCCCGTAGTTGTTTATAATGATCACCTGATATTCTTATTCTGTTCATTGTTTATCTTTTTAAATCTTTTTCAAGCCAATTATTTACCAGTAAAAGATGAGTCATAACATTGTCTTCCCCGGGCCTCCATTCATTAGGCTGCCTGTGCCTTGACCATCGCTGAAAGTTCCTGTTGTCAATTACCTGTGGTGAAGTAGCGGAAATTCCTTTACCATTCAATTTCTGTAAATGGGGATGGAAATAAGCCATATCAATCTGCGCCGCCGGGTAATTGGGTGGTATCATCAGCGCAACCTGCACCGATGATACATTGTACCCCGCTGGAATTGGATAATTATGTATAACCAGCCAATTGCCTCCGTGAATAATTGCTTCCCATTGAAATTTATTGTTGTCAAGGAATTCAGAATCTTCTTCAGGCAGCTTAAATTGTTTTCTATAATTATTCTCCATCCTGCTGTTCTTTTGGAAGTGTAACAAATCGAACCAGACATTTTTCCCTTAGATTTATCGGTGCATGCAGGTCAGGAATTTTTTGCGGCTGCGGGTTACTGCTTGTTATTTTAAACAGATCATATTTTTCTACCGGCAGCTTATTGGCTTTAGTGAGTAGTTGCACGCCGGTCTTTACCGGTAAACGAAAATTGATGTATGATTTATCAACCCTTACTTTATAAGTCAATGCAGGAGTAACCGGTCTGCATGTTTTACCATACTCTTCAATATTTACTTCATGCAGCCAATGCCTCGTTATGAATTTCAGACCAGTGCAAAGCATTTTTATTTTTTCTTCCGGTTGATATGCCAATTCTGTTTCTGAACCGTCTTCATTTATTTGAATCAGATATGAATGTTCAGAATTAATACCTGCCTGCTTTAAAATTTCAAGCGGTGTAAGATGTTTTCTGTCGGTGGTTTCCGGCTCCTTATTTATCTGATAATTGAATACTTCCGGCTCTTTGGTAACAAAATGTTCAATGCCGGGATTCGAGAGATCTACCTCTTCGTCAAGGCCGATTTTAGTAAAATCGCAGCCTTTGAGTTTTTGATAAAGTGTGTAGCACTGAACTGGTGTAAGTCCGGATTTTTCGAGAATTTGTTTTCCGGTAACATTAGGTTTAGGAAAATCAACTTCTTTTCCATTCAATGTAATTGGAAAACTAACACGTTTTTCATTTGATGTATTTGTCATAAAATTCATTTGATTAAACAACTTGCAACCGTTACAACCAAATTTGTAACGCTTAGGGGTTGTATATTTACAAATACTTCTGCCGCATGGAACTTGAGGCTACAAAATCCAAAAGACGTCTACATAAGCTTAAGAATTCAGAATTGATTTCTAAGCTTAACGTCTGTACCAATGAACTTGAAACAAATGAATTAAAAACGGAATTCTATTATCGCTTTGCCAAATACGTATATAAGGTTTGTGTTATTCTTGTAAATAATCGTGGATGGAAACAAGATATTGCTGAAGATATTTTTCAAGAGACTATTAAAAAGATTCTTTGTAATGTTCAAAAGAAATTTCATATTCAAAAGGAATGGAATGAAGAAGTTATCAATAAAAAGATTTTGGGCTGGTTAGGTAGGATAGCGAACAACGAGCTAAGTAATTTTTTTAAAAAGCATCATGTATTAGATGAATGGGATGAAGATATTAACAATATTGAAGATGAAATAGATGATGAGCCTGCTCAAATACCAATAAGTTTGGAAAGGGCAAAACTTCAAGAGGCTTATTCAGCACTCAAGCCAAGGGAACAATATTTAATTGATATGTGCGCTATTCATAATTGTTTAAATTTTAATAAAGATGAACCTGAAAAGCATTTTCTTGAAGAAACCATAATAGAAATATGTGACAAACTAAACATTAGCCGCAATAATTTAAGAGCAATAAAAAAACGAACAATAGAAAAACTTCTTAAACACCTCAATCAAATCGAATAATTACTTGTACTGTAAAAAATCGTTTATGGAAAAAAACAGCAACAAAAAAAACTTAGGTTTATATGATGCTGAAATTTTAAATGCTGCTTTAAAAAAATATGGTTTTTTATTTCCTGAAACTGAAAAAGAAATAGAGCAATTTGAAAATTGTTTTGGCAAAACAGACATTGAACTTCCAGAGCATTTAAAGGAGCCTGATTTCATGTTTTCTTCTAATGAAAACCATAATCAAGTTAAGGTGATAAACATGCCAAAAGAAATTTCGCATGTGGATTATTATCGTAGAACCGTTTTGGCTGCAGAAATAGTATATGAATTGCATAATGAAATGACTCTCGGGCATTTGAAATTACAGAAGCTTATTTATCTAACTCAACGGACTGAAAAGATTGACTTACCCGTAAACTTTCTAAAACAAGCAATGGGTCCGTATGACCCTAAATTAATGCGATCAATTGATAAGCAACTTTCGATTAAAAAATGGTTTGTATTTCAAATTTCTGAAAAATTAAAATATAAGCCATTAGAAAAAGCCGGTTCGCATAAAGATGATTTCAATAAATATTATAAGCAAGAAAAAGAAAAAATACACTGGCTTATAGATACTTTTCGAAAGGTAAAATCTCCAAGAGTTGAAATTATTGCAACGCTTTTTGCATGCTGGGAAGAATTATTAAAGAGGCAGTTAGAAGTTAATGATAGAAACCTATTAACTTATTTTTTTAATTGGTCTGAAGCAAAGCAGAAATTTACAGAAGGTGAAGTACTGAAAGAAATTCCGTGGATGAGAGAAAACAATTTATTTCCAAAAGAAATTGTTCTTAATAAATAGATAAACTGAATAATTTATGGATAGTAATTATAGAAATATGATTATCTATGTAGGCTGTTTATAATTATGGATAAAGATTTTATAAAGGTTATTAAAGACCCCACTGATAATATTTTCATCATTGAAATCTATTTTTCGGTTATCAATTCAACTATAAGGGTTGACTTAAAAGAAAGTGAGTTTTTAAATTTTATTCTTCAATCTTCTAAGCTATATAACAGAGAGACGTCTACTATTAAACTTAATTTTTCTGAAGATGCAATGAATAATTTGATTGCAAAAAAAAGAGAAGAGGAACTTAGGGATGTATCACAAAAATTTAAGGCAATCCAGACTAAACTAAAGGCCGAAACCGTCATTTTTGTTCCTGACACATATGTCTCTTTACAAAGTTCAGAAGCTATAACTAATGCATGCGGTGACTTCATGGAAGCATTAGGTTTTGAACTAGAGACGGAAGACGAACCTGTTTTTGGGTCGTTTTTCAAAAAACTTAAATATATTTTTTCGTCAACGATTGGCGAAGAAGATTTAACGAAGTTATACGAAAAAGGCAAAAAAGCACTTGAACTAAAACACATTGATCTTCCTACAGCAGAGCAAACAGAAAAACTTGCAAATGCAGCTGACAAGTTAGTATCCTCTTTGAATGGCATTGACGAAGGGGTAATACGATGCGGAGCATTAATTGTGCTTAAAAAGATCATAAATGGAAAACCCAGATTGATTATTCAACAATTGTCTTCAGAAATGATTGTCCTTTTAGATAAATATCCCAAGTTAATATTTAATGTAAATACCATTTACGAACTACTTACTGGAGATGTGAAAAATGATATTGATGATTCAGATTCCGAGGTCATAAAAATTGCATAACAAAATGTTCCCCCTCAAGACGCTCATTCGGACCTAATGGTGTAGGGCTTAAGTTATCTAATTTCCTAGCGCTTGATCCGTCCTATAAAGGAAAGGGTATGCAAGCTTATTCAAATTTGGATGCAGCCTCATTTGACAAATATTCTAATAATATTCCTCTATTGAAAGAGGATGCGCTTAAGATAAAAAGAGCGTTGAAAGCAAAATAAGATCAAGATTTATTTTGCTGTTAGATCAATTAAAATACCGCACCACCACTTCACCCACCCATTTGCCCATCTGCACCGGTACGGCATTGCCAATAAGCTTATAAGAAGAACGTTTCTTCTCAAAATAGAAATCATCGGGAAAGCCTTGCAGTCTTGCATATTCGCGGATGGAAAACGGTCTTACACCATATTGCGCCTGTTTATCTTTTACCAATCTTGTACTGAGGTCTTTGGCATAATGTGCTACACAGGTTGGTGCAAAAGCATTAGGATTATCGGCATCTATAATTATTGGCAAATCCCTGTATTTTCCCGTAATCCTTTTTATAACATAAGCAGGCATTTCAACCTGCGGGTTCCTTTCCAAGATATCTTTTATTCTTGGGCGGTTATTGATCGCTTTTGGCTCACTAATATTAAAAGGCTTTCTTGTTCCAATCAGTATTAAACGTTTTCTTCTTTGGGGTAACCAATTCAATGCATCTACCGGGCAAAATACATGCACATAATAATCCGGCAGCTTGGTCATAGCTTCCATTACCACCTTAAACTTCTTCATGCCCGGCACGTTTTCCACTATATACATTTCAGGTTTTTCAATAGCTATATGCCGAAAGAAATGCAGGAACAAATCATCTCCGGTACGGGTACCATGTATATCGGCAATAGGTGAATACTTAGTGCAAGGGTACGTACCGATGATGATATCGGAACGGGGTTGTTCCAATACTGTTTTATCTTTTATATCGGCAGTGAGAATGGTATGGCCGAAATAGTGTTGGTTGGCCTGCATGCACGCGGTAGCTTCCGCATCTAAATCGAGCGATTGTATAATGCTGACGCCGGCTTGCTGCATGCCAAGTTCCATGCCGCCGCAACCGGAAAAATAGCCTTTAGCTGTGGGTTGGTACATGAGTAAGGTTTATTTCATTTTAATTTTAAATAAATTGATATTTAACGTGAGTTCGGGATAAGAATTGAAGATGTTTGCGAATTGAACAGGGACTTGCATCGTCATGTCGAGGTAACGAGACATCTCTTGAAATTCAGGCTGGTTGAATGCTAAGAGATTTCTCCTGTCGTCGAAATGACGTTCGAAGCGTACTATATTTTGCAATCAGTTTTCAATTTCATAACATAACACCTCACATACGCTTATCCCGAACTCATGTTATTTACTTTTTCGCTTGATGAAAAAAGTAACAAAAAGATCAAGCAAGGATGATATTGCGGCAATTATCTCGGGCATATCTTTTTTAATTGCCGCGATGAATGCTTCGCATTTCGTGCACACGCCTTGATATAGCTATAGTTGTAATGCCTTTGCAACAGTTGAGTCTTGATGCTTAAGTCCCGGCTGGTTACTTAAGTCTTTAATCCCTCAACATTTTATTTCTCAAGCATCTTGTCATTCTTTGGCATAAATCCCCGAGGGTTTTAAAAACCCTCGGGGATTTTTAAAACATCATCCTTTAAAAATCTCATCCATGTGGTATTGAAGAAACTTTATACCAGGTTGATATTTTTTAGGCATTACAATTTTTGAACCTTGCAGCGAAGCAAAATGCATTTGATGATAGCCTTCATTTTGTTTCTTCTTTAATTCATTTGATAAAACAATCTCATATTTTTCAGTAATGCCAATATAGCCTTTATCGTAAGCTTTATCGTACAAAGGCGAAAGACAAATCCCATTTTCGGGGTTCAACCTTTCTTTTTCATTTTTTGACCAAGGCAATATATGGCTGGCTAACAAAAGATCGGGGATATCAATACCTGTAATGGCGCAGCGGCCATTATAGTTGGCAAGAACTATCTGCCGGAAAACATTTTGGTTTATCCTTGTTTTAACTTCCCTAAGCTTATATTCACCTTTTAAATGGCTGATATCCTTTAAGTCTGGGGAATATTTATTTTCTATTGATGTATGTTCTTTTTCAGCCAATATCTTTTCGCTTTCAAATAGCAGTTCGTCTTTGTTATCCATGAACTCATTCCAAATTGGTTCCACTTGCTTTATGCCGCCGGTTAAACCAACAATACCGCGTTGCCGGTGATAAGGGTCAACCGCCGCAAAGTTATTTAAGCGCATAGCTACTGCGCTTGCTGTTCTTTCAATAAGATTGGCCAAGTGAATTATTTCCGGCGTTTTGGAATGCAGCTTTCCAAATGGCAGTTTAAGATAAAGATTTAAGGCAAGTACCAGTTCATCCCTTGTCCAAAGTTTTCGTTCAGCCATCTTTAATGGGTTTTAAACAAAGCTAATTTTATGGTTGGATTTTCTTGTGTACTATGAGTCACGTTGCATAAGATGTGGATAGTTGGCAGGTAGCGAATGAGATATAAAAGGTAAACGGCAGGGCATGGATGCTTGCCGATAGCTCACGGCTGATAGCTGACAGCTCATGGTTCTTGAAACCTTATAGGTTTTACCGGTGATAATGCACCAGCATTTCAGGCTTTGTGTTTTTGCGTTGATGACAACCATCCGCCACGGCGGGCAAGTTGTTTTTACCACGTATTACTTTGCTATGCGCACCGGCCATTTTGCGAAGATAACGGTGCGGCTTTAGCTATTAGCTGCAGGCGGGTTTAAGGGATTTTAAATTCACTGGTTATTGGATTAGATTATTTAAGAATGAAACTGTTTATTATAGAAATAATTATATATAAATTGCGGATACCACGCCTTCAGCAATGCTGTAACGTTTGTGCGTAAACTTTATCAAACCTGAATATGTATAGTTCTAAAAGATGCATAGTAGACAATTGGTCGCTGGAACAGGCAGGAAGTCTTTTAAACGGAGACTTTGAACAATACACCTTTACAGATGAACTCTTTATAGAAAGTTTAGGCGGTCTGTCAAATTATATTAATGCCATTCTTTTATATGATGAAGCAAAATTCATAGCCAACGGCCTTCAGACAAATTGGTATAGATTTTCCTGGTTTCTTAAAAATACCCGTCTATACTTTGAACCATTTTTACCTACAGGTAATTTAGTTGACTGGAATAGTCATATTAGTTTACCTGACCTTGGCGCACAAAACTATTTACTTACTTCAAAATATTTAGACGCAGATTTGTTTATTAGCCCGGAAAGGGCAGGAAAAATCATTGAAAAAGGAAGTCCAAAGATGGATGATAATTTCATTGCTACATTAAAGAAAATTGATGAGGAAATAATGTCAGGAAAAGAAAGCTCCTGGTATAACAATGTGAAGATTGGTATTGAGCATAACTTTTCTTTTCCATCGCTTACGCATTATGTTTTAGCGGAAGCTACGAACACAAATGACCTGTTAACCGTTATTATGCAGTTAAAAGCTTCAGGAGAAATTAAAAAAATTAAAGAGGAGATAAATGAATTGACAAAAACAACCAAAGGTGCTTATAAATTGAAAAATCAAACACAAAATATTATAAATAGTTACTTCCACAACAGCAGTTTAGGCGACAATTCCTGGTCTGTAAATCTGAATATTTTATTTCTGACAATAACTAAAACGTTTAGCCTCGGCATTCCAGCTAGAAAAAGCTATTTTACCTTCCTTAAAGATGTTATTGCTTGCAGGGCGGAAGCATTTAGCTTAAAAAACCAGGTTGAAAGAGTTTTTAAAAGAAAGGTTACTTAAGAGAAAAAGCTGCAGGTGCATTTGCAATACCTAAACTTTAAGTTTAAAAGTTACCAAAAATGGCAAATACCATACCTCCAAATTTCCGCATAGAAAATGTAGCTCCTGTTCTGTATGTGAAAGACATGGCTCTTACCTTATCATTTTACGTTGACATCCTGGGCTTTAAAAATGCTGATTGGGGAGATGACAACTTCACAAGTATCAATCGCGACAATACAGGTCTTTATTTATGCAGGGGTGGGCAAGGGCTTCCCGGTACATGGGTCTGGATAGGTTTTGATGGAGACATTTTTTCGTTACACGAAAACCTGAAAGAAAAAGGAGTAATAATTAAGCTGCCGCCAACTAATTTTTCCTGGGCGTATGAAATGCAAATTGAAGACCCAAATGGGCACGTTTTGAGATTTGGAACTGATCCGCGCAACAGTGAAGCTTTTGCTGACAGATAAAATGAATTGGTTACCGGGAACATACCAACAAAGCGTATAGAATGAATATATTCAGTGCGAATGAAGCTGACATCGAAGAACTGACACAAGTAGAGATTGAAAGCAAGCGACAATCTATCCCGGAATGTGTAGAAGACTATGAGATTGATGTTGATTCCAGGCGTCAACGTTGGCAAACATATTTTAAAGGGCAGTCTCCACAAACTTCAAAACCACAAAGGATAGTGCTTAAAGCTGTAACTAATGGAAAAATAGCAGGCTACCTCGCTGGGCATCTTACAACACGCTATAATTTCGGTGCAGAAATTCAGTCGTTTTATATCCTGAAATCAGCTCAAAACAAAAAGATAGGAACAGAACTGTTGATCTCCTTTGTACACTGGTTAACCGGACGGATGCAAAAAGTTTATGTGTTGGTATTAATCCGGAAAATAGATACAAAAGGTTCTATTTAAAATATGGTGGAGAATATTTTAATGCGCATTGGATTTACTGGAATGATCTGACTCGGCTGTTGCAAAGATTAACCCAAGAGAAGACTTAAACAAAAACATGACTGCAGCCAACATGGCATCCTTTATGTCGTGCATCGTCTCGCAGGGCGGACGATGCATTTAATCAGCATTCACCTTCTTATACGCAAGATGTTCCCCGGCGGTTAACTGTAACATAAAATCGGCGGAAACCGCTTAAGATTTCTTTTTACCTGTTCATTTAACCGCTTTGTGAAAACACCATATAAAGCAGCAATACCCTTGTCTCCCACAGTTCATAGCTCAAAGCTCGCCGCTTGAGGCTTGTAGCTTGCCGCTTGCAGCCTTCTTCCACATCCTCGTCAATAGCTGCCCTTGCTCACAGCTCAAAGCTCACAGCCATAGCAGACAGCTCTCCGCTCCCCCCAAAAATGGCATCAATACCATCCACTTCTGGTATCAGTACCATTGCCTGCATAAACAGCCCTGCCTATTTTGCAAATAAAAATTTATGCCCACCACACACGAAATCACACTGCAGCAGGCCGTTGACCTAACCACCCGCTACCGCAACAACAAACCCTCCAATTTACCCCTGAGCGAAACATTTGAAGTGGCAGCCATTACCAGGCTGCTCTCCACAGCAGGCTGCAGCTACCTGCGCATTTATTACGGTATGAAAGAAGATGGGAATACTGTTGCTATATTAGTGGCTGCAAATGAGGAAAATGAGGACATGCTGCCTGCAGGTACTGCCTTAACCGGTGATGCCGTTATTGTGGAAGAAGGTATTATCTGCCCGCCTATATGCCCGCCACCCTCGCCCCTGAATACTTAAACCCATGAATATATTCAATATAAGCATTGTTTTAAGCTTTTCGGTTTTCCTGCCGGTATGCGCCGTTATTTACAGGTGGAACTATATAGAAAAAGTGTTCCGGCCATTTACATGGCTGTTATGGCTTGGCCTGCTCAACGATACACTTAGTCTTGTTTTTGCCTATACCCTCAAAACCACGGCCATCAACACCAATATTTATGTGCTGCTGGAGTATTTGCTGGTATTATACCAGTTTGGCCGCTGGAATAATGCAGCTATAAAAGCCTGCATCTCCTTTGCGGCACTGGGCTTAATCGTATGGAGCGCAGATAACCTGCTAATGCACCCCCTCGATAACCGTAATGGGGCATTCAGAATATTTTATTCCTTCATTATCATTTTTTTTAGCATAAATGAAGTAAATAAACTCATCGTGTACGAGCGGAGAAGCCTTTTAAAAAACCCGGTATTTTTAATTTGTTTTACATTTTTGGCTTATTACAGCTATAAGGCATTTGTAGAGGTATTTATTGCATTCGGTCTCAACCTGGGCAACAGCTTTACCCAGCATGTTTTTATGGTGCTTATTATTACGAATTTTATTTCCAATATTTTATACACAATTGCCGTTTTATGCATTCCCCCGAAACTCGAGTTTACACTGCCATACTAACCGGCCTTGCCGCATTGGCGGTTATACTGATTTTTTTCCTGGTTACCATTATTCGTTTCCAGCGTAAGAAAACCAGCCTTTACCGCAACCGGCTTGCTGCTGAGATCGCCACCATAGAACAGGAACGATCACGTATTGCCAGGGACCTGCACGATGACCTTGGCTCTGCACTTGCCGCCATAAAACTGAAACTGCATTGCCTTGAACCCGAACGGCACGAAAATATGGCCATTGCCGAACAGTCGGGCGCCTTTGTAGATGAGGCTATGCGGAGGCTCAGGTCTATATCTTTCAATATCATGCCCGGGGTGCTGCAGCGCAATGGCCTTAAACCCGCACTGGACGAACTGTTTAAAACCATGCAGTCCGGCAAAATTAAAATAAATGCCAGCTTTGATATTCCCCTGCCCGGAAGCAGCCGTGATATTCACATCTACCGCATTATACAGGAAATTATAACCAACAGCCTTAAGCATGCAAATGCCACTTTAATAACCCTCACAATGAAAAGGCATAATGGCTTTTTGCTCCTGCACATAACCGACAACGGTACCGGTTTTAATCAAAGGAAAGTGTTGAAACAAGGCAGGGGGCAGGGGCTGCAGAATATTATATCAAGGGCCGGCCTGCTGGATGCAGCTGTTTTTTTAACCGCCGGGCCGGGCAAAGGAGTTGATTATGAAATTAAAATACCAGAATACCATGAACAACTGTAATAAAATAACCGTAGTAATTGCCGACGACCAGGATATATACCTCGAGGGGCTCGCCGGTTTATTAAACAGGGAACCCGGTATTAAATTGCTGGGCGGGGCAGCCGGTGGAAAAGAATTGGTGCGGCTTGTGGAGCAATTAAAACCCGACGTGGTGCTTACCGACCTTAAAATGCCGGGGATGGATGGCGTGCAGGCTATAAAAGAAATTAAAGCTTCAAATGCCTCAACACAGTGCATCGTACTTTCTGTTTTCGACAGCGACCAGCTTATAATAGAAGCGCTGGAGGCAGGGGCTATGGGATATATCGTAAAAAATGCAGCAAAAGGTGAAATAGTGGAAGCCGTGCATACGGTGTACAGGCAACGCCCTTACTATTGCGGAACCACCACCATGGCACTGGCCCGGAAAATCTCCGGCAGCAGCCATAATCCTTATCCCAGGACCGCCCCGGAGCCTGTTTTTGATGAAAGGGAGATAAATATAATAAACGGGCTTTGCCGCGAATTAACCAGTGAGGAAATTGCCAGGGAACTCTTCTTAAGCAGGAAAGTGGTTGATGTTACCCGCAGCAAAATATTACAGAAATTAGATGTGAAAACAACTATAGGAATTGTATTGTATGCCATGAAGCATGGCATTTGCAGCGAAGAAAACAGGAGCCGGTAACGCAGCTCCGGCAATATATTTCTAATACCCCAAACCATTCTGAAAATGCAAACCGAAATGAAAAAACTGGTGGTGCTGGCAGAGCTTGCACTGCATAAAAACACCTTGATACCCGTTACCCAAACAGAATTCCTGCACACCTTGAACCGGCTGGAAACAGCCCTCGACAAACAACCCTTTTCCAATATCAGCCCCCGGGCCGTCAAAAACAACCTGTTGTACACCTCAGAGGTATTGGCCGGGCTGGTATATAACCTCAGCCATCATGCATGCTGCAATTACTGCGGCAAACCGGGTATGGTTATAACGAGGGCAACAATGCTGCAGAAGAAGATCGATAATGCACTTGAATGGTATTGTTATCATCACCACAACCATCTTAATCTCTTACCTGTAAAAGCCCTCACAAAGGCCTTGCTGGAAGCAGAAATACGCCTGGAACAAAACACGCAGCTGGCAGGCCTGTACGCCGTAATTAAACCCGAAATAACAAACCTCAAAAGCACCAGGATCTGGCCTTATCACCGGTGGCTTTGGTGGTCCCGGTTTTTAACAGCACTGCCCGGTATGCCGGAGGCAGACACAGCCAGCCTCGAAAACCTCCTGGTGTGTTTAAACTTTAATATTCCCGGCTTCATCAGCAGGCTTTGTGTAAACCTGCAGCAGGCCATAGATAACAGTGAAACACAGGAGGCAAAAATAAGGCTGGTTACCGCCGAGCTTTCAAAATACAGCCTGATGGCTGCAACCGCCCATACCTATGTACCTGCTGAAAAACCGGTAAAACAAATAATGCTTACCCTGCTGCGGCAACATGCTTTTTATTTAAGTCACGCGCCTGCTGCCGGTGGCGCCGGCAAACAGCAGCCAGCTTGCAGGCTCAGTACCACGCTGTCAGTTCCCCAACTGGCGCTTTTCGTCCGCCTGCTTACAGATGCCCGGATCATCAGTGAAACAAACCAGTCGGCTTTATTAAAGAATGTTGCAGCCATTGTTTCCACTGCCAGAACCGCATCCATCTCACCCGAAAGCCTGCGCGTAAATTATTATACACCCGGCCTCGCTGCCAAAAACATTGTAAAAGATCACCTCATTAATATGATCAATCTCCTGCGGAAATATTAGCAGGGATGACTTGTAATGTTGCATGGGGATACCTTTTTTAAAGGGCGGTTTATTGCTAATGTAAAAGCAATATGGTGCCGCGTATGGTAAGCGGCTCACCGGTTTGCAACTGGTAGCTGCAGGTAAAAACATAGGTACCTGTATTTTGGGGCTGCCCCTTTACCAGCCCGTCCCAACCCCCGGCCGCATTGGCCGACGAAAACACCAGTTGGCCAAAACGGTTGTAAATGGCCAGCCTGTAATAGCGCAGGCTGCCGTAAACCTTTGGTCTGAATACATCATTAAGCCCGTCGCTGTTAGGCGTAAATGCGGCCGGGAAGTACAGCGCATTGTAACATTGCTTTTCAGTTACTGTGGTGTATTCCTTATTGATGCACCCGTTATCATCTGTCACTTCCAGCCAGTAGCTGCCCGCATTCGTCACATTGACTGTAGCTGAGGCGGCGCCTGTTGACCAGGCATAACTGTTATAGGGATAATTACTTTTCAGTAAAACCGTATCATAGCTGCATTTTTCAACGCCGGGTTGCAGGAAACCCGATGGCAAAGCGGCAATTTTTGTAATGACTGTTGAATCTGTATTGGAACATCCATGATTGTCTGTTACCATTACCCGGTAAATATCAACCGTATCTGCCATTATTGCCTGCGCTGTACTGCCGGTATTCCAGCCATAGGAGGTATAACCCGGCCCTGCATCCAGTTTTAGCTGCCCTCCCGAACAAATAACAGCTTTCTCCGGCAGGTTTAATACCGGGAGTGCGAAAACATCTGTAACCCGTAAACTGTCTGTGGAAACACAACCGTTTTGTGCTGTAGCCCTGAGTATATACAGGCCCGGCTTTGTAACCGCTACCTCCGGGACGCTGCTGCCGGTATTCCAGTTATAATATTCAAATCCGCTAACCGTAAGAATAACGCTGTCTCCATTGCAAAAACTGGTATCGTTACCAATGAATAATGGTAAGGGCATTTTAACGGCAACTTCAACGGTATCTTTTACCAGGCATCCGTAAGGAGTTAGCGCCTGGATAAAATAAACCGAACCTGCAGCTGGCTTCACTGTAAGCGTGTTTTGCGTTGAAAGCACCGCCGGGCTGCCGGGCATTGTCCACCTGTAACTGGTTAGCCCGTTGCCTGCTGCCAGTTGCAAAGAATCGCCCTCGCAAACCGAAGTATCGCTGCCGGCAGAAAAACTATAATCAGGGCTGGCAGATACCCCTATCGTATCAGCATACTGGTTATTACAGTAATCTGTAACCATAACATAGTACCTGCCCGGCTTTGTTACCGTATAATTTGAATCAGTTGATCCGTCTTGCCATTGATAGGCCTTAAATTGGCTACCGGCGTGAACAGTAAGCGGCTGGTTATTGCACAAAAAAGCATCATCGCCAATGTTAAGTGCGGCCCTGATATTTACATGAACAGCCAGGCTGTCTTTTAATTCGCCGCAGCCCGTGGCAATGGAAGTATAAACCACATAATTTCCGCTTTTGGTGAATGTTATAGCGGCAACACTATCATTTACAATACTGATGGCATTATCCCCGTGTGGCGATACGGACCAGTTTAGCCGGCTGCTGCATTCTTTATTTTTATGTCCTGTAAACTTCACCGGATGGTTATTGCATACAATGGTGTCCCCGGTAAGCAAAACACTGTTGCAGGTGGCTGTGCTTTCACAGGTTTTATTCACTTCCGGCGGGAATCTTTCAATAGTGGTAACGCATGGGCCCGTAGTGGCAGTTACCGGTATTATGGAATAAACATTATTTTTCTTTTCCTTAAAAACATAATCTGAAGTTTTTAGCTGTTTTAACGGCTGGCGTTCGCAATGCTGGTTACCGTTCAGGTCGCATTTCTCAATAAATATTTGACCATAGTCAGTGTTTGTGGCAACGCCGGTAAAATTAGAAGCGCCGGTTATGTATACGCCGTCATTATCTTCCTTTATATCCGATGGTCCGTCATAAAGATTGGGCATATCCTTCATCCATAATATAGTATCATCTTTATCCACCAGGCCAAGGCTGAGGTCAAAGGAAAGGCCGGCGGCAATATAAAATGAGCCGTCTTCATGGGGCGATAAAACAAAACTATAATTCCAGATACCTACCTGATAGCCTTTTATTCTTTTTGTTACCAGCAGGTTAAGTTCCTTATCAAACCGCATATATACATTTCTTCCGGCATCAGGATCAGCATAATTCAGGTAACCAAGCGCAATATAACCGTTGCCGCATTTATAAAGTTTGGTAATAGTACTCTCAGTTTCTTTGGTTGTATAACATCTTAATTGCAGAAGGTTGCCGGTAGCAGCATCAATACGGCAGATAAATGGATTGTTGCTGAAGATATATTCAGGGCTGAAACTGCCGGAAAGAATGATAGCATTATCGTCTGTAACAATGTTTGAAAAATAGGCATTGGAGAGGTTGATTTGTTGGGCCCATGTCACGCTGGAGAAATCGCTGCTGTACCTTGCCAGCAACCCGTTATCAAATCCTTCACTGAAGAATACCACGATATCATTGTTTGCCAGCAATGCCATATCACGGGGGAAAAAATTATCCACCTTTATAAGCCTGGATGATAAAATATTGCCGCCTGTGTCAAGCTTCATAAGGCTTTCGTTCATTAAAGCAATAATTTCATTTTTTTGATTAAGCATGACTTTACAGATACTGTTGCCATCAGTATCCGGCGTTTTATATACTTTATTCCATACAGTATCGCCATTGCTGTTCAGTTTAAGTAAAGTGCTGCCGTAATTGGTCTTGCTCATAATCATAATACTTCCTCCGGGCAGCAACAACAATTGTGCAGCACCATTGTTTCCTTCGTGCAAAAAGCTTGACTGGTAATATTTTACCGGCGGACAGCTTACCTGTCCTGTACTGCGGAGGCATATAAGTAAAAAAAGAATAACGAGGGTTGTGAGGCGCATATAAAAAAGCTGTGGAATAAATTATTCTGATTCCGGTAAGCAAACACCCTGTACCGGCAGCATTAAATAACTTATACAGTTAGTAATTTGTTTGGCAAATATATACACACAATCTCCCGGAACAATAATTTAAAACAGGCCACGCCCGAAACATTTTCGGGAGGTCACCCACAAAGCAATGAACGGCGCGGACCGCTCTCATTTCCTCCCGTCATCTCTCCCTGTTATCTGTCAACTATCATCTTTCTCGCGTCATCCGCCATCTATGATTAACTCCCCACTCTTTAATAATCAATCTCTTACACAGGATACCGCTACCCCTGCTACCCTTTTCGCCTGCCGGGCTGCAGTAAGTTGCACCCGGTTGCCAGGCATGCAGGCAATCATTCAATTGTATTAAATCACATTTAAAATTTTAAATCATGGCAAAGCAAAAAGGCCCTTCACCCATCCAGGGCACCATCGGCAATCTTACTTTCTTTAAATCACAGGATGGCTTTATGGTAAAAACCAAAAGTGAGGTATCAAGGTCAAAGATCCTCTCCGATCCCAAATTCCAGCGTACCCGCGAAAACATGGCCGAATTTGGCAGGGCGGGCAAGGCAGGCAAAATACTGCGTACCGCATTCAACAGCGTGTTGCAGCAATCTGCAGACAACCGTATGGTAAGCCGCCTGGCAGCACAAATGCTTAAGGTAATTCAATCTGATACGGTCGGTAAAAGAGGTCAGCGTTCCGTAACCAATGGCAATATAGCATTGCTCAGCGGTTTCGATTTCAATAACAAGGGCATTCTGAGCACCACCTTAATAAGCCCTTACGATATCGTTTATACAAGAACTTCCGGCGATCTCACCCTCAACCTGCCTTCCTTTATTCCGGCGCAGGGTATTGTGGCGCCACAGGGTGCCACGCATTACCAGTTGCAGCTGGCAGCGGCGCCGCTTGATTTCACCATTACAAAAAATATGGCGCTATCCACAGCATCTTCTGTTTTACCCTGGGATAATGTAGCCACAACGGCATTAACATTAACGCTGTCTCTGCCGGCAGCATCCGTGTTACCGGTGTTTGTTTTATTGCAGGTACAGTTTTTCATCCGGGTAAATGCAGACGATTACCCGCTTAATAATGGCGCTTATAATGCCTGCGCAATAATCGATATCAGCACACCATAAAATAAATACCATGGAACAGTTTAAAAACCGGCTACCCGGCATTGGGCGGTATTGTATTAAGCTTCATCGGCATCAGCAGTCAGGATATTGCAAAAACGATTGTTTTAGGAATTATTGGTACGGTGGTGAGCTTTTCGGTGTCGGCATTACTGGCCCGGTGGGCCGGCCGAAAGCGATAGCTCTTTATCAAAGAGGCTGTTTTCAGGAAACAGAACAGCCTCATTTTAATATCCCCTTGCTGGCGCAGGTATAAGTAGCATAGCTTTGAACATAGCTACTTGTGCCTTGCAACTTAAAACAGAAAAACGCCCCTCGCTTAGCGTAGCCTCCACGGCCACATCTGCATTATCAATTGCTGGCTTAAATCCTTCTCCTAAAACAACTAACGCCCCCACTCGTGGCTCAAAGCCCACAACTCATGGCTGGCACCTCATACCTCATACCCGTTCCGTTTACTCCCCCTGCTGTTTAAACCCGATCTGCCGGCGGGGCGGCTGCGGCGGATTAAGCAGTTCTTTAAGATGATCGAAGATGAGGGCGATATCATCGTCGTGGCGGGTGAGCTGGCGCTCTATTTTTTCAAGCTGGAGGAGCATATCTTTATGGGTGGAGAGCATGTCGCGCATCTTCACAAATATTTCAATAATGCGTATGCTCACATTCATGGCTGCCTGGGTTTTCAGTACATTGGCCAGCATCAGCACACCATGTTCCGTGAAGGCATACGGCAGTGCGCCACCCAGGTGCCGGCGGGATGGTATCGCATTTTGCGATACCATGGTTTCCACCTCCTCTTCCGTAAGCTGAAACATAAAGTTTGCCGGGAAACGGCCGTTGTTTCTTTTCACCTGCTCCCGCAGGCGTATGGGTTTTACACCATACAGGGCAGCGAGGTCGCGGTCAAGCATTATTTTCTGGCTGCGGAGCAAATAGATTTTGCACATAATAAGCTCATCCTGAACGGCAGGCGTTTTAGCAATTTTTGGCATAGCTTAAGATTGAACAGGGAAGATAAGATTGTTACAGGGAATTTAAAAAGAAAACCATGGCAGGAACTATGAGCTGGAGCAGAGCTCTGGTTTTAAATCTTCCCCAATGGTCTGCTCACAGCTCAAAGCTCGAAGCTTGAGGCTTGCAGCTTGCAGCCTTCTTCACCCGCCATTGTTTATGGCCTGTTGTGTGTTGACCTTTCTTCTGTCATCTGCCCACAGTCCCGCTTTAAAACTTTATGAGCATCTCCTTAATCCAGCCATTCGGTTGGCGCCTTGCCATACTTCTTTTTAAAGGAACGGGAGAAATGTGCAAGGCTTTCAAAACCCAGGTCAAGATAGATGGCAGAGGGTTTCTGTTTGCCTTTTTCAATCAGGCGGCGGGCTTCCGATAACCTTTTCTCCTGCAGCCAGTGCCTTGGTGGCATATCGAATGTTTTTTGAAAATCCCGTTTAAACCCGGCCAGGCTCCTGCCTGTAAGCTGTGCAAACTTTTCAACAGGGAGGTTATAATGAAAGTGGCTGAGCATGAACGCCTGCAGGTCGGTTTTATGGGGTTCTGAAAAGTCAAACAGGAGGCTTTCGAGCTGCGGCATCGCCTGCAGTATAAGCTTTACCGCCTCCTTAACTTTCAGCAGGCCCATACCGGCGGATATATCCGCCTGCGGGTTGCGCACATACGGCACAATAGACTGAAAATACCCTTTGAGAAAATCTCCGGGCGGAAGGAGTACGTTCAGCGGGCCGGTATATTTTTGTTTGATTTCAATATGTTCTTCGAGGGCAATCTCCCGCAACAGGTGTTCCTGTAAAGAAATAACGATGGTTTCATACATTTCTTCGCCCGGCAGCGGGGTTTTGGTAATGGTGCCTAACTGGTTTTTACCAATCAGCAGCATTTGCCCTTTTGTCATGGAAATTTCCCCGGCTGCCGTTTCCAGCCTGAAATGACCCGACACCTGGAGCACCAGGGTATTATGTTTCAGGAAGCCCACCTTATCTTTCCTGGTAGCCGACAGGTAAGCATAAAAAATAACGCCCGGTATTATTTCTGCAGGATTTGTCACTGTGTAAAGATATTATATGAACCCGCCGGCAGCGTGAACTGTGTGTATAAAAATTGTGTATATGCGGTTACGAACAGGCGGGGCCTGTTCCATCGTTACATGCGGGCGGCGCTCCGCAGGCATGCTTTATTGGTTTAGTTACCGTTGCAGGTAAGTGCTGCCCAGTATGGCCCCGGGTGCAAACGTGGTATTGAGTGTTTGCATTTCGGCAGGTGTAAAATGCATGGCCATGGCCTGCATGTTCTCCGGCAGTCTTTGCCTGCTGCTCATGCTCACCAGCGGCATTATGTGTTCATCCTGCGCATTCACCCAGGCAATAGCCAGTTGTGCCGGCGTACAGTCTTTGGTTGCTGCCATTTGCTTTAACACTTCCACCTTTTCCAGGTTCTTTATAAAGTTCTCTCCCTGGAAACGCGTAAAATGATACCGGTAATCACCGGCGGCGAGGGGCGGCTTTATATTACCGGTAAGCAACCCTTCGGCCGTGTTGGCAAAAGCCACCACGCCTATACCCAGCTCTTTTGCGGCCGGCAACAGGTTGGCCTCTATCTGCCGGTCGGCCAGCGAATAACCAATTTCCAGCGCCGTTACCGGGTAAATGCTGTTGGCTGCACGCAGTTGCTCCGCCGTTATTTCAGATACGCCAAGGTACCTTACCTTACCTTCCTGAATAAGGTCTGCAATGGTGCCGATAACGTCTTCTGTGGGTACGCTGCCGTCGAGCCTGCAGGGCTGGTAGAGGTCAATGGTATCTGTGCCCAGGCGCACGAGGGAATAATTGATGAAGTTTTTGATGGAAGTGGGGCGAAGGTCGAGGCCAAGCAATTGGCCCTTGTAAAATATGGCGCCGAATTTTACACTGATGAATGCATCATCCCGCCTGCCTTTGATGGCCTTGCCCACGAGTAATTCATTATGGCCGGCGCCATAAAAATCGCCGGTGTTCAGGAAGTTAATGCCATTATCCAGCGCTGCCTGTATAGTAGCAATGCTTTCACTTTCATCTCTTGCCGGGCCACCCCAAACAGGCGACATGCGCATGCAGCCAAGTCCCAGTTTAGATACCAGCGGGCCATTATGGCCAAGGTTTACTTTTGTCATTTTAATTGTTGTTATTTAATGAGCTGCAAAGATGCTGCACAACCCGGCATTCCCTTTGCCTGTACAGCTCAATTTACTTGCCTGTATGGCTCGCCCGGCATAGCTTCCGCCACGCCGCCGTATTATCAAACACTTGTTAGAATTGTCCAACGCTCACCGCTCAAAGCCCGAAGCTCACAGCTTGCCGCTTGCGGCTCATACCTTGCAGCTTTCCTGTTCAGTGAAAAACATTGGCATCCGCTTCAGCTTCCACGGTATTGCTTACGCGGCCTGCTGTTGCCAGTAAAATAACGGCTGCAATAACCGAAGTAATAAGGATGAGCAGTGATGCAGGGAAGCTGCCTTTTATTTTTATAAGCCCCACAGCAGAGGATAACAGCCCGCCAATGCCCATTTGTATAAACCCAAGCAAAGCCGAAGCACTGCCTGCATTGTCTGCAAACGGCGCCAGTGCCACCGCAGCCGCATTCGGATAACTTAGCCCTGCACAGCCTAAAATGATAAACAGGAATACAAGTGTTGCCGCAAGGCCATACCAGTTATTGATAACCCCAATAAAAAACAGGGCAGCCGTCATAATTTGTACAACGATAACCGCCCTGAAAATCTTCTGGCTTTTATACCGCCGGGTTAATGCATGGTTGAGCTGGCTGGCGCCAATAAAACCTACCGACAATAAAGCAAAGATGCCGCCGTATATTTTTGCGCTTACCTTAAAGCCATCCATAAAGATGCCGGGCGAACCGGCCACATATACAAATAAAGCCGCAAAGGAAAATGTTCCGGCCAGGGTATAAACATAAAACTGCGGCCGCGATAAAATGTTTTTAAAATTGATGATAATCGGTTTTGGCCGGAGCGATATGGAAACATCCGGCGGTCTTGACTGTGGAAGAAAGATGAATACGAGGAGCATAACAATGAATGCAATGGATGCCAGGGTAATAAAAATGGAGCGCCATCCAAAAGCGGCTGCCACAAAACTTCCGGCGCTGGGTGCCAGCATAGGCGACAGGCTTATGATCAGAATAAGGAATGAGATGATAGAGGCGCTTTTTCCGGGCGGGTAAAAATCACGCACCATGGCCAGTGCCGCCACCGCGCCCACACTGCCGCTTAATGCCTGCAGGAAACGCATGCTGAGAAACACGGCAACGGAGCCGGATAAGCCGCAGGCAACCGTTGTAATGATGTAAGCGGCAAGGCCAATGTATAAAGGTTTTTTCCGGCCAAACCTGTCGAGCAGCGGCCCATACAATATCTGCCCTGCTGCAAACCCAAGGAAATAGGTGGACACAGACAGGGAAATGGTTTGAATGTTGGTATGCAGTTCACCGGCTATTTCGGGAAATGCAGGCAGGTACATGTCAATGGAAAAAGGCCCGATGGTATTCAATAAGCCAATTATAAAAATGAGGAAGAATTCCTGTAATTTACTACGGTTGTCAGCAGGTATCATGTACTATATTAATTAAAAGCTTTATTTTTTTTAAAAATGATAAACATAAGCAATAATAAAAAATGCAGGTACAGATGTATTACAGCCGGCCGGTAATATCATTGACAGCGGGCGCCGTAAACCTTGTCATTAAAAATCACCCTTTAACAAGAGAGCCTGTATCGCAATCCTTATGGGGAGCTTAAGGCGTTTGAGGTTATAACGCGGCAAGATAATTATAAATAGCTTACCCCGGTGTATATTTGAACTGCAACCACGGGTTTTTACTGACTCTCATTGCATATTGAAAAACCACGCCATGCACAAAACAGGTTATTTAAGAACAATAGCAGATAGCCTTGTAATCGCCTTCCTTATTTTGTTCCCGCATTTTGTGGCCCTGCCGTTTTATTCTTATGCTGTTGTTTGCTTTGCGTTAATACTGTTATATAAGTCAAAATAAAAAACTTGCTGACCTTGGGCTTAAACGCAAAGGTTTATCAGTTCACACTTTTATCGTTGGACTTCTTTCAGCAATGCTTTGGATGGCCTTTATCAAATTTCTTTACTTTCCTTTTATCAATCATTTCTTTAAAAATTATATCCGTGCCTATACGGAATATGATTTTATAAAAAACAATATCAGGAACCTGCTTATTATAACCACAGCAGCCTGGATAGTGGGAGGTTTATGAAGAAATCGTTTTCAGGGGTTTTATTCAAAGGATTATACAAAAATGGTTTTCAAAGTATAAGCCTTCCTTCCGGATAGCAGGGGTTTTTACAAGTTTACTATTTGGTTTATATCATTGGCAACAAGGTATTTTTGGTGTAATACCTGCTGCGCCTGGTGGTTTCTACCGGACACGCCTGCTTAAACAATACAATGGAAACCTGTGGTATCCTGTTGTATCCCACGCTTTCTATGATACGATAGCTTTGACGATGATTTATTTAAGCAGGCTAAACAACTAAGAACAACTGCGCCTGCAACGGGTTTCATAAAACTTAACGCTCTCCTTTCGGGAAGTTTCTCTTATCTAATTTAATAAACCAGCATTTCGCCATCTGAGAATAGTCACAGCTATAATATTGGATTTATATTCATGACCGTAATCAGCTCTTTTCAGAAAACAGGACCCAGGCAACAACCAACGACAAAACAAATGCAATAACAATCATTGGCAATACCTTATACTCCTGCTTATTGAAATGAATTATAAATGCGCCAATCATTACTATGGCAAAGCACACTGCTGTAATTGGGGTTAAAACAGGGAGCAGGCCTGTAAGACGAGGAACAATAATGCCAACAATTCCTAATAATTCCAGAAAACCCAGAACCCTGATTGGAACCGGGTTTCCATCGGGTGGCAATTGTTTTGCCGCTATCATCTTTTCTTTTGAAATGGTGAGTTTCATGTAGGCAGGCATCATAAACCATAATGCCAGGAGAATTTGAAAAACCCAGATTATTTTGTAGTCCATTTTAATTTTTTAGCTTTTTACAAAAATTTGTTTGACGATGCAAACCTATCTACATTTGCTTTCCAAAGTATAGTACTATCCTGATGTATAGCACTATACCATAATATAGTATAGCCACCAATACAATGACAAAAAAGAAAGCAGAAGCGCACGATCATCAAACCTGCATGGCCACTATCCGCGCCGTTGCGGACGCTTTGGAAATTTTGAACGGTAAATGGAAGCTGCCCATCCTGATTTCGCTCCTTGCAGGCAAAAAGCGTTTTAAACAAATTGCCAAAGAGGTAAACGGCATAACAGATAAGATGCTTTCCAAGGAATTAAAGGACCTGGAAGTAAACCAGTTGGTAAAGCGGGAAGTTTATGACAGTTTTCCGCCGGCAGTTGAATACTCTGTTACAGCGCATGGAAAGACGCTTCAGAAAGTAATCGCGGAATTAAGAGACTGGGGAATGATGCACAGAAGAAAGATAATCGGGAAATAATGAAACAGCCGCTGATACCCATACCCGTTAACCTGTAAGCTTATAAGCTTCTTAAATTCATACCGGTTATCCTGCAATTGAATATTTTTGCAGCATGATACTACTCGAGGGCAAGCCCGCAGCCGCAGCCATTAAAGCTGGTTTACAGAAACAGGTAAGCGTACTCACTCAAAAAAACATGCGTGCCCCACACCTGGTAGCCATACTAATTGGCAATAACGGCGCCAGTGAAACCTATGTGGCGAGCAAAATAAAAAACTGTGAAGAAATTGGTTTCATATCTTCTCTCATACGATTTGAGACATCTGTGCCGGAAGACGTTTTACTGCAAAAGCTGGAAGAACTGAATAATGACGATACGGTTGACGGCATCCTGGTACAGCTTCCTCTTCCAAAGCATATCAGCGAGGAAAAGGTGATTAATGCAATCACGCCCGGCAAAGATGTGGATGGTTTTCACCCGGTAAACCTTGGCAAACTGGCCCAGGGCACGCCTACCTTTATTCCTGCAACGCCTTATGGCATCATCCTGCTCATGCAGCATTTTGGCATAAGCGCCAAGGGAAAACATGCCGTGGTTATTGGCCGCAGCAATATCGTGGGCCGGCCGGTGAGCATTCTTTTAAGTAGCAACCAGCCTTATGGCAATGCCACGGTAACCATCTGCCATTCCCACACACCCATTTTAAAAGAACTAAGTTTGCAGGCCGATATCCTGGTGGCCGCCCTCGGTAAACCGGGTTTTGTAAAAGCTGATATGGTAAAGGAAGGCGCCGTGGTAATTGATGTGGGCATTACAAGGGTGGAAGATCCCTCAGCCAAAAAAGGCTTCCGCATAAAGGGCGATGTAAGTTTTGATGAGGTTGCCGCAAAAACATCTTACATAACACCGGTTCCGGGCGGGGTGGGCTTAATGACCATTGCTGCCTTATTAAAAAATACCATGACCGCCTATTTAAAACGGCATGGTTTAAGCGAATCCATTTTTAGTGAATAGTTTTCAAACCACATATAAACCTGTTTTAAACGGTGAAAGCAATACCGCAACGCTGCCCGTTATGGAAGCTTTTTATACTTTACAGGGAGAAGGCTTTCACCAGGGAAAGGCTGCCTATTTTATCCGCTTAGGCGGCTGCGATGTGGGTTGCTTCTGGTGCGATGTAAAGGAAAGCTGGGACGCAGCTGTACATCCGCAAAAAACAGTAGCGCAGCTTATTGCAGAAGCCAAGGCGGCAATCGGCTTTCAGCCTGCAGCAGTTAGCCCCATTTTTGTTATCACCGGCGGCGAGCCTTTACTGCACAACCTCGATGAGCTTACCCTCAGCTTAAAAAAGGAAGGTTTTAAAACCAATATAGAAACTTCCGGCTCCTCATCGCTTTCAGGCTATTGGGACTGGATTTGCCTTTCGCCTAAAAAATTTAAAAAACCTTTACCGGAAGTGTTTGCCGCCGCCAATGAACTGAAAGTGGTGGTATATAATAAATCAGACTTTAAATGGGCGGAAGAAAATGCGGCACAGGTTTCGGCAGGTTGTAAACTTTACCTGCAGCCCGAGTGGAGCAAAGCCGCAGCAATAACACCGTTAATAATAGATTATATCAAACAACATCCCCGGTGGCAGCTAAGCCTGCAGGTGCATAAATACCTCAACATTCCATAAGGGCCAGGCAACCGGTTTCTTTACAATACCTGCTCATGAATTGGCGGGATAAACAATTTCCAATTCCCTTCGGATATCACTTCTATATTACCATCAACAACCTGAATCGCTGTCTGGTCATCAATCAGGTAAGACGGAACAGGTAAAGTTTGTGCTAATTTTTCCAGGTTTGTCAAAGAATTACCGGGAAACTGTTCATGATCAAGATGCGGGTGTATGGCAAAATCAACCATTCCCAAACACTTGTCAGTATTCTTTGGTAAAGTATGATGGCCATAAGTGGTTCCAAAGCGTGTCATAATCATACTTCCGGCGCTTAAACCCACATAAACAATTTTGTGCAGCAGGGAAGGCAACATTGCTGCCAGCCCGGATTGCTGCATCCAGTAACAGAGATACTGGCAATCGCCACCGCCCACAAGCAATGCATCTGTCTTCTCAAGCACTGGCACCCAAAGTTCTCTTTTCATGGTAGGCAGCGCCGTAAGCTCCAGCAACCCTAAAGATTTCCAGCCAGCTTCGCAAAAAGGGTCGCCCAAAGTCCCGCAAATTACTTTTCTTATAATTTCGGCGCCGCCGGGTATACCGTAAATAGCCGTAGGAATAAAGAGCGCTGTTGATGCTTCAATGGGCTTGCCCAGCAGGCCGGCCAGTGCGTTGCGGATGCTTTGATTACTTATACCGGCAGAAGTGAGCAGCAGCTTCATACGCTTTTGTTTGTTATCATCATGACCTTCCAATGAAAATATTGTTAAGCCGGCGAATGCAATAGTTATAATGGCTGCAATATAATCAGCATATTTTTATGCGGGATCGTAATAGCAACCGGCAGCCGGGCATGTGCTATTCTTTTGCTTCATCCCTTTCCACCTTTATGGTGCATTCGCCCACCAATGCTGCAACGGCGCCGATAGCCGCCAGCACAGGCGCCACCAGGGCGCCCACTACGCCAATCGTTAATGGAAAGCTCATTAACTCTTTACCATCTTTATCAATAATGGTGATCTTTCTTATGTTGCCCTCTTCTATTAATTCCTTCACTTTTTTAAGCAGGTTTTCGCCATGTACTTTAAAGGATTCCTGGAAACTCATGGTATTTGTTTTATAGGTTATTAAATAATATTAGCCGATAATGAAATTAATACAAATGTTCAGCTTTTAGAAGTAAGCCTATGCGGGCTTAACTCTTAATGGCTTATATGGACCTTTTTTACAAAGGCAAGCTCTTTTGTATTCCACAGGTACAGCATAACGAAAATGGTAAAATGATATTTGGTCTCAAATTCCACGGCAAATTTCTTCTTTAGATTGCTTTTGGTGCAGTTAACTGTAATAAGGCTTGCATCAGGCGACCACCCGTAATCAAACCTGTACTCTGCCATTTGTATTTTTTCTAAAAACTGTTCAGGCGCTTCAATCCATATTTTGCCTTTGTACCAGTATTCATCTTCCAGCATAATCTCATATTCTACGTTGTAAAAGGAATTCTCGGCAAGAACGCCCTGCATCAGCCTGAAAAAATCTATGGTGAAATTATCAGTGCTGTCAAGAATCTGGTAGCTGGCTATTTCCGGTATTATCCCGGCATAGTTAAGCCGGTAAACAATCAGCTTGCGCATGCCGCTTTTTAGCTCAGATTCGCTTATCCATTTAAGCTCCTCTTTTACGTAAGGGGAATTGATTGAATTTTTGGAATGAATAAGTATGAAGAAATCGCAGCTTTTTATTTTGCGCTGTAATTCTGTTTTCCAGTTGGCGCCAACATGTATGGATTTTATATCGAGGAAAACATCATGGCCTGCATCAAGCTTGTAAATATGATTGCGGATGTTGTCTGCTACCGCAGCATCTTTTCGTGAGTAGGAAATAAAGAAGTTAGCCATAAATCGTATATGAATTTAAGCTAACATTTCTGAATTATAGCTGAAATGTTGACGCGATCTGATTAATGGAAACACACCCTTCTTACTTTTCAACCAATCAACCTTTAGAAAGAAATGCTTTCACCAGCATCTGGTATTTTTCGCTCAACGGAACCACCGGCAGGCGCAGGTAGTTTTCTATCAATCCCATTTCTGCCAGAAATGCTTTTACACCGGCAGGATTGTTTTCGGCAAACATTAATTCATATGCACCGGCCAGTTTATCGTTAATGGATTTTGCCGTTTTAAAATCATGCTTTAAGCTACTTCTTACCATTTCAGAAAATTCTTTTGGGAAAGCATTTCCCGCAACGCTGATAACGCCCTGCATACCGCAGGCAATTTGCGGCATACCCAAAGCATCATCGCCGCTTACCACCAAAAAGTCTTCCGGAGCATCCCGCAATACCTTTACGCATTGCGCAAAATCGCCGCCGGCTTCTTTAATGCCTTTAATATTTTCAACTTCCCGGGCAAGCCTGATGATCGTATCAGCTTCTACATTTTTAGATGTTCTGCCAGGCACATTATACAAGAGAATTGGTTTAGGCGATGCTTCCGCCAGGGTTTTATAATGCTGGTAAATGCCTTCCTGCGATGGTTTGCTGTAATACGGGGAAGCGCTTAAAACAGCAATTGATTCTTCCAGCGGAAATGTTTCCAGGTCGTGCACCAGTTCGGCTGTATTGTTGCCGCCGATACCTACTACTACAGGAACACGGTTTTTTACAACATCGTAAGAAAACTTAATGATGTCTTTCTTTTCTGCTGTATTTAAAGTGGGGGCTTCGCCGGTGGTACCCAATACAACAATATATTCCACATTGCCCTCAATTACATAATCAATCATTTTTTTGAAGGCATCGTAATCAATATCAAAATTTTTTTTGAAAGGAGTAACCAGCGCCACACCGGTACCGGTTAATGTATCTTTTAAAGAAGCCATGTTGCTTGTTTGTGAATTGTTGATATGTAGAAAGATTGATTGGTTAATGGTTGAAAAAGTTACCGGGGCGTTTTCCCAATCAACTTATCAACTGATGAACCCGTCAACCCCCTAACCCATATTATGAAATACTTTACTCACATCATCATCCTGTTCCAGGCGTTCGATGAGTTTACTCACATCTTCCGCCTGTTCTTCGGTAACAGGAACGGTGGTTGTTGGAATCCATTCCAGCTCCGCGCTTAAAGGCGTAATGCCCTTATCTTCCAAAGCCTTTTGGAGGTTGCCGAAATCAGTATAGGCAGAACGTAAAACAATTATATCGTTTCCGTTTTCATCCGTGCTTTCACCCATTTCTTCCAGGCCAAAATCGATGAGTTCCAATTCCAGTTCCTCCACATTCAGGCCTTCCGGCTTTAATTTAAAAACGCCCATTTTCTTAAACTGGAAACTCACGCTGCCATTATTGCCCAGCGTGCCGCCACCTTTATTAAAATGACTTTTTACGTTGGCCACTGTACGCACATGGTTATCAGTTGCTGTTTCTACCAGCAATGCCACACCGTGCGGCGCATACCCTTCGTATAAAATCTCCTCATAGTTATCCATTTCCTTGCCCATGGCCCGCTTTATGGCAGCTTCCACGCGGTCTTTCGGCATGTTTACACTCTTTGCATTCTGCATGCAGCGGCGCAATGCCGGGTTCGTGGCAGCATCCGGCCCGCCTGCCTTTACGGCAATGGCAATTTCCCTTCCTATGCGTGTAAACTGTTTAGCCATCCTGTCCCAGCGGGCAAACATGGTGGCTTTTCTAACTTCAAAAATTCTACCCATAACACTTTATATAAAAACTGAACTTTTCTTTAAGGGGCGTAAAGTAAATAAAACTTTGGCGGAGTTTTTTTATATCAGCAAAATTTCTGTTGTGCAAACAGGGAACTTTATCATAAGAAATGAAACGTAAGGAAATAATTACTGGTGAAGCTGTAACCCGAAATGCTAAAAACTATCCTTATTCGCCAGTTGCCCGCAGGCGGCATCAATATCTTTACCGCGGCTGCGGCGCAGCCTTGCATTTACACGATGGCTGTCAAGATAATGCATAAAAGCCCCTATTGTTTCTTCATCAGGCTTGGCAAAAGCGGCGCCGTCTATGGGATTATATTCAATTATATTCACGAGGTCGGCAGGCACCTGCCTGTAAATCTTTACCAATTCTTCTGCATCCTGCTGCGAGTCATTAAAATTCCTGAATAAGATATACTCAAACGTTACTTCATTCTTGGTTTGCTTATAGAAATAATTAAGCGCTTCAATGAGTGACTTTATATTGTTTGAATCGTTAATCGGCATTATTTCATGGCGCTTTTTATCGTTGGCCGCATGCAGCGATAAAGCCAGCTTAAAACGTACTTTATCATCGCCCAGCTTCCTGATCATCTTCGCAACGCCGGCAGTTGAAACCGTTATGCGGCGCGGGCTCATACCCAGGCCATCTTCTGCGGAAATTTTATCGATGGCTTTCAGCACATTATTATAATTGAGCAATGGTTCGCCCATGCCCATAAAAACAATATTGCTTAACCGCTTGTTGTATATCCTTTCTGTTTGTTCATTTATCAGCGCTACCTGGTCGAAAATTTCATCGAAGGTTAAGTTGCGCTCCCGCTCCATTTTGCCGGTAGCGCAAAATTTGCAGCTTAAGCTGCAGCCGATCTGCGAAGAAACACAGGCCGTTTTTCTTTCTTCCGTTGGAATTAAAACACCTTCAACAAAATGATGGTCGAAGGTTTCGAAGCGGCTTTTCACCGTTCCGTCTGCACTGTATTGCGTGGCATTAATGGTTAGTGCTGGCAAGGAAAAATGATCAGCCAGCTTATTGCGCAAATCTTTGCTGATGTTTGTCATGGCATCAAAGCTGCCGGCATGTTTCTGCCACAGCCATTCATATACCTGTTTTGCACGAAACTTCTTTTCATCCATTTCGGCAAAATAATTTACGAGTTCGCTTAAACTTAAATTCCTGATGTTGTTTTGCTGTGCAGAAAGCATTTTGCAAAGATAAGCTGAAGGCAATAGCTAAATTTACAATACCATCATACAAAAAGATAAAATTGGCGGCAAAGGAATTACGCTTTTTGTTCTCTCAAGCAAAACAATTGTCAGGCTTTACTGTGGTACTGTTAAATTTTAGAAGTGCTTGTTAAATGCTGTTTCAGACCCCTGTGTCTAAATACAATTATTACCGGCATAATGTTCTTGCCATCCGGTCTTTTTAGCTGCAGTTTATTTGATAGCGGAGGCTATCGGTTTATATAATGAACTGGTAAGAGATTCCTTATCAGTTCATCTTCACATTTACTTTGCCTGGTGTTATAAAAAGGTTCGCCGTCAAACACAGCAGGCACAAGGCTTCTGCTATCGTTTTGCTTTTCCTGCAAAATGGTTTTTCCATTAAGATCATAAAATGCAACAGCGCCGGTTTGTTTATTGATGGAGGCGATAAGCGCATTGGTTTTAAGCTGAACAACATCATTCGAATCATCAACTGTAAAATTTATTTTTTGTGAGGATGGATCATTTAAAATGATTAAGCTTTCGTTCCGAAAATTATTTGTTGCGCTGGCTGCAACTCTTATAATCCTGTCATTTACTACCTGCAGCTTTACAGCCTGCACGTTACCGGAATAATTTTGATTTGGATAAACAATAATGCCATCATCCGTTTTTGTAAATTTTTGGGCAGAGGCATTTGTGGAAATGAAAATAAGTGATAAGCAAGCACCGGTAAAATAGCTGGCAAGTTTATACATCGATAAAAATTAAATGATCAATTCAGGTAAAAGTAAATCAGTTCAACAAATGAAAAATATCAAATGCCTGTACTTTTTTGCAACAGGCAAAAGCATAAAAGCAAAGTATATTTGCCGCCTTATTAAATCATGATGAACGATTGTTATATAGTTGATGCAGTAAGAACACCTATAGGCAAGTATGGCGGCAGGCTAAGCTCCATTCGCCCGGACGATTTACTGGCGCATGTTATAACGGCTTTACTCAACCGCAACCCGGTTGACCCGCGGGATATAGAAGATGTAATTGCCGGTGATGCCAACCAGGCCGGTGAAGATAACCGCAATGTGGCAAGAATGGCAGCGCTGCTGGCAGGTTTGCCGGTTACCGTAGCAGGCTGCACCGTAAACCGTTTATGCGCCAGTGGCCTTGATTCTATTATGCATGCGGCACGGGCCATTATGTGCGGCGAGGGCATGCTGTACATTGCCGGCGGCGTGGAAAGCATGAGCAGGGCGCCGTTTGTGATGGCTAAGGCCGAAGGCGCTTTTCAGCGTAAGCAGGAGATGCATGATTCTACCATTGGCTGGCGGTTCACCAATAAGCAACTGGCAAAATTATACCCGCCTTATTCCATGGGCGAAACTGCGGAGAATGTTGCTTACCAGTTTAAAATAAACCGCGAAGCACAGGATGAATTTGCCCTGCATTCGCAGGAAAAATATTTTAAGGCTCTGGAAGAAAATAAATGGGAAGATGAAATTGTGGCGGTAGAAATGATTGCCGATAAATTGATAACCTGGTTTTCGCAGGATGAACATCCACGCAAAACATCGCTTGAAAAACTGGCGGCATTAAAACCTGCATTTGCTAAAGACGGGTCAGTAACGGCGGGCAATTCATCCGGTATTAATGATGGCGCTGCCGCTTTACTGCTGGCAAGCGAAGAAGCGCTGAAACTCTTTAACCTTGAACCATTAGCCAAAGTTGTAAGCATGGGTGTTGCCGGTGTTGATCCGTCTATCATGGGTATTGGCCCGGTGCCCGCTACGCAAAAAGCCTTAATAAGAGCCGATCTCAAAGTAGCTGACCTGGATTTGATTGAACTGAATGAAGCTTTTGCAGCCCAATCACTGGCCTGTATCAATGAGCTGGAATTAGATATCAATAAAGTAAATGTAAATGGCGGATCCATCGCCGTTGGCCACCCGCTGGGCTGCAGCGGCTCCCGCATTTCTGCCACTTTATTGCACGAAATGAAAAGACAAAATCTGAAATATGGCTTGGCAACTATGTGCGTAGGCGTGGGCCAGGGCGCTGCCATTATTTATGAAGGATTGTAAGTATTTTGTTTTTTACATACATAATTTCAGCCCGGGGCTTTCAAATTTCTACAAGTTTGTCTTAAATTAATGCCATTAAACGCCAATTCTGGTTGTGGCATTTTAATTGAACGTATCTACCTTCGCTTTTTTAGCGCTATTAAATGACAAACTGACTTTGAAAGGAATATGAATAAATTTATGCTTAGTGATGAAGATGCAGATTTTTTGCCCATCATACCCATCAACGAAAATGACGACCAGGATAAAAACCTGGTAGTTCCAGATACGCTTCCGCTTTTACCCTTAAGAAATACAGTATTATTTCCGGGTGTTGTGCTGCCGATAACCGTGGGCCGGGATAAAAGTATCAAAGCCGTAAACGAAGCTTACAAGGGTGATAAGTTAATTGGTGTGCTTTCTCAGAAAGATGCCAACGTGGAAGAACCCGGACCGGAGGATATGTGTGAAATTGGCACCGTAGCTAAAATTGTGAAGCTGATAAAAATGCCCGATGGCGGCACTACTATTATTATCCAGGGAAAGAAGAGGTTCAGCGTAACCAGCATTATCCAAACCGAACCTTATTATACAGCCTCCATCCGGGTTTTAGCGGAAAACGAAGTTGCGCCTGAAGAAAATTTTGATGCCCACCTGGCATCTATTAAAGACCTTGCGGCACAGATAATACAGATTTCGCCCAATATGCCGGCGGAAGCAGCGATCATTTTAAAGAATATAGAAAGCCCGTCTTTTCTTATCAATTTTGTAAGCAGCAATTTAAACAGCGATGTTATTGAAAAACAAAACCTGCTTGAAATTGATGACCTCACACTTCGCGCAGAAAAGCTGATAGAATTGTTACATAAAGAACTGCAATTTGCAGAACTAAAAAATAAAGTAACCACTAAAACACGCACAGAGATTGATAAACAGCAACGCGAATATTTTTTACAGCAGCAGTTAAAAAGCATCAAAGATGAACTGGGCGGCGATACCAACGAACGGGAAATTGCCGAAATGAAGAAAAAAGCGGAGAATAAAAAGTGGAGTGACGCGGCAAGAGAAATGTTTAAAAGCAACATTGCCAAGCTGGAAAGAATGCATCCTACAACACCGGATTATTCTGTTATTTATAATCACCTCGACTTATTGCTTGACCTGCCATGGCAGGAATATACAAAAGATAATTACGACCTGAAACGTGCCGCCAAAGTGCTGGATGCAGACCATTATGGCATGAAGAAAATTAAAGAGCGCATTCTTGAATATATCGCCGTGCTTAAACTAAAAGGCGATATGAAAAGCCCGATACTTTGCTTTACCGGCGCACCAGGTATAGGCAAAACATCGCTGGGCAAAAGCATTGCGCATGCCATTGGCAGAAAGTATGTGCGGGTAAGTTTAGGTGGTTTGCATGATGAAAGTGAAATACGCGGCCACCGCAAAACTTATATTGGCGCTATGCCCGGCCGTATTATTCAAAACATCAGAAAGATAAAATCGTCCAATCCTTTAATGGTACTGGATGAAATTGATAAAGTTGGCGCTGATTTCCGCGGCGATCCATCTTCCGCTCTGCTGGAAGTTTTAGATCCTGAACAGAATAATACTTTTTATGATAACTATCTTGAACTGGAATACGATCTGAGCAAAGTCTTATTCATTGCCACCGCCAATAATGTTCAAAACATACAGCCGGCGTTACGCGATCGTTTGGAGATAATTGACCTGAGCGGTTATGCCATAGAAGAGAAGATCCAGATAGCCCAGCGCCATCTTGTGCCCAAGCAAAAGGAGGCGCATGGTTTAGGCAAATCCAAACTTAAAATAAGCGATAAGGTTTTACAAAAGGTTATAGAAAACTATACAAGGGAAAGCGGTGTGCGTGAATTAGACAGGCAACTGGCGGCCATTATGCGCAACAAGGCAAAAGAATTTTCATTGCGGGGCAGGGTTTCGCCCACCATCTCTTTAAATGATATTGAGAAGATTTTAGGCACGCAGAAATACAGCAATGAAATTTATAAAACAGCCAATATGCCGGGTGTGGCAGTGGGCCTTGCCTGGACATATGTGGGCGGCGATATTCTTTTTATTGAATCTATTTTAAGCGATGGCAAAGGCGAATTAAAGCTTACAGGTAATCTTGGTAATGTGATGAAGGAAAGCGCTGCAACAGCTTTTAGTTACCTGCAGGCCAACGCCAAAAAATATGGTATTGATGCAACTATTTTCAGCAAGAAAAACATTCATATACATGTGCCTGAAGGCGCGGTTCCGAAAGACGGCCCCAGTGCCGGCGTTACCATGTTAAGTTCACTTGCATCTGCATTTACAGGCCGTAAAATAAAACCGTATCTCGCCATGACAGGTGAGATTACCTTACGCGGCCAGGTGCTGCCTGTGGGGGGTATAAAAGAGAAAGTGCTTGCGGCAAAACGTGCAGGCCTGCGTGAAATTTTAATGTGCTATCTTAATGAAAAAGATGTAAAGGAAATTGACAGCAATTTTATAAAAGGCATCACGTTTCATTATGTGAAAAACATGCAGCAGGTGCTTGATATTGCATTGGTATGATGATGAGTTGCGGGTAAATGTCTTTTACTTAAGGTTTAATTTTTGAAATATACAATAATCAATATTCAATTTTCAGAGGTTTCATAATAGAACATTGTTTTGTTCTGCCCGACTGATTCGGGTGAGGCGGGGAACATTGAGTATTTTCTTAAATCACCGAAATTGAGTTGCGCATAGTGAATGGTGAGTAGCATAAAGCACATATCCGCTAATTAACATGCGCCTCAACCTGACAGGCTTGACACTGCCAGTTTTTTGCAAAAAATTTTTAATAAAAACTATATGAAAAAATTATATGCTAAACGTTCATTTGTTTTTTTAATTATGATCATATATTTTTTGGGTGCAGCAGCGCAAACAAATCCGGGCACTGTTAATAAAAAAAAGCAACCGGTTGTCCGCGATGGCCAACATGATTTTGATTTTGAAATTGGCACCTGGAAAACAGATCTTAAAGTTTTGCTTAACCCTCTAACCGATTCCGCCAAATGGGTAAGCTTTAAAGGCACAAGCGTGGTGCGGAAAATTTTAAATGGCAAAGCCAATGTTGTAGAACTTACAGTAAGCGGGCAAGCAGGCAGCATTGAGGGTCTTAGCCTGCGCTTGTACAATCCACATGCGCACCAATGGAGCCTTAATTTTTCTAATATACGCAGCGGCATATTAAGTACTGCTGCCATTGGCGAATTTATTAATGGCCGCGGAGAATTTTATAATCAGGAAACGATTAACAGCCGTGCTGTTTTGGTAAAGTTTATTATTTCACCGGTTAATTCAGATACCTGCCGTTTTGAGCAATCTTATTCTGACGACGGAGGTAAAACATGGGAAACAAACTGGATTGCTGTTGATACGCGTTTAAAAGAGTAAATAAAAACAGTTTATCAAAAATGTAAATGATTGCTAACTTATTTTTCTGATAATTTCAAACTTTTTGAATTTCAATTCTTCGTAAGGATAAACCTGATTTATAAACCGGTTTGTGAACTTTTATTTAAAAATAAATTTGTAAAAATATTGGTTTATGAGAGCAGCAAAATCTGTAAACAAAAAAAGAGAACGCAATGCCTGCACAACTAAATGTGCATTTATAAACTGATTATTTTAAATTTTACTTCAATGAAAATTTTACTTCAATATTTAAAACCATATAAATGGCTGGTTGCATTAGCGCTGTTGCTGGCAGCTATCAACCAAAGCTTCTCCATGCTCGATCCCTATTTCTTCGGGAAATTCTTTGATAAATTTCTTACGCATCCGTTCGATATAGGATACTTTGATGCGAAGAAAAACTTTATTAAAACCGCCACAAGAACCACCGATCAGTTTATATGGGGCGTAGTTGGCTTTCTCGGAATATTTATTGGCGTGGCAATGGTATCAAGAATTGCAAAAGCCTTCCAGGATTATTTTACCAATGTTATTGTTCAAAAATTCGGTGCAAAGATTTTTACAGATGGATTAAAACATTCCATGCTGCTGCCTTACCAGGATTTTGAAGACCAGCGCAGCGGCGAAACACTTTCCATCTTAACTAAAGTAAGGGCCGATACGGAAAAGTTTATTATCTCATTTATCAATGTTTTATTCGCAATAATTGTAGGCGTTATTTTCGTAAGCGTTTATGCTTTCAGTTTGCACTGGTCTATCATGCCCATTTATACACTTGGCATTGCTGCACTTGCATGGCTTACGAGTTTTTTAAGCAGGAAAATAAAACTCATACAAAAAAATATTGTTACAGAAACCAATGCGCTGGCTGGTTCCACTACAGAATCGCTGCGCAATATTGAACTGGTTAAAAGCCTTGGCTTAACCAACCAGGAAGTTGACCGGCTGAATAAAAACACTTATAAAATTCTTGGGCTTGAATTACGCAAAGTGAAAAGCATAAGAACGCTCAGTTTTATACAAGGCACTTTTGTAAATTTTTTGCGGCAGGTGATTATGTTTACGTTGGCCTGGCTTGTTTTCAGAGGGCAATTAACTGCTGGCCAGGTGATGACACTGACCTTTTACTCATTCTTCATCTTTGGCCCACTACAGGAAATTGGCAACATTATTATGGCTTACCGCGAAGCCGAAGCTTCACTGATGAATTTTGATAATGTAATGAAAAGGCCTGCCGAAAGAATGCCCGTTTCACCGGTGCATATTGGCAACCTTGAAAGATTGAGTTTTAAAGATGTTTCATTTAAACATCAAACAGCGCAGTACAAAGCGCTTGACCATATAAGTTTTAATGCAGAAAAGGGCGAAACTATTGCATTTGTTGGCCCTTCAGGTGCCGGTAAAAGCACCCTGGTAAAAATGCTGGTTGGCTTATATCACCCGCAAACCGGCAATGTGTTTTATAATGGTGTTGACAGTAATGATATAGCACTTGAAGATTTGAGAAAGCAAATTGGTTTCGTAACACAGGATACGCAATTGTTTGCGGGTACCATAAAAGAAAACCTTTTATTCGTAAACCCCGGTGCAGGCGATGAGGATTTACTGGATGCGCTTTACAAAGCCAGTTGCCAGAATTTACTGGAGCGGGCTGATAACGGCATTAATACCATAATTGGTGAAGGCGGATTAAAATTAAGTGGTGGCGAAAAACAAAGATTAAGCATTGCACGCTCTTTATTGCGCAAACCGCATTTGCTGATATTTGATGAGGCAACTTCTTCACTGGATTCAATAACAGAAGAAGAAATAACATCTACCATAAAACAGATATCGGAGATGAAAGAACAGGTAACTGTTTTAATTGCACACAGGCTAAGCACCATTATGCATGCCGACAGAATTTATGTGCTTGAAAAAGGCCGTATAGTTGAAACCGGCTCCCACTATGATTTGCTGGAAGAAAAAGGTTTATATTATGCCATGTGGCGCCAGCAGATCGGAGAAAGAAAATTTGCTGCTTCAAAACAGCCTGCCTAACTTGTGTTAGCATTTCATGAAAATAGTTGTTGAATAAAAAAATTTATACAATAATCAGACGATAATGAAGAGTAAAGATCTGCAGATGAAGTAATGCAACTTACCCGTGCTTAATCTTACTCACTTTATTGCATGGGTGGTAATGAGACAGGTGAAACTTACTATTCAAACAACTTTCAGAAATTCAAAAAATTCTTTACTAAAAACCATCGCGATAGGCATTAAGATTTTTGATTTGCAGCATTTTGCATTTATAATTTGTCTATCTTGGTGGGTAATTAAATTACCTGCATGACCGAACAATCTATTTTAACCGGCTGTTTAAATAATGACCCGGTTGCACAGCGGGAGTTGTATAACCGGTACAGCCCCAAAATGCTTTCGGTTTGTTATCGTTTCGCACAAAAACGGGAAGATGCTGAAGACATGCTGCAGGAAGGTTTTATAAGGGTGTTTACACAAATAAAGTCTTTCCGCAATTCAGGCTCTTTTGAAGGATGGATAAGAAGAATAATAGTTCATACCTGCATCAATTTTTTGAAAAAGCATAAGAAGTTCAATGAAAGCCTCGATCTTGCTTATGTTACAGATGTGCAGGTTAAAGAAGAAACTGTTCCTTCTTTAATGATGGTGCGCCAGGTGGTAGAATGTATAAGACTGTTGCCAATTGGTTACAGAACTGTTTTAAACCTTTATGCAATTGAGGGTTACAGCCATAAAGAAATTGCACAAATGCTGGATATAGAAGAAAGCACAAGCCGCAGCCAATGCACCAGGGCCAAAACAATGCTGGAAACAATTCTTATTAAAAAGAAGATTATTGAAAAGCCTGCTGAAGCTTATTCTCTAACCGCAGCTTTCAAGTAATACAGAACATTATAAAAGGAGCAATGCACGACTCTAACGATAGGGACGATTTTGAAGAATATCTTAAAAATCAGGTGAGCAGCCACAGGATGTATCCTTCTGACCGTGTTTGGCAAAACATACGCGGCAAAGTGCATACACCTAAAAAATGGCCTGCGCTTTCTGTTTTTACCGTACTGATAATTTCAGGGCTTGTATTAGGTACGCTTCTTAATAAACCTGCTCCTGATGTCATAACGCCAAACTTTGCATTTTCATTGCAAAGCCCGCAGGATGAAATAAGCAAAGCAAATGATCAGGCAAAAGATAACACTCAACTCGCCAACAACTATGCTGTAGATCAGCTTACTGCCCGCTCTATAAATACCGTTGCAGAAAAAATAAGGATTGATAATGCCATTGCTTTGCAATTGGCCGCAATTGAAGATCAGGTAAAAATAACGGGGAGCAATATTACAGTTGCCAACCCTCAACATACTAATACTTACTCAACGCCTGAAACTTCGGGAAGCGTAAAGCCTGTAATCATTGCTGAAAGAAACAGTATTGCAGTAAACGCCGGTGCAGCCGAAGCTTCGCCTTCATTTACATTCAGGAATATTGATAATTACTTTTTCAATGTTACTTCAAGGTTAAGAGGCATACTAAATTCAGAACCTTTGCATGCTTCCACAGGCGGTGCTGCATTCTTCCTGTCCGGCAAAAATGATTTTAATTACGATTATCTTGATTTAAGGGTTTTGCCGGAACATAAAGACCTGCTGCCTTCCTTAAAAGATCTTGGCAAAGGCTCATCAAAATTTGATTTCAGGTTTTACATAACACCTGCTGTAAGCTACCGCAGAATTAAAGAAAACAGGGAGCCCGTTAAGCAAAGTTCAAGCGCTTCTTTACAGTCTGATCTTCGCATTGATCCTTCGATTGCTATTAACCATAGCCCCGCTCTTGGTTATGAAACAGGGTTAGGCCTTGGTTATAAGCTGAATAATAAATTTACACTCACAGGAGGCTTTCAGTTTAATATAAGCCAGTATAAGATAAACGCATTCTCCTATAAAGATGAACCTGCGGCCGTTGTATTGGATGAAGGCGCATATTCCAGTACGGTTAATACGGTATCCAGCTTAAGAAGTGTATCAGGCACCAGGCCGCTTACTATTAAAAACCGTTATTTCCAATTATCAATGCCTGTAGGTATAGAATGGAATATTTTGAACCGCGGCAGGTTTAGCTGGGGCTTGGGAACTGCTGTTCAGCCAACCTATACTTTCGATAAACAACCGCTTATAATTTCTTCCAATTATAAAAATTATACTGACGGGTCTCCTTATGTGCGTAACTGGAATGTAAATGCCAACCTTGAAACATTTCTCGGCTATACTACCGGCAGTTACCGCTGGCAAATTGGACCTCAGTTGCGTTATCAAATGTTGCCTTCCCTTGTTGACAAATATCCTAACAAGGAATACCTGCTTAACTATGGTGTGAAGATTGGTGTTGTGAAACAACTTAAATAGTTACCTGCGATTTCCCCGTCAAAATTCTTAATATACTTAATTGCATTCAAGCCTTAACAATGCCTGTTGCATTATTCTTTATTGAGTGAATTACTTTTGCAAACTATGGATGCAAAAGCATTTCAGGCAATTTCATCGTCACTCCCCAACAAGCCGGGTATTTATAAATACTTCGGCAACGATAATGAATTACTGTATGTGGGGAAAGCAAAAAATATAAGAAAAAGGGTAAGCTCTTATTTCAATAAAACATTTACCAGTTATAAAACGCATGAACTTGTAAACCGTATTCATCGTATAGAATTTACAATTGTTCATTCCGAGCAGGATGCTTTTTTGCTGGAGAACTCACTGATAAAAGAATTTCAGCCAAGATTTAATATCAACTTAAAAGATGATAAATCTTACCCTTATATCATTATAAAAAAAGAACCTTTTCCCCGCATCTTTCTTACAAGAAAAAAGATAAACGATGGTTCTGAATATTTGGGGCCGTTTACTTCAGCAGGCAAGGTAAGAGAACTTATAAGCTTTATACGGCAATACATTCCGTTGCGTACCTGCAAGCTTAATCTTACCCAACAAAATATAGAAAGAAAAAAATTTAAAGTTTGCCTGGAGTATCATTTAGGCAATTGCAAAGGGCCTTGTGAGGGATTGCAATCGCAGGAAGATTATACCGAAAGCCTTATGCAGGTGCGCCAGTTACTTAAGGGAAATATGGCGCCTGTAATTTCAAAATACAAAACCATTATGAATGAATATTCGGCTAACCTTGATTTTGAAAAAGCCGAAATGATCCGTAAGAAAATTGACCATCTTGAAAAATACCAGGCACGCTCTGTTGTAGTAAGCAGGCATTTAACCAATGTGGATGTGTTCAGCATAGTTAAAGAAGCAGACGTTGCCTTTGTAAATTACCTGATGGTTCAGAACGGAACAATTATTCAAACACATACGGTAGAATTACAAACAAGGCTTGAAGAAACAGAAAGCGATATTTTGGTTTTTGCCATTGCCCAGTTAAGAGAAAACTTCAACAGTACAGCGGCTGAAATAGTGATTCCGTTTGCAATTGATTATCCTGAAGAAGATACGATTATAACAGTGCCTAAAGGTGGTGATAAACTTAAACTTATTGAACTGTCGCAAACAAATGTTCAATATTTCAGGCAGGAATTGAGAAGGCAAAAAACGTTGCACCTCGAACAAAGCAATGAAGCACAGCATAAAGTTTTGCTCGAGCTGCAGCAAGGCCTTGGCTTAAAAGAATTGCCTGCACACATTGAATGCTTTGATAATTCCAACTTCCAGGGAAGTTATCCTGTATCTGCAATGGTTTGTTTTAAAAACGGGTTGCCAAGTAAAAAAGATTACAGGCATTTTAATGTAAAAACAGTAACAGGCATTAATGACTTTGCAACCATGAAAGAGGTTGTTTTAAGAAGATATAAACGTTTGGTAAATGAAGAGCAGCCCTTACCGCAACTGGTTATTATTGATGGTGGCAAAGGACAGTTAAGCGCCGCTATGGAAAGCATTCACGAATTAAACCTTGAAGGAAAACTTACTGTAGTGGGACTTGCTAAAAATGAAGAAGAGATCTTTTTCCCCGGCGATACAGAATCTATAAAACTTTCATGGAATAGTGAAGGCCTTAATCTTATCAGAAGAATTCGTGATGAAGTGCACCGCTTTGGTATTACATTTCATCGCAACAAACGTTCAAAAGGAACCTTTAAAAATGAACTGGAAAACATTGAAGGCATCGGTGAAAAAACAGCAACATTGCTGCTACAGCAATTTAAATCAGTAAAGAAAATAAAAGAAGCATCGTTTGATGAATTGCAAAACGCCGTGGGCAAATCGAAAGCAGAAATTATTAAAGCTTATTTTAATTAAAGGGGGCCGGATGAAAATCCGGCCCCGGTTTAAAATCCAATATCCTATGAAAAACCGTTACAAATGTATGTAACAACTTTCTCTTTTATCAAATTTTTTTATAATAAGATTTAATTTATTTTATTAGTAACTCCAAAGCGATTGTTCGTAGTTAAATATTTTATCCTTAATTTTTTCGCCCTGCAATAACCTGAACAAAGTATTGTTTGGATATACAGCAGATAAAGGCAGGTTATAGGGATTATCAATAGTAGATTGAACAATATAACTGGTGAACAACCTGCTTTCAAACAATTCTTCCCATGTCATGCCTGCACTCATATTCTTAGCATTATACACGTTATACTTGGCAAGTATTGGCCTGAGATCGGGATAGTAAACCCACCAAACCGGCCTGTCACTGTTGGCAATTATATCACCGGTTGAAAGCTTGTAGGGGATTACAGGAGCAATTCCAATAATCCTTACATATAACTTACTGCTTTCTTTATCAAACACCCATTCTTCTTTCAGCCGGAATTTATAAATAGAATCGGGATCGGTTGCCTTTGCACGTACCTGGTAGCCTTTAACGTTACCATCATCATCATAAACTTTTACTGTATCAGAACCGCCGCCAAAAGCATTGATGGCATCATCTGCTGTAATGGGTGTTGTAAACCTGTCGTCATCTGCACTAAATGCAGTTACGGTACCATCTTTTATAGCTTTTAAAAGAATAGAAATAAAACGTTGGCTGCCATTATCTTCAACGCCTGCATACCGGAATGTCTGGTTCATTTTTTCCCTTGCATCAATTTCACGCCAAACCCTTACCACATAAACAGCATCATCTTCCCTTATATTCTCATAAGCAAGCGGTATTCTTTCCCGGATAAGGTTTTTCTCAAAAATGCCATCCGTACGCAAGGACATCTTGGTACTATCCATCAATCCGTTATTGGTGCTTTGTATAACCTCCATAGGTAATGTAGTGTCGATACCAACACCGGCATTGTTATCAGGATTGCCATAATTGGAGGGAGTTTGATTATTCCCGTTTATACTGGTATCCGGATCAGGATTATTCTGCTGATTCGTTTGCTGCTGCGGAGCACCATAATTATTCCTGCGTTGAACCGGCCTTTGTGCATCAGCATAATTAGCTGCACAAAGCGTAAACGCCAACAACAATATAACTGCAATACGCTTCATAATATCTTTATTAATATAAAATCTTTATTAATATAAATTAAACACAATAGGCGGCAATATTCTCGTTCCGCCCGGGCCTGCAGCGGCAATGTTATCAATCGTAACAGTTGATCCCGGCCTGCATTTCTCAATAAGATCTTGTATGGAAGAAAAACTTGCGCCCTTTACATCCCTGAACTGCAACTGCGGGAACCCGGCTCCGGTTAAAACAATTGTATATCCTGTAACATTAAATTTCACACCTTCAAATACAAAGTTTTCCAAATCTGCACGAACACCAGGTTGTGCTTTAAAATCATTTACGCGCATGCGTCCGCCCTTATTTATTCCTACCTTACCAACTGGGTCAGGCACATCTTTTACTTTAAATTCAAAGGTGCTGGCTTTCCCATCTGCATTAACGGTTACAACCGCAGGTGTGCCGGCCCGGCCGGGACGAACAACATATTTACCGGCGCCTGTTTTCGTCAAAGTGCCATTAGTCATGCTCACATGCACTTTTTCATCACCCACATTGCCACCACTTACGCTTATAGGATTCTCTAAGCCAACATAAAAAACTTTTACTGCATCTGCACTAACGCTGGCGCCTGTTGGAGAGCCAACCGTAATGGGTATATCATAAGCTGCCTGCTCCTGTTTGCCTGTGGCCTGGTTAAAATAAGAAATTACGACATGCTTTGTGTAAGAGCCTGCTCCACCTGCCGTAAATTTATATTCGGCAACACCATTTGCATTTAAAGGAGCAGTAACACCATCAATTGTTACAGTAGGTTTAGCATCTGCATTATAGGCGCCAATACCTGCCGTAAGCGTTATTTCCTGTCCGGGCATAGCATAACTTGAGCTTTGTCCAACCAGCGGCTGGTAGGTATTGAAAACCTGTTTTACAGCACCAACCTGCTGGTAAAAATAATCCACTATCATAGCTTCACTGTTCTTAACGTCATTCTCAAATTTGCTGAGAATGGTTCTGGCAGCAACCGCCGGTGTCATATAAAAATAAGAGGCAGACCAATCTTTCTGGTTGGCCTTATTGTTTGTTTTAAAGATAGTGGTATCAATAGGCAATGAGGCCTCAAATGTTTTCCTGGCATCGGGGTCTTTAATCATGCTCAATAAATCAGACCTTAATTTACCCAACTCAATATGCAATGAATCGCCAGCCTTTCCGGGATCCGTCATTACCCTTGTAGCTGCTTCCAAATCATCTTCTTTAAAAGTACTGTCTTCCGGGTTCCATTCTGCTGCCTGCAACACTCTTTCTTTCAGGCTCCTGATATAAGCTATAACGCCCTCTGAGCGGGTCTGAGCCTGCTTCGCCAGTGGTAGCCATTCTGCTGCGCGGTCTTTTGTACTTGCATCCTTTAAAGCTTCATTAAAGGCTGCAAATATGTTCCTGTTTTTTTGCTCTATTGTTGCACTTGCAGCCGTTAAGCTATGGTCAACTGTTTTAAAGGCATTCAAAATCTCAGCCGATACATTTAGCGCCAGCAATGCTGTGAGCACGATGTACATCAGGTTGATCATTTTTTGCCGTGGCTCTTTAGGTAATGCCATAAAAAATCAGTATCTGTAATTTATTTAAAGTTGAAATTATTATGCTTTTGCACCCTGCATTGCGCTAATCATGTTTCCGTATATCTGGTTCAGCCTGCCAAGGTTATTTGCCAGCGTTGCAATTTGCTCTTTCGCTTTTATTGCATCAGTTGCTGTTGTATTCATGGCATTGGAAGCTTCATTCAGCTTTCCGTAAAACTGGTTAAGCGCTTTAAGATGATTATTGCTTTCCTGTAATTCCAACTCGTAAATTGTATTTAAAGAAGACAGGTTCTTCGTTAAAACCTGAATTTGTTCATGAAATACCTTAGCACCTTCAGAAGCATTATTGAATGAGTTGGCTGAATTAGCCATGCCAGAATATGCGCTTTTAACTTCATCGAGTGCCTGCGCTGCTTCTTTTGTTTTCTGAGTATAATCGCCGGTGGCTTTTACTACGTCGCTTATTTCACCCATTTTTTCAACGGTAGTGCCCAGTTTTTGAAAACCGGCGCTGAGCTTGCCCAGGTTGGCAGGTGTAATATCTGCTTCTTCAAGCATTTTTTCCATTGTTTTTAATGCAGGGTTTCCCTGTGGCATCGCTGCCGCAGCACCTGCCAGTTTTACCTGGTGATCATCTATAGCCGGGTAATACATATATAATATGCCATATACCAGGAATACAGCAGCTTCAGTGCCTAAACCCAGTTTCAGGAAAAAATCTGCTGATGCGCTATGTAATAATTTTTGTAATGCGCCCCATATAACAACTGCTGCTGCTATGGATACAAAGATGTCTACGACTCTGCTAACTTTTGGAGGAATTGCGGCTGCCATAACTTAATTTTTATTGAAGGGTTTTACCTTTTTATATGATATTGAATTTTTACTATTTCCTGTATTGTGCCGGAAGGTCGATAACACACCTGAACCCTATATAAGATTTGGTGGTATCCTGGTATTCATACTGGCGGGTGCTGGTTTGTAGATAAAACCCAACATCCTTCCAGCTTCCGCCCCTGATTACCTTGCGTTTCATGCTTGGAGGATCGGTATCCAGCGCATTCCACTGAACATCCGGGTTCATATCATGCTGAAAATTATATGAACCTTCATAAAACAAAGAATTCGTCCATTCAGAAACATTACCGGCCATGTTATACAAGCCAAAATCGTTTGGCCAATAGCTATCAGCCCTGACTGTATAAAAACCACCATCTTCCGGATAATTGCCGCGGCCAGGTTTAAAATTGGCCAGCAAACATCCTTTCTTATTTCTTAAATAATAATTACCCCAGGGAAACATAGATTGCGTGCGGCCACCTCTTGCTGCATATTCCCACTCGGCTTCTGAGGGCAGGCGAAAATCGCTTTCCGGCGCTTTTTTATGCCCCTCCAGATAACTGTTGAGATAATGAGTACGCCAGTGGCAAAAAGCATTCGCCTGTTTCCAGTTTACACCTACTACCGGGTACTCGCCAAAAGAAGGGTGGGCGAAATATCTTTTGGTCATCGGTTCATTATAAGAATAAGAGAAATCCCTCATCCAGCATAATGTATCGGGGTAAACTTTTTGATTATAGCGATAGATAAAATCTTTGCGGGCGCGACCGGCATTTTCCCTTTTGGCTGCTTCTTTTAAATTAAAACCCTGAACATTGTAAACAATCATATCAGGGTCTATATCCATTTTACCGTATAACCTGTTATCAGGAGTAAGAATAAGGTCGTTCAGTTTTTCAAGGGTTCCTTTATCGCCCCATTTAATGGAAGCGGCTCTTTTCCAATCAATTGCAGTATCGCCGCCTGTTCCTGTTTTCATAAAACCTAAACGAACGGCAGCAAGCGAATCCCGTACCCAGTAAACAAACCGGCGGTATTCATTATTGGTGATTTCCGTTTTATCCATCCAAAACCCACTGATAGAAACCTGTTTATTGCGTGCAGTGAAATTATAATTTACATCTTCGTCGCTGGGACCCATGTGAAAGGTACCCGGCGGAATATAAGACATGCCAAGCGGCCGCGTCATGCTGCTCCTTGCAGCAGGGGCCACACCATGCAACTGACCATCACCAGCGATTGATTTAGACTTTCCCGATTTATTACAACTAACCACAGCTGTTGATAAAGCAGCAAGAAGTAATATTACAAAGCTTTGGTTTTTCATCCGTTTTCCTTGTTTCTGGCAAATTTTTGAATATGATTATCAATTGCAGATGTTAAAAATATTTTATCCGGCTCTGCATAAGAAATATCAACGCTCAATAACACAAATTATTTTGTTGGTTGAAACTTTTTGTTATAAATCTTTAATTAACTGATTTTTAAACTCCTCAAAGCTGCCTGCAGGTTGAAGACAATTATAATCTTCACAAATATATATTTTAGTTTGATTTGGTAAAATTAGTTTTCCCTGAAGCAAAGGCCACGCTTCATCCGGCTTGCCGGCAGCCTGTATAACCTTTAAAGGAATGTATTCCTGCAAGATTTTCTGTACCAAAGAAGCGTAATTGTCAGCCATTACCACAATTTCCTTCAAACCATATACCAATAAAAGCATATTTAAATTCCATCTCCCGAAAGAAACCGGGTATTTCCCGGCGAAGTTGCCTATATACAAAATCATATCTTCCGACCGCTGTCTCCATTCAGGTATATCAAAATAAACAGAAAGCTTCAGCAGGTTTTCGGCCATCAATGCATTGCCCGAAGGTGTAGCACCATCGTATAATTCAATTTTTCGGAGCAGTACATCTTCCTGGTTATTGGGAGTAAAATAAAAAAAGCGGTTATCACTATCACTAAAAAGCTCAATGCATTTTTCACATAAGGCTTTGGCTTTCAATAAATAATCATTATTTGTAGTTGCCTGCGCCAGCAAGATGTATGCTTTTATAAGCGCAGCATAATCATCTGCAAAAGCCTGCTGCGGGTTGGCCCTTTTATTCCAGCTATGCAATAAAATGCCGGAGTTTGAATGAAACAGGTATTTTTCTACAAAAGCAATATTGCTTTTGGCAAGATTTAGATAAGCTTCGTTGCCAAATGCAGCATAGGCCTTGCATAAAGCAGACAACATCAGGGCATTCCATGATAACAGTACTTTATTATCGAGCCCTGGTTTTATGCGGTTTTGCCTTGCCTTTAATAGAGTTTCTTTAGCTTTTTCAAGTAAAAGCGCAAACTCCTCTTTATTTATTCCCAGCGAAGATGCCACGGATTCAGGGGCTTCAGGCTGCCACAAAATATTGGTATCTTCCCAATTACCGGTTTCTGACACATTAAATACCCGGCAAAATACCTCACTCTCTTTCCCGAGAAGTTGGTCAATTTCCTGTTTGCTCCATACATAATATTTCCCTTCAACGCCCTCACTGTCTGCATCAAGAGCGCTATAAAACCCACCTTCAGGATCAGTTAATTCAGTTTCAACAAAACTGATCGTTTCGGCAACAACCTTTGCATAGGTATTATTTTTTGTGATTTGATAAGCTTCTGTATAAACATCAAGCAGCAAAGCATTATCATAGAGCATTTTTTCAAAATGCGGAATTTGCCAGCGCCTGTCGGTACTGTACCGGCAAAAGCCCCCGCCCAGGTGATCGTATATGCCGCCCATCATCATTTTATCCAGGGATAATAATGCTGTTTTTAACGACCGCTCATTTCCGGAAAAGAAATAATGCCGGAGCAAAAACAATATGGAAAATGTTTGCGGAAATTTTGGCGCCTGCCCAAAACCACCCCACGCTTCATCTGCAACTTTTATAAGGTTTTCAGCAATTGCATTTGTTGTTGCTTTATCTATGGGAGGGGCTCCGGCATGTAAATCCAGAATATTGGCTTTCTGCAAATGCTGTGTAAGTGTTTCTGCCTGTTTGGTTATATCATCGCTTCTTTCATTATAAGCTTTAGCAATAGCCAGTAACACCTGTTGCCAGCTATTGCGGTTCATCATTGGCTTTGGCGGAAAATATGTTCCTCCGTAGAACGGCTTCAGGTCCGGCGTTAAAAAAACATTCAATGGCCATCCGCCGCTGCCCGTAAGCGCCTGCACAGCATCCATATAAATATGGTCGATGTCCGGCCTTTCCTCCCTGTCTATCTTAATATTAATAAAGTTTTCATTCATTATCTGCGCTGTGGCTTCATCTTCAAAGCTTTCGCGTTCCATAACATGGCACCAATGACAGGCAGAATAACCAATGCTAACCAGTACCGGTTTGTTTTCTGCTTTTGCTCTTGTAAGCGCTTCTTCACCCCAGGCATACCAGTTTACAGGATTGTGCGCATGCTGCAGCAGATAAGGACTGGTTTCCTTTATAAGGTTATTGGTGTATTTATGCTGAGTCATGTTAAATCTGTTTCTGCTAAAAATAAAAAATCCCGCTTTAACGGGATTGCTTTACTAATTATTTAGAACCTGTTGGAGTTAATGTATACCGCTCTGACGCCTTTAAAGTTATAAATCTTGATAAGGGGAGAGCCGAAGCGGCTGACCGTTAATTCAAACAGCTCCTTAAGCGGTTTACTTCTTTTTTGATTTGGAAGAAAGATAATTGTCCAAAGCAGAGATCATGCTGGGCGTTTGTGGCGCCGGGGCTTTAATTTCAACCTCCAAACCCGCCGCTTCACCGGCTTTAACCGTATTGTTTCCAAAGGCCCCTATCAGAGTTCCGTTTTGCATAAACTTTGGGTAATTATCAAAAAGGCTGCGGATACCGCTTGGCGTGAAAAAGCAGATAATATCAAAACTATTAGAGTCCATCACCACACGAACATCGTTACTTACAGAGCGGTACATGAATGCCAACTGAAAATCGCAGTTATTATTTTTCAACCAGGTTACAATTTCATTGTCCTGCTGGTTTTCACTGCACACATACAAAAATTTTTCGTTCTCTTTATGTTTATTAATTACATCAAACATGCTTTTATTGGTACCATCGGTGCCATAAAAAACCTTGCGTTTGCGGTAAAGAATAAATTTTTGAAGGTAGAGCGCCACAGCCTCGGTAATACAGAAATACTTATTGTCCTGGCTAATAGAAACCTTCATTTCATCACACATTCTGAAAAAATGATCTATAGCATTGCGGCTTGTAAATATTACTGCTGAATATAGATTTATATCAATCTTCTGTTTGCGAAATTCCCTTGCTGAAATAGCTTCAAGTTTTATAAATGGATGGAAGGTTAACTTAATTGCATACTTGCGTTCCAATTCAAAGTAGGGAGATTTTTCGCTCTCGGGCTTTGGCTGAGTAATTAAAACTTGTACGGATCCTTTACCAGTAGATTTCTTTTCACCGTTTTTAATCATGCGTAGTGCTCGATTTATATAATAATTTATCTAATGCTGGTTTGCTGAAATAAAACCTTGTAAATGACAAGCAACGGTATTATTTCCACAGCGCAAAGGTAAACAAAAAAGTGAAATGCGGTTACACTAAGGTTTTTGCGGATACGGGCTAATGAAACAATGTATCTTACAGCCAGCGAAAAAACTACCAGGCATAAAACTATTGTTATGGCTATGCTTTTTATTCTATCATTAGAATAGGCAATTAAAAATAAAAGCGGTATAACCAAGATGCCAAGCAGCTTGTTTACAAGAAAAACAACAAACCTGTATTCGGTGGCTGCTTCCTTTGCATTAAATACCCAGCCTGTAAAACTTATAACAAGATATTTTACGCTGTATGCTAATAACAAAATGCCTGTTGAATAAACAAATAATTCCCAAAAAGGCAGCGATGACCATTTTTCAGACCCGGCATATAAAGTAATAAAAACGCCCCCGCATAATGCAAACAGTATATTTAGCATAAATGCCGGGAAAAAGTTTTGCGCCATTTGCTCCCGCGTTTGTGTTTGCCGGAAAGTTGCCTGGAAAGACAATGTAAAAAGGCTATCGAAATATTTGGGAAATGCGGCTTTTATAAGTGAGAGGAAGAACAGGATAAAAATGAGGATATAAAAAATTTCATCAGTGTTGGTTGCAGCTTTTTCTACGCCGGGCATTAATTTAATTTTTTTAGCAGCCAAAGAATCTCTTTTTGCAGCAGCTGTTGCAGCAAGCCTTATCGAATCGTGTTTAAGCGAATCGCTTTGCAACGAATCCCGCTGTAATGAATCTGCAATATTTGGTTTTACTATTAATACACGCGTTGAATCTTTAACTGAATCAATTTTCTTAACAGTAGCTTTGGCGCCTGAATCTTTAAGCGTTGCAACATTCTTTTTTATTTGGCCTGCCTGTATTGTATCATTCAGCTTTTTTTGAATACCTGTATCATTCTTTTTTTTGCGAATGCCGGTATCCGTCAATTTGCCGGGAATAATGGTGTCATGCAATGCCCTGCGGGCATTGGTGTCATTAATTTTCTTACGGCTTCCTGTATCCTGTGCCAACAGGAAAACAGGCAGTATCAGAAAAAATAATATAACGGATAAGTGTTTCAACAGAATGCGCAAAAGTAATTTACCCAAACAAACAAGCATACACATTTATACTTTCAACGCCTAAATTTTTATTAAACTATTTTTGCAGCGGGCATTTACCCTGAACAACTTTATTAAACACAATGGCAGGCATTTATATTCATATTCCTTTTTGCAGAAAAGCCTGTCATTACTGCAATTTTCATTTCTCTGTTTCTCAAAAGCTGCTGCCGCAAACTATAAATGCCATGGCACATGAAATGATATTAAGGCGTGACTACCTGAATGAAAAAATTGAAACGGTTTATTTCGGTGGCGGAACACCCTCGCTGTTGCATCCTGATGATATTAATTTATTAATGGATAAAATGTTTTCAATTTTTGATGTTGTGCCTGATGCAGAAATCACACTGGAAGCGAATCCTGATGATATAACTGCACAAAAATTATTGTTTTGGAAAAGCGCCGGTATAAACCGCCTGAGCATTGGTACACAAAGTTTTTCAGAAGCCGATCTGCAATGGATGAACCGCGCCCACAATGCACAACAGGCTTATAAAAGTATTGAGCTTGCCGTGCAAACCGGGTTTAGCAATATATCAACGGATTTTATTTACGGCACGCCTGATTTAACCAATGAACAGTGGCTGCAAAACCTCGAAACGGCGCATGAATTAAACATTCCGCACCTTTCCTGTTATGCACTTACAGTGGAGCCAAATACAGCATTGAAAAAGATGATTGATTTGCAGAAAAAGGAAGATGTGGATGCAGAAAAACAAAGCATTCAATTTGAACTGCTCATGCAATGGGCGGCTGATAAAGGGTATGAACATTATGAAATTTCAAACTTTGCGAAACCCGGTTTCAGAAGCAGGCACAACAGCAGTTACTGGCAGGGAAAACAGTACCTGGGTTTAGGGCCTTCGGCACATTCATTCAATGGCAATACAAGGCAGTGGAACATTTCAAATAATGCACTCTATATTGAAAGCATTAATAAAAATATTGTGCCGTTTGAAAAAGAAGAGCTTTCATCAACCCAAAAAATTAATGAATACTTAATGACAGCGCTAAGAACGAATGAAGGCATTGTGTTGCATCATCTTGAACTGTTGTCAGGAAAAGAAATTACGGCCGGTATTATAAAAGATGCAAACAGGTTTATTCGGCAACATTTGCTGGAAAGAAAAAATGATGCATTAATACTTACATCAAAAGGAAAGTTGTTTGCAGATGGCATTGCGGCAGATCTGTTCAGGTAAAACATTTATTTCAACCTGTATATAAGCCTTCCGTCAATAAAATCAGCTACCTGTTTATGCGCCAAAAGGTTTACACCTATAGACCACCTGTTTTTTATGTTATAGCTCAGGCCCCAGCGATGATAGATGGTATGATACAAGTCGCGGTAAGTTGTATTATACACTTTTGTTTGCTTATGAATATAAAAACCCAGCTCCTGGCTAAATGTGAACCTGTTTAATAAAAACCGGTGACCAATCAATAACCCTGCAAACGTGTTGGAAGAAGTATCGCCCACAATATATTCTTTTGTGCTGCGCAAACCGCCATCATAATAAATTTCTGCACCGGCTGTAAGTGCATCAATATTGCTTATTTGCTTTATAGCGGTTACGGATGTGCCTATTAAAAAATTTCTTGCAACAGACGTATCTCTTTTATACCCGCTTTTCGGCGAATAAAATATTGCTGCTTCAAAATGCATTGGCTGATGACGCCACGAAGTATCACTCCCATGATTATATACGGGCAGCCGCGTGGAATAGGCATAGTATTGCAATCCTATGGATGCGTTTATATAGTTTACACCAGCGTTGGGCTCTTTAAACCCTGCATTTGAAGCATGAAAAAAACCGCCCATTCCATATAAGGCAAAATGCTTGCTTAAAGGATAAGAAAGGCCAAGATCTAACTGGAGATAACTGTTAATATGCGTGCTGTAACTATGATTAGAAGGGTTTTTTATGGCATCATAAGGATTGGTAAAATAAGCAAGTCCACCGCTGGCACGTAGTAATAATTTTAAATTGTTACCTACACGGAAATTTGGTTCAACAAAATAAGATAGGGCATACGCCTGTCCTAAAAAATTGCGGTTATAATTTGTGTAAGTAAAGCTGAAGCCGGTGCGCGGATAAGAATTATATTTGTTTTTTATGTCACTGCCGGTACGTAAATGTGAATATTCCAGTTCAAAACCATAAGGGTTTATACCCTTTACATTTTCCACGTGCACACTGTGGGCAAACATAAATCCAAAATGATAGCGGGCTGCTAAAACAACCTGCTTTAAACTATCAGTATTATATCTCTTTTGTGCATTAGTATTTATGAATGCAGCAAGTAAAAAAAACAGTAACAGTTTTCGTAGAACCATAGGCGAGTGGCTTCAAATGTAAAAAACAATTAAAGTTTTTGCAACAGTTCAAGAAATAAACGCATTCCTTTTAATTTTTCTTCTGAAATTTTATAAGAAATATTCTGTGTGAAATATGCACGCAGGTTATAGAAATCACAGGAAACGTTTTGCAGCACAGCCTCAATGTTATTAATGCCTTCTGCGTTTTTCGCATTGAACAACTCAAGAAAATCTGCAGGAAGTTCCTTGTTAGCTATCCAGGCTGCAAATACAAAAGGTAAACCTGTCATGGTTATCCATTCGCCGGCAAGATCATAAATAAATTTTGATTTATTTCTTTGCTTTAATGCCCTGTCACCAATTAATACACCTGCTGTGGTGCCCTTAATATCTTCTGAAAAATCTTTTTGGGCATCTTCCAGCACAATATTTTTTTTCCAATGATTTTTCAGCAATACTTTAAAAAGGTTAACCGAAGTTCTGCTTTGATAATCCAGCAAAACTTTTTCAACCTTATCTATTTCAACATCACTGAACAAACAAACGGAAGCCACATTGCCTTCGGCGCCAATACAATAATCAGAAACAATGTAATGTTCCTTTAGCTGCGGTATTATGGCTACGGGCACAAGCCCCACATCAATATCGCCGTCAATTAATTGTTTTGCTATTTTGGAAGGATAATCTTTTAAGAGTTCAATTTGCTGCATTAATTCGGCGGAACGTTCTACTCCAAATAATAAAGGCTTTGTATTAAGATAACTTACTGCCCCAACTTTAATCTTCTTCAATTGTTTAAATTAATTTTGCGTGCAAAAATAAACAGTCGGCAGTCGATAGTCAACAGTCAATAGTTAAAAAGATGCTGTGGACCATTGGCTATTGACGATGGACTGACAAATTATGGAACTTAATAATCTTACCGCCATTTCCCCGGTTGATGGCCGCTATCGCAGGCAGGTTGCGCAACTTGACGAATATTTTTCAGAGTATGCTTTAATTAAATACCGCGTGCTTATTGAAGTGCATTATTTTATTTTCCTGGCTGAAAAAAAATTTTTTAAGCTTGATACAAAAGCCAAACAAAAGCTAAATGCCATTGCAGAAAATTTTAGTTTAACCGATGCTGAGCAGGTAAAGCAAATTGAAACTGTTACCAATCACGATGTGAAAGCAGTTGAATATTTCCTGAAACAGGAAATGGAAAAGGCAGGCATTGCGGCTGAAAAAGAATGGGTGCACTTCGGGCTTACTTCGCAAGACATTAATAATACGGCCATCCCGCTAAGCTGGAAAAACTGTCTGGAACAGGAATACCTGCCTGCTGTTATTAATCTTCAGAAAAAAATAAATACACTTGCTGAAAGCTGGAAAGATATTCCCATGCTGGCCCACACACACGGGCAGCCTGCATCGCCAACAAAGCTGGGAAAAGAGCTGATGGTTTTTGTTGAACGTTTACAAAACCAGGTGCAGTTATTATCTGAAATTCCTGTTGCAGCAAAATTTGGCGGCGCCACCGGCAATTTCAATGCGCATAAAATTGCGTTTCCAAAAACTGACTGGCTAAAATTTGGCAATGAATTTATAGAAAGCCTCGGCATGCAGCGTCTTCAGCACACCACCCAAATTGAACACTATGATTATTTCGCTGCTTATTTCGATGGCATAAAGCGCATTAATAATATCTTAATTGATTTATGCCGCGATATGTGGATGTATATAAGCATGGAATATTTTAAGCAGAAAGTAAAGAAGAATGAAGTAGGCTCGTCGGCCATGCCACATAAAGTAAATCCGATTGATTTTGAAAATGCAGAAGGAAACCTTGGAATGGCCAATGCCATATTTGAACATTTTGCTGCAAAGCTGCCCGTAAGCCGTTTGCAAAGAGACCTTACGGATTCTACTGTTTTAAGAAATCTTGGTGTTCCGGTGGCACACACACTTATTTCAATACGGTCAATTGAAAAAGGATTGGATAAACTGCTGCTGAATGAACGAAAGCTGAATGAAGACCTTGAAGACAACTGGGCAGTTGTGGCTGAAGCTATTCAGACCATTTTAAGAAGGGAAAATTATCCAAATCCTTACGAGGCACTGAAAGCACTAACACGCGGTAATGCAACGATCGATAAAGCATCTATTCATAAATTTATTGACGGGCTTAAAATAAGCGCTTCAATAAAAAAAGAACTAAAAAAAATTACGCCGCAAAATTATACAGGCATATAGCGTTTTGCGAAGGCTAACACCTGTATTAAACAAAAGCTTCCTGGCTTATTGTTTTGGTAAACATTAATCCTTCTTTAAAGACCTCCGGTCTTTTCAAAGATTCGATGGCTTCGTTTGCCAGGCTGTTCAAAAGCTGTTTGTCTGCCTGTTTGTTTTGCTGTATAAGCCTCCTGGTTACTACAATCCGCAACAAAGTAGAAAGTTCCACTTTATGTTGCATCTGGTTTCTTTTTCTGTGAATCATAATAGTATTTTTATAGGTTATTAATTACAGCGCAAAATTGAGCGTTATTGCAATGAATAAAAAGCTTATTAAGGCAGAATGCAATTTTTAAGTAACCGGGTGCTGAAAAATGAGTTTAAATTGAAAAGATGGTGGCCGGGAATGGCGCAATTATTAAACCTGATAAATAGTGTTTAAACCAATTGCTGTTCAAATAATTTTTACTATTAGCTTTTAGCATTTATTTTTGCCGAAAATTAAATCTGATGGCTGAGCATAAATCTTCTGCAAACTATTGGCTTCGTTTTGTTGGATGGTTAGTAGTTTTAGCTTTGTTTATTATCTTCTACCCCCAGTTATTGTGGATGTCTTTTCCGGGTATTGTAACCAATTTCGTGCTCGCACTTGGTTTAATGGATCTATAATTTTATCCCATTAAATCAAGCAGTTCCTGTAATTCTCCATCTGTTTTTATTAATACATCCCTGGCTTTGCTGCCAAGGTTAGGCCCTACCACACCTGCCTGCTCCAGTTGATCCATCAACCTTCCTGCGCGGTTATAGCCTAATTTCATCCTGCGTTGTATAAGCGAAGTGCTTCCCATCTGGTTTTGAACAATCAGTCGTGCTGCATCTTCAAACAACGGATCCCGGTCGCTGAGATCAAAATCTTTTCCTTCCATCTCTTTTTCATCGGTGTATTCCGGTAGCTGGAAGGCTTGCGGGTAAGCCTGCTGCTCACCAATAAATTCGCATACTTTTTCAACTTCGGGTGTATCAACAAAAGCGCACTGCAAACGCGTAAGCTCACCGTTATAACTGATTAGCATATCACCTTTGCCAATTAATTGTTCCGCACCGCCTGTATCAAGAATAGTGCGGCTATCAATTTTAGATGAAACCTTAAATGCAATACGCGCAGGGAAGTTAGCCTTGATAGTGCCGGTAATAATATTTACAGAAGGGCGTTGTGTTGCAATGATTAAGTGAATACCCACGGCACGCGCTAACTGCGCCAAACGTGCAATCGGCATTTCAATTTCCTTGCCTGCGGTCATAATTAAATCAGCAAATTCATCAATGACCAACACAATAAATGGTAAAAATTCATGCCCTTTTTTGGGGTTGAGCTTGCGGTTAACAAATTTTTCGTTGTACTCTTTAATGTTGCGGCAACTGGCTTCCTTCAGCAAATCGTACCGTATATCCATTAAAGTTGCCAATGCATTTAAAGTATGAACCACTTTTTTTGTATCGGTGATGATAGGCTCTTCCTCACCGGGAAGCTTAGCCAGAAAATGGCGCTCAATAACGCGGTATAAACTCAACTCTACTTTCTTGGGATCAACCAAAATAAACTTTAGCTGCGATGGATGTTTTTTATATAGCAGTGAAACAAGCAGCGTATTAATACCAACTGATTTTCCTTGCCCTGTTGCGCCTGCCATCAATAAATGCGGCATGGCAGCCAAATCAACAATGAAGTTCTCATTGTCAATTTTTTTACCAAGCGCAATGGGCAGCGAGTAATTATTGTTTTTAAATTTTTCACTGTTCAGTAAGGTTTTCATGCTCACAATCGTCTTCTTCAGATTGGGCACTTCAATACCAACTGTGCCACGGCCGGGTATTGGAGCGATGATACGAATACCCAGTGCTGCAAGACTTAAAGCAATATCATCTTCCAGGTTTTTAATGCGGCTGATGCGTACACCCGGCGCCGGAACAATTTCATATAAAGTTACAGTGGGGCCTACCGTTGCCGCGATGCGCTGTATCAGAATATCATAGTTTTTTAGCGTATCTATAATTTGGTTCTTATTGGCTTCCAGCTCTGCGGGATCATGTACAATTTTTTCACTGCCGTGTGTTTCCAATAAACTTAATTCCGGGTAATTATAATTGCGCAAATCTAAAGTGGGGTCATAATTAACGGTTGCTAATTCATCGCTTCTTATTTCCAAAGCATGATCATCAATCTGAATTTCTTTTGGTTCTTCAACAATCTGTTCATCATCTTCCTCTCCATCTTCAATAATCTCTTTTATTTCAAGCTCCATTTCAGTTGGCTGCAACGGCTTTTTCTGTTTCTGGTTATCTTTTACAGGCCTTTCCTTTTCGCCTGAATTTTCTATATGAATCAGCGGTGTTCCTATTTCCGCGCCATTATCAGCCTCATTTTTCTCTATTAAACCCAGGCCGGATGATTCTTCATTTGCTTCGGGCATAATAACAACGATGTTCCCATCTTCATGCATACCAGGCCCATCCGTTTTAAGCTTGTTATTATTGGTTAAAACATCATTTGTTTCAGCAGCATACCTTTCATTTATGGAAACAGATTCTTCAGGCGTATAATAAATATCCTCATATTCTTTGTTGAAAATATTTTTATCATCCTTATGAAGCGGCATGGCGTCTTCAGTTGGGATTAGCTGTTGCCTTACTTTCCTTTCGGGCAGCTTAAAGCTGGGATTAAATCTCCAGATAACATAGGCCAGAAAAACAACAATTAGCAAAGCGGCCGTACCCAAATTACCAATTAACCGTACAAGCCCGTCCACCATCAGGTCGCCGGCGGAGCCACCCCAGGCAAAATTTCTGCCGAAGAAAAAGGAAAATACAACGCTTAAAACGATAAGGCCGGCAATAAGATAACGCAGGTTACGGGCAAGATTAAAAACCTTCTTTCCAAATAAAAGGTTTACGCCTAACACGAAAAAAAAGGTGCAAAATAAAAAGGAAGCGATGCCGAAGCCGTCATTCATAAATAAGTCGGAAGCATAAGCACCAAGTACACCCAGCAGGTTATCTACATGCACATTGTCGCGCACAAAAACGCTTAATCCCGTTGCCACTTCATCCTGATCCTGTTGCCATGTAAAAAAGTAAGAAAGAAAAGCTATGGTAAGAAATGCACAAATAAGCAGGCTTACTGCACCGGCTATTTTCGAAGTACGTTCATCCTTTACAACTTCTTTTATTGTTACTTCCTGCTCTTTATCAGGATTAAGTTTTTCAGCGCTGGGCGCTTTACTATTTTTCTTTTTTAACCTGTTAGCCATACCTCAATACAACAACAAATATAACGGAGTTAAATAAAGGCTTATTATCCTTTGGCAGGAGTGTGCGTAATTACTAAAGCAAAAATAGTTTTCAACAATGATACAAATATGGCTTATAATGACTATAGCCTAACAGTTTTACACAGGAATAAATAATGCGGGTATGATATTAATAAGCGTTCTTTTCCCCTTTAAATATATTGAATATGGTAAGAAAGATTATTCTTATGTCGAGCATTAACGACCAGTTTTCCATATACCATATATCATGTTCTACCCTTTTTTCCATTAATATGGGGTTTGAAGTTTCACCGCGGTAACCATTTATTTGCGCCCAGCCTGTTACACCAGGCTTTAAGAAATGGCGAATCATATATTGCTCAATTAATTTGCTGTATTCTTCTGTATGTCTCAGCATGTGAGGGCGCGGCCCGCAAAGGCTCATATCCCCCATGAACACATTAAAAAACTGCGGAAATTCATCAAGGCTTGTTTTTCGCATGAAAGCCCCGATTTTAGTAATGCGGCTATCGTTCTTTTGCGCTTGTTTATAATCGCTGTCTTTATTAACGGCCATACTGCGAAACTTCATACAGCGAAAAGTTTTATTATCCTTACCGGAACGTTCCTGTATAAAGAAAACCGGGCCCCTTGAAGATAATTTAATCAGTATGCCCAATAAAGGTGTAAGCCATGACATTATGAAGATGATAACCAAACTGCTCACAACAATATCAAAAGCCCTTTTCTTAACGCGGTTAAAGAAAATATCCAGCGGCTCATTTCGTAAAGCCATAATGGACATCTGGTTTAACTTGTCAATTTCCACCAGGTTATAAATGGCGTTCGCTGGCGAAGCACCTGCGGCAACAAAACGAAGACGCACCATATTTGCTTCGGCCCTTTTTACCAGTTCAGGCAGTTCAGGATGTTCTGAAGGCAAAACAGTGGAGTAAATTTCCCGCACTTTATTTTCAACGGCGTAATTCACACAATCTTTTATAGGGAAGAAGGGGTCTTTTGTATTAGGCTGTTTAACGCCGGTTCCATCAGAAAAAAAAGCAAGCAACTCATAAAACTTATCATTCTTATGAAAATATTCGGCCAGTTGCTGGGCTTTATCATTATAACCTATAATTGCTATTCGCCTTGGCGGTACTGTTTTAACAGTTATGTTTTTTAAGAAAAATTCAGCTAAATAAGTTTGAAAGAAACGGCTTATTAAAACGAAAAAACCTGCTGTTATAAAATAAACAATGGCCGTGCGGTTAAGAAATTCCAGTTTAAAGAAGCTATAGTTTATGAGCTGCATCAAACCATATAAAAAAAGTATTTGCACCGCGAATACGCGCCATGATTGGCGATAAGTTCTTTCAATTTCGGAAATTATATTATAAGTGTATAACCTGAAAAAATAAGCAATGCTAAGCCAGGATACATTAACGGTTACAATAGACAAAACAAGAAAAGAAACGTTGTAATAATCATAAGATATTAAAATACTTACTGTAGCAGCAAGGTTTATAAGCACAAAATCAGTAAGCAATAATACGGAACGTAAAAATTGAAATTCTTTGTTGCCCATTTTAATAAATTAATTAATCTTTCATAGGGGGCATTAGTTCTAACCTTAGGCTAGAACTCACAAAAATAGTGGATTAATGGTTAAGTAAACACAGAAATATGTAAGTTTCAAGTTCAATCCCTGTTTTTATGCAAAGAAAAAACAGGATTAGATACCTGGCACAACAATAACATTACTAAAATATTATTATCTATCATATACCGGCTTGGAGTAAAAATCATAGCATACTTATATTTTTAACTCACGTTATAAGAATTAAATAAAAAGATTCTATATAGGCTATCTTTATCAAACCAAATAATTGCTTAATCAACTCTTTTCAACTAAAAACATCTATGTCTAAAAAAGCTTTAATTACCGGTATTACCGGCCAGGATGGCGCTTACCTTACCGAGTTATTGTTATCAAAAGGGTATGAAGTGCATGGTATAAAACGAAGAAGTTCTTTATTTAACACCGACCGCATAGACCATCTGTACCAGGATCCACACGATAAGAATGTAATGCTTAAACTGCATTATGGCGACCTCACAGATTCA
>NZ_JBQCIT010000008.1:0-216239 GCF_051953455.1 Parafilimonas sp. | reverse complement strand
TCGTAACTCCAAACCCGGTAAGTATCAGTTTGCGGGTCACATCTGTTTCACCGGTTCATACAAAAGGCGCCTTTTGCGGTTCAGTCACGCCGAAGGTGGGATTGAAAAAATCCAAAGGATATTTTTTCAAAGAAGCGCAGGCAGCGCCGTTGTATGAACGAGGCCATGCGGCCCTGAGCTATAAAACTTACATTACTTAGGAGAAAAGAAAGTAACAAAAGATTAAATAACAATTATTCATTCTCTAATTGATCCACGAGAAATATTGCCTGTCTGCAATACCGGTTGGTGAGGACACCAGCCGGTAGAAAAAGGTATCCGGCAATCATTCATGATACCGAAAGATTATAATGAAATGAACAAACTGACGAAGATTACCGGCACAAACTATCAATGGTATTATACATATCCACAAAACATTTCCAGTCGGTATTATTGCTTCCATTGCGGCCCGGCGTTTTATTATAAAAGCCATCCAAAAAATTGGCAGCGCCGGTCCATACAGTCTGCATCATACCATAAAAATGCGGCTGCATTTCCTTGGTGGCCGTTTTCCTGAAGTTGATCATATCATTGGTTTGCTGTATCGCAACAGCCGGCCGGTTCCAGGGACAGGTAATTACATTCAATCCTTTCATGGCAAAATAAACCGGCGTTTTATCAGCGCGTTCATAATGCCAGTCGCAGATAATAACCTCTTTCGGTATCATATCTATAGCGCGGTACGTGTTATTATAACTCGCTTCCCACTCTCCCATGCCGGTGGTTTTACCATCAATCAGGCGGTCGCCCCAGATCCATAAACGGCGGTTTTTTTGAGCAAGATGATCATTTATCAAACGCACTTCATTGGCAAATAATTCCGCTTTATCCCGGCCGCCGCAGCGCGGACATTGTTTTTCACCCAAATAAAAAACTTCATCCATGCCGGCATGAAAAGAGGTTGCCTGGAAAGCATCGCATATTTCATCCACAATATCAAACACAATCTTATGCACTTCAGGATGCAGGGGGCAATAACTCTTGCAATAAAGATTATCGGCATTCGGCCATTTATATTGTTCAGGCATTTTCACATCAGGTGTTTCATCAAACTGCGGGTAAACAGTAAGCAGTTTTCCCGTTTTATTTGCCCAGGATTGATGCCCCAAAAGGTTTACCTGCGGTATGAGGTCAATGTTATGCTTACGGCAGGCGGCTACCAGTTTATCAACATCCTTTTTTGATAAGGCACCGCTGTCTGCCAGTTCAGGGTGTGATGTATATTGATAACCGTAATCAACGCGCAGGATCAAGGTATTTACTTTGCGTGTTGCCAGCTCTTCATCAATGAATTTAATAAAACGGTCAACATCTTTTGGCGCCGGTGCAGCGATACAAAAACCGCGAACAGGCAATACACTGTCGGGCGAAGATGGTTGTGCCTGCAATGAAGGCAATAAAAAACAGGCGGGCAAAAGCAGGAGCATGATTTTTTTCATAGTGATAAATGTAGGTAATAATAAAACGCCTTCAATGCGCTTTACAGGCATTCATGGTTTCTAAAACTAAAAATAAAACCACGGTAAAATTTCCGGTTAAAAAATTACATCCCGGATTTTATTTTCTCAGCATAAATTGCATTTTTCCACTTTGAAAACCGGCTGAATGGCATTCTGCAGAAAAAAAAGAAAAGGCATTTTAAAGCTTATACCGTTCCTGTTCATATTCACCCTGCTTCAGCAAAAAGTTTTATCGCAAAACAATGATGAGGCCATAAAAGCGGCTTATGCATTACAGGCAGAGAAGCCTGGTCTTAAAAACGCTTATACGGCCTTGCTTGTCAAGCTGGATAAAGAAGATGCAGAAAACTTTAAGCACAGGTTTCAGCAAAAAATACTGCGCCGGGTAAATACGCAATGGTTCGTTGTAAGAGGGGCTGATGTTGCAGGTTTTAAGCCGTTTCATGTATTGGAATTGCTGCGGGCCAATAATACATTCAAACTATCTTCTACTGCCGGTTTATCAAAGCTTGCAGCTTCCAAATTTTATAAATGTATTGTTGAAGTAAGCGACAGTGTTCTGTTTAAAAAAGATATGCATTTGTATAACAAACCCATTCAATCTTCTTACAAAAACATATTTATTATAAAGACTGATGCTTCATTTGTTCTTGATACCTTAATCAACCTGGGCTATGTTGTATCGGCAGATATAAAATCACAGCAGCCAACACCTGAAACCGTGATCAATGATTACGATAACAGTGAAAATGCCATCAATCTTTTTTTCAGTCAATATCCTTCGTTCAACGGCAATGGCTTAACGGTTTCTGTGAAAGAAAATTTGTTCGACACCACGGATATTGATTTTAAAAACAGGATTATTACACCAGGGCTGGAGGCCGATACCACATCAAGCCATGCCACCACCATGGCCACTTTAATTGCGGGCGGCGGCAACAGTTTTGAATCAGCCAGGGGCATTGCCTGGGCATCATCTGTTGCATCATCTGACTTTACCAATCTTTTGCCCGATGATGACAGTTATTTTAATGAACACAATATTTCTGTACAGAATAATTCTTATGGTGTGGGCATAGAAAATTTTTATGGTGCGGATGCAGCAGCCTATGATCAAAGCACCATCGATAACCCGCATCTGCTATATATTTTTTCTGCAGGTAATTCAGGAACGGCCACACCGGAAGATGGGGCCTATAAAGGCCTGGAAGGTTTCTCCAATCTTACCGGCAGTTTTAAACAGGCGAAAAATATACTTACCGTTGGCTCGGTTGATTCATTTTACCGCGTTGCATCATTAAGTTCAAAAGGGCCTGCTTATGATGGCCGTATAAAACCTGAGCTTGTTGCTTACGGCAATGATGGCAGCTCCGGCGCAGCCGCCATTACTTCGGGTACTGTACTCGCTGTACAGTCGGCCTATCAATCCGTTCACCAGGATTCATTGCCGCCAAATGCACTGGTAAAAGCCATCATTATAAACAGCGCCGATGATGTTTTTAGTGCAGGCCCTGATTTTTATTCAGGCTTTGGCAATGTGAATGTAAATAATGCCGTAACAGATGCATTGGCCAATAATTTTTTTTCAGATAATATTCATCAGGATGAAACGAAAAGTTTTGCAATCCATGTTCCGGCAAACATGCACAATCTAAAGATCACATTGGTTTGGAATGATGCGGCCAATACAGCCAATGCCTTCAAAGCCCTGGTAAACGACCTCGACCTTTCGCTTGAAAGCATAAATGATCCTATTGTTTACCAGCCTTGGGTTTTAAACATACATGCTGATGAAACCGCTTTATTAAGCAACGCCGTAAGAGGCAGGGACAGTTTGAATAACGTGGAGCAAATAACTGTTTCCAAACCGGCTGAAGGTGATTATAGCATTCATGTAAAAGGCTACGACGTTACTGCCGGCCCGCAATTATTCTACATTGTTTATACTTTTTATCCTGAAAACACTTTCACTTTCATTTCGCCTGCCGGCAACAGTCATTTTATGCCTGCCGGTAAAAATATTTTCAGGTGGGATGCAACATTCACATCAGCAAAAGGTAAGCTTGAATACAGTATTGATGAGGGAAATTCATGGCACACCATCAGCAGCAATATCAATCTTTCAAAAAAATATTTTGAATGGACGGCGCCGGACACAAACGTTATTGCACTGGCACGCATGACCATCAGCAACAAAATATTTTACAGCGATACGTTTGATATAAGCACGCAACCCTTTCCCGTTGTAGGCTTCAGTTGCGGTGATTCAGCCTTGATTTCCTGGGATAAACAAAAGGGCATACATGCATATACAATATTCAGCCTCGGTGATAAATACCTGCAACCAATAGCAACCACAAGCGATACTTTTTATATGGTAAAAAATGCGCCTTCCAAATTTATTGCAGTGGCGCCTGTTTTAAATAACCATACCGGTATTAAAAGCTATACGTTTGATTATTCCGCACAGGGCGTTGGCTGTTATATAAGTAATTTTCTCGCCGACCCCGACGGCGGGAATGCTTCCCTGAAATTATATTTAGGCACCACATTCAATATAAAAAAAGCCGTTTTCCAGCAACGCATGGCAGGCGTTTGGACAGATTTAAAAATGATTGAACCTATCAACACGCTTACCGTAAATTATATTTCGCCAATGCATCAGGGAATAAATTTTTACAGGGCTGTTATAACGCTTGATAACGGCAGTACGGTTACAAGCAATGAAGCTTCGGTTAACTTTTTAAAGAATGCACCATACATTATATATCCAAATCCTGCAGCAGCAAGGCAGGGCTTTTATATCTTATCTCAAAATATTTCTTCCTATACAATTGTATTGTACGATGTAGTGGGCAGGGAATTAGTACAGCAGCAAATAACACAGCAGCGCCAACGTGTAATTACTTCCAATCTTGCAAAAGGAATTTACCTGGCCGTTATTTATGATGATAAGCATCACTCAGTTTTTAAAACGAAGATTGTAATAGATTAAGGTACTGGTTGAGTTGGTTAAAAATTTAAGTACTGTTCCGGATAGATTTTTTGTTTTAGCCAGAGATGTACAGGTAAAAATTCATCAGCGCATCATCCACAAAATCTGTACATCCTTTGGTCAATAAATTCTTTACTTTTTATGATAGTTTAATAATAAAAAAACCACTGCATTTTTCAGCAGTGGTTAAAATATAAATGCTTTTTATCTTCTTATTTATAGAGATAATTTAATGCAATTACATCATTAGGATTAAATGGCCTGTTGGTACCATCTGTACAGGCAAGCATCCAGCTTCCGGGGTCTTTGGGTGTTTTTTCTGTGCCGGGAATATAAACAGCGCCAACGCCTGCTGCGCCTTCATTCCAGGGGAAAGTGAGGCCGCAGCTATACCTGCGGTTCTTGTAATCGGTATGCCTGAAGCCAATTGTATGGCCCATTTCATGCGCTATTACAGTAGCAAGCCACTGCACATCAGTATTGTCTGTGAAAGTGCCCTGGCGTGAATTTAAAGTAATAGGTGAAGCAGGATTACCGGCTTTGTTAGGAAAGCCTGATGACTGGCCTAATACACCGCCGCCGCCAAGGTCTTTACCAATAATATCTATATCACCAACGCCGCTAACCCGCTGAAATTTTATGCGCAGGTTTAAGGCATTATACCTGGCGATAGCAGAATCTGTAGCCGCTGTAAAAAGCGCTACGTTGTTAGGATAATTCATAGAAACTTTAATAGTTCGCGGAAGCTTCTTGATTAAGTTGGTGGTGCGGTATTGTTCTTCTTCGCCCACACGGATATCGGGGCCAATGTTTGGTGTTGCAGTTAATTGTTCGCTGGAAAGAAAAATATCATTTTCAACAATATAACCGCCATCGCTTTTAATAACATTATCGGAGCTAAAACCCTGGGCCCTTATCTGGCTCAGCACTTCTTCAGGAATGTCGCCGGCAGAACCGGATGTCTGGCTGTCTTTTTTGCACGAAAATAGCAGCAGGCTTAAAGCGGCCGCAGAAAGAAACATGTTTAGTTTCATGGTGTGTGATTTAAAATGAATGGATGATTAAAAAATTATCAGGAAGTTTATTGGTGTTTAATATTTACTGCTAAAAGCTGTTAAGTTAAAATGCAAACATAGATCATAGGAAAAAATACAATAGCATTAGTCTTCATGGTTTCATTGTTTACTGTTTGCAGAATATTAATTGAGAATTAAAAACGCGTGCTAAACTAAGCAAATATTTTACACGCAATAAAAAATTTACGCCGGATACATTATAACCCAGAAATAATTTTATCTGCCAAACATCTTCAGCAATTGTTCATCAGTAAACTCTGCAAAAACAGGATTGCCGTTTGGCGTAACTGAAGGCGTGTTGCATTTAAACAGTTCTTCAACAAGGATTTCCATTTCTTTAATACTTAGCGCCCTCCCTGCTTTTATTGCCTGTTGCCTTGCCATACAATGAATCAGCTTCTCCCGCCTGCTGAATTTTAATTCACTGCTGAAGTGTTTAAATTGTTCAAGCAGCAGTTCAACCGAATGTTTTTCATTGCCATGTAAAATATCGGCAGGCGTGCCCCGGATAATAAAACTGTTCTTCCCAAACGCTTCAATTTTATAACCTAATAATTCAAGATCATTTAATAATTCCGTTAGCAAAGCGGCATCCTGCGGCGATAATTCAAGTGTAACCGGAAATAGTGTTTGCTGGGTAACGGGCTGCCTGCTTTGTATGATGGCTGCATATCGTTCAAATAAAATTCTTTCATGGGCATGCTGCTGATGAATGAGCATAAAGCCATCTTTTAAAGAGCCTACAATATAAGTATTAAGCAACTGGCTGTTTACAACTGGCAATTCAGCGCTGTTTAAATCTAACGTAACAGCAGCAGGCGATTGCTCCTGCGTAAAATTGCTTTCCCTATAAAAATCCTGCCAATGTTTCAAAGCATTTTTTTCGCCCGGTTCTATTAAATGGGCCTGGTTTTTCTGGGAAAATTTTCTATATAGTTCGGATGCTGTAACCGTTTGCTGTTTCTCCTGCGTGAAAGGCTGTGTAATGGCTTCCGCCTGCATAATGTCTGCATTCAAACTAAAATCGAGAGAAGGCGAAATGCTGAATTGTGCCAGCGCATGTTTTATAGCGGCCTGCACAAAAGCATATACTATTTTTTCATCTTCAAATTTTATTTCCTGCTTGGTGGGATGCACGTTTATATCAACCTGTGAAGGATCAAGGTCTATATATAAAGCATACACCGGGAAACTGTCTTTTGGAAGCAACGCATCAAATGCGGTTATTACTGCATGATTTAAATAAGCGCTTTTAATAAAGCGGCTATTCACAAAGAAATACTGATCGCCCCTGGTTTTTTTTGCAGCTTCAGGCTTGCCAACAAAACCATTAATATTTAAATAATCAGTAGTTTCTTTTACAGCAACCAGTTTGGTGGAATATTGATGGCCGAGCAACTGCAAAAAACGTTGTTTATAATTGCCGGCCTCCAGGTGAAAAACCTGCTGGCCATTGCTGGTAAGCGAAAAAAATATGTTGGGAAATGCAAGCGCCACATGAATAAATTCATCCACTATATGGCGCATTTCCGAGGCATTGCTTTTTAAAAAATTGCGCCTTGCCGGCACACTGAAGAAAAGGTTCTTCATGCAAATATTGGTACCCACTGCACAGGCGCAGGCTTCCTGCTTTCTTACTACACTATTATCAATCTCAATAAAAGTTCCCAACTCATCTTCTGCCCTTCTCGTTTTTATTTCCACCTGCGCCACCGCTGCAATGGAAGCCAGGGCTTCACCCCTGAAACCCATGGTGCGGATATGAAAAAGGTCATCTATACTTTTTATTTTACTGGTGGCATGGCGTTCAAAACACATACGGGCATCGGTTTCGCTCATGCCCTTGCCATTATCAATCACCTGTATAAGTGTTTTGCCGGCATCGGTTAAATGCATCTCTATGGAAGTTGCACCGGCATCCACCGCATTTTCCAGCAGTTCCTTTACTGCACTTGCCGGGCGCTGAATTACTTCTCCCGCAGCAATTTGATTAGCAATATTGTCAGGTAATAAATTAATTATATCAATCACAAGAAATCTCCTTCTTCATTGCCGTAAAAATAGAAATATTACCATTAAAGCTCATGTAAACAGGCATTTTCTGTAAAGAAGGGGTATTTTCCCCGTTTTTCATCTGCAGAATTATTTGCATCTTGTTCCCGTTTTTACGAAAAAAGCGACTATATAAAACCTCTTTGTTAATCTTAAAATTTGTTTTTTTATGCAACTTAACTTAAACAAAAACACCAGCAAAAATCCATTTAACGTAAATCTGAAAAGCCAAATGTATTCAAATCTGAAATCGCCTAATCAACAATCGAGCAAGCCGGTTACCGGAAAATCTTATGAAGAGAAAAAACTTGCCAGGCAGGATACTTTTCTCAATGAACATTATGCACAGCTTTTTCTTCTGAGCTGATGGTTCCTGTAAATTACGCTTAAATTAATAGTGTATAGCGGGTTATTTTTGTTTTATCATGCGCTATACACTATTCATTTTACTGCTATTGATATTTTCATTTGCCCATGCCCAGGAGTTTGGGGGCGAACCCGCTTCAGTAAAATGGAGGCAGATTAATAATGATACCGTAAGAATTATTTTTCCTGACGGCTGGGATAGTATTGCCAAACGCATTGCGGCTGTGACCTCAAATGAACAGTTGCATTTTGCCGGCACGATCGGCAATCTTAGCCGGAAGACAAGTATCGTATTGCATAATCAAACCGTTTTCTCAAACGGTTTTGTTGCATTAGGCCCCCGGCGCAGCGAATTCTTTCTTACGCCTGAACAAAATGCCTTTGAATTAAGCGCTGTAAACTGGAGCGATCTTTTAAGCATACATGAATACAGGCATGTGGAACAATACAACAATTTTAATGTTGGCCTTTCGCATGCAATGCATATTTTATTCGGGCAAAACGGGCAGGCCCTGGCAAATGCTGCTGCCGTGCCCGACTGGTTTTTTGAAGGCGATGCCGTATATAATGAAACCTTGCTAAGTTATCAGGGCCGTGGCAGGCTTCCCTTATTCTTAAACGGTTACAAAAGCCTGTACCTGGAAAACAAACAGTACAGCTACATGAAATTGCGCAATGGCTCTTACCGCAATTTTGTGCCGGATCATTACCCGCTGGGGTATATGCTGGTGGCGTACGGAAGGGAAAAATATGGCGATAATTTCTGGAAAGATGTAACGCATGATGCAGCTTCTTTCAACAGTCTTTTTTATCCTTTGCAGCATGCAGTGAAGCAACATGCAGGTATAGGTTTTAATGATTTTGTACAGCAGGCATTTAATTATTATAAAGAGCAATGGAAAGGGCAATCTTATTCCAACCTTACATTTATCGATTCGGTTGAAAAGCATAATGTAACCGATAACCAATATCCCTATATAACAAAGGACGGGTCGGTTATTACACTACAAAAAAGCTATAACCGCATTCCGCAGTTTATAATAAGGCGGGCTGATGGCATTACGGAGAAAAATGCCGTAGAAGCTATTACTACCAATGATTACTTCAGTTATAATAATGGTATAATTGCTTACGCATCTTTTAAACCCGATGCACGCTGGGGCAACCGGGAATACAGCGAAATAAGATTGATTGATATCAATACCAAAAAAGAATGGAAACTCACCGCACACTCAAGATATTTTTCCCCGGATATCTCGCATAACGGGAACATGGTCATTACCGTTGAACAGGCAACAGATGGAAGTTCAAAACTCGTGCTGCTTGATATAAGCGGGAATATTAAGCGAACTATAGTGAATGAGCAGGGCAATGTTTTTTCTTATCCTAAATTTTCTTCCGATGACCAATACATATATGTATGCAACAGGAAGGCTGATGGTAAGATGGGTATCTTAAAGCAGGCCGTTACTGGTAAAGACCGGGAAGTGATCTTACCTTATAACAACAGGATTATTGGGTTTCCTGTTGTACAGGGCGATACCTTATTATATAGCTGTTCCAATAACGGCCGGGATGAAATTTGGGCATACATCGGTTCAGCACATAAAAATTACCGCATTGCTTCTGCGGCCACAGGTTTGTACCAGGCAGGCCTGCTGCATAATAAAATCATTACAGCTGCATTCACGGCAGATGGCTACAGGCTGGCCGAAGCAACGCCCCTGTGGCAAACCGTAAATGAAAATGATACTTTAAAAAATTTATATGTATCCCATCCGTTTCAACAGCCATCCAATCAATTATTGAATAATATTGGAGAAAGGGATTTCACTTCGAAACCTTACTCCAAAACCTCGGGCTTTTTTAATTTCCATAGTTATAACCCATATATCAGCGATCCCGATTATTCTTTTATATTATATGGGCAGAATGTTTTAAACACGGTTCAAAGCCAGTTATATTATACCTATAACCGCGATGAACAGTTCAGCCGGGTGGGCTATACCGGTATTTACGGCGGCTGGTATTTGCAGCCTTTTATTAATGTAAACCAAACATGGAACAGAACGGCCCGGTTAAATGCCGATACCACACTTCATTGGAATGAAACCAAATTAAGCGGCGGGCTGCAATTACCGCTCAATTTAACCGGCGGAAAAATGTACCGCAATTTAACCACGTCGGCGGGCTATAATTATGTGAGCACGCAATGGACCGGCTTTGCAAAAAATTATTTTAAGCATGCAGGCTTTGGCTATACGCAGCTTCGGTTATATTATAGCCAGTATATACAACAGGCGGTTCAGCATATTAATCCCCGGTTTGGGCAATCAATAACCTTACAATTCAGAACGGGCAGTACGGCAAATCAATTGCTGGCAAGCAGCTATCTGTATTTCCCGGGGCTGGGTAAAAACCATAGTATAGTTGTTAACCTGGCCTACCAGCAGCGGGATACTTCGGGCAAATACTATTATGATAACAATTTCCCTTTTTCAAGAGGTTATTCCGTGCCGGATTATCCAAGAATGTATAAAGCCGGTTTTAATTATCATTTCCCGCTGGCATATCCCGATTGGGGTTTTGGGAACATTGCCTACTGCTTAAGAATTCGCGGCAACCTCTTTTACGATTTCACACAAACCAAAAGTTTAAGAACGGGCAACCATTTTAATTTTGCTTCCACCGGCGCTGAAATTTTCTTCGATACTAAATGGTGGAACCAGCAGTTTGTAAGTTTCGGGCTGCGCTACAGCAGGCTTCTTAACACCGGTTTGGAAAGAAGCAATCCCAACCAGTGGGAAATTGTACTTCCGTTAACCTTATAAGCTGCTGCAGATTGTATATTTTGCTGTTATTTTGCCTTAATACCGCAAATAGTAATGATTTAACTAGTCTTTTAGGTTTGAAAATTTGCAAAAATTTTCTCAATTAATTGTATTCCTATATCTTTGCGCTCCCAAATTTATGTCCAAACAATCATTAATTCAACAAGACGGCGCTATTATAGAAGCATTAAGTAACGCTATGTTCAGAGTTAAATTGGAAAATGGCCACGAAATTCTGGCCACAATTTCGGGAAAAATGCGCATGCATTACATAAGGATTCTGCCCGGCGATAAAGTGAAGGTGGAAATGAGTCCTTACGATCTTTCAAGAGGAAGAATTATTCTTAGGTATAAATAAGTTATAAACGAGCTGACAGCTGAATGCTGACGGCTGAAAGCTAAAATATATGAAAGTAAGAGCTTCAATAAAAAAACGCAGTGCAGATTGCAAAATCGTAAAAAGAAAAGGCAAACTGTATGTAATCAACAAAAAAAATCCCCGCTATAAGCAAAGGCAGGGATAATATGCTGGAGCTTACCCTAAGGGCCACAGGTTATAACGCCAAAGGCTAATGCTCAGCTAAACTATAAACAGATAACAAAAATATAAACAGAAATTATGGCTCGTATTGCCGGAGTTGATTTACCAAAAAATAAAAGGGGCGAAATAGGCTTAACCTACATATACGGTATTGGCCGTTCCACAGCCCGCCACATTTTGGATAAAGCAAATATTAATTACGATAAGAAAGTAAATGACTGGGATGATGACGATCTTAACCAAATCCGTTCCATCATAACCAACGAGGTAAAAGTAGAAGGTGCATTGCGCAGCGAAGTTCAAATGAATATTAAGCGTCTTTTGGATATTGCCTGCTACCGTGGCCTTCGTCATCGTAAAGGATTGCCGGTTCGCGGCCAGCGCACCCGCACAAACAGCCGTACCAGAAAAGGCAAGCGTAAAACAGTTGCCGGTAAAAAGAAGGCACCTAAGAAATAATTAATTAAATAAGCGGCCGGAGTTTTCCGGTTGATTACCTATTAGATAAAATAAAAAATGGCAAAAGCAGCAAAATCACAGGCAGGCGGAAAAGCCGCAGCAAAAAAGAGAATAGTAAAAGTAGATGCTTACGGCGATGCACACATCAATGCTACTTTTAATAATCTTATTGTGTCTTTAACCAATAAGCAGGGCCAGGTTATAAGCTGGTCATCTGCCGGTAAAATGGGTTTCCGCGGTTCTAAAAAGAATACGCCTTATGCAGCACAAATGGCCGCACAGGATGCAGCAAAAGTAGCTATAGATGCGGGCCTGAGAAGAGTGGATGTATATGTAAAAGGTCCGGGTGCCGGCCGTGAAGGCGCCATTCGCGCTTTGGCAACAAGCGGCATTGAGGTTTCTATGATAAAAGACGTAACACCTTTACCGCACAACGGTTGCCGTCCTCCCAAGAAAAGAAGAGTTTAAACCAATTACGATTTCTGATTTATAGATTTTAAGCCAGTTGAGTTTTTAAATCGTAAATCTAAACATTGCAAATCGTAAATTTCAATAACCGGGTGCAGCATTTATTTTAAGATTTTTAATGATGCTGCATCGTCACTAAAAAATCAAGTACATAACTATGGCACGTTACAACGGACCTAAAACAAAGATCAGCCGTATTTTCGGCGAGCCTATATTAGGCAATGGCAAATGGTTAAATAAAAACAGCAACCCTCCCGGCCAGCACGGCGCCAGCCGCAAACGCAAAACTTTAGGCGAATACGCTATTCAGCTTAAAGAAAAACAAAAAGCTAAATACACTTACGGCGTTTTAGAGCGCCAGTTTCGCAAAACATTTGATGAAGCTTCCCGTATTAAAGGCGTAACAGGTGAAAACCTTATTAAGCTGCTGGAAGCCCGTTTGGATAATACAGTTTTCCGTTTGGGTATCGCCCCTTCAAGACCGGCAGCCCGACAGTTGGTTTCTCACAAACATGTTACCGTAAACGGCGCTATTGTGAACATTCCTTCTTACCAGTTGAAACCGGGCGATAAAATTGCTTTAAAACCAAAAAGCAACGATAACAGCTCCATTACCAGCCAGGTGCGGGGCAAGAACCCTAAATTTAACTGGCTCGACTGGAATGAAACTGAAAAACAAGGTGTTTTCATTACCTGGCCCGAAAGGGAAAGCGTTCCTGAAAACATTAAGGAACAACTGATAGTGGAATTGTACAGCAAATAAGCTATCAGCCCTGAACTATAAGCTTTCTGCTTTGCCGCTCAGGGTTCGGAACGTACAAGGGAGTGACACAACCGGCGATGCCACAAGGCTCAAAAGCCGGTAACATAAAAAATAAAAACAAAAAACAAAGGAATATAAAATGGCCATTTTAAACTTCCAGAAACCGGATAAAATTATATTACAGAAAGTAACTGATTTTGAAGGTTCTTTCGAATTTCGCCCGCTGGAGCAGGGTTACGGTTTAACCATCGGAAACGCTTTACGCAGGGTATTATTAAGCAGCCTCGAGGGCTACGCCATCACCAGCATTAAAATTGAAGGTGTTGACCACGAGTTTGCTACTATTAAAGGTGTTACGGAAGATGTAACTGAAATTATTCTTAACCTGAAGCAGGTTAGGTTTAAAAAAACAGTGGAACACGATGTAGCAAGCGAAAAAATTGTTTTAAGCGTAAAGAACAAAGCTGAATTTACTGCCGGCATGCTGAACGATGGCCTGCAGAGCTTCCAGGTAATGAACCCTGACCTTGTGATTTGCATAATGGACCAGAGCGCAAAACTGGATGTGGAATTCACTATTTCAAAAGGCCGCGGTTATGTACCGGCTGAAGAAAACCGCGCAAAGGATCTTCCGCTTGGCTATATTCCAATCGATTCTATTCACACGCCTATAAAGAATGTAAAATACGCCGTTGAAAACTACCGCGTGGAACAAAGAACAGACTATGAAAAACTGTTACTGGATGTTTCTACCGATGGTACCATCAACCCGGAAGAAGCTGTGAAACAGGCTTCCCGTATTTTAATTCAGCATTTAATGATCATCACCGACGAAAACATCACCTTCGATAATAAAGAAGACCGTAAGGAAGATGTGGTGGATGAGCAAATGCTGCAGTTACGCAAAGTGCTGAAAACGCCGCTGGAAGATTTAGACCTCTCCGTTCGCGCTTTCAACTGTTTAAAAGCTGCAAAAATCAACAGCTTAAGCGAACTGGTACAGTACGAACAGGAAGACCTGATGAAGTTCCGCAACTTCGGCCAGAAATCTTTAAGCGAAATAGAACAGGTGCTCGGCGAAAGAGGCCTGCACTTTGGAATGGATTTGTCTAAATTAGGTTTAGACGACATCAACTAAGAGCTAATAGCTGTTGGCTGATAGCTGATAGCTTTTTCATAACAGCCCTGTAATTCCTTGACACGGTACAGGACTAAAATTCAAACGTCATGCGTCACGGAGATAAAATTAAAAACTTAAGCCGCACAAAGGCACACAGAGATGCGTTGCTGGCCAACCTTGGCAGCCAGTTAATCGTTAACAAACGCATTGTAACCACATTGGCAAAAGCCAAATCTTTAAGGGTTTACGTGGAACCGCTGATTACCAAAACACGCAAAGGCGAAAGCAAGGAGCAGATAATGCACCAGCACCGCGTAGTATTCAGCTATTTAAAAGATAAACATGCTGTAAAAGAATTATTTACAGTAATTGGCCCTAAAGTGGCAAGCCGCCCCGGTGGTTATACCCGCATTATTAAATTAGGCACCCGTTTGGGTGATAATGCCGAACTGGCCCTGATAGAACTGGTTGACTTTAACGAAGTTTACGGTAAAACAGCCGCTACTACTGCTGAAGCCGGCAAGAGAACACGCCGTGGCCGCGCTAAAAAATCTGCTGAGCCTAAAGCAGAAGCTGCTGCTGAAGCAAAAGCTGACACACCTGCAGTAGAAGATGCAACAGTGGTAGAAGAAACGCCTGCCGCACCGGTAGAAGGCGAAGCAGATGTGCAGAAAGGCACTGGAGAATAAAGTTTCTTACTTAATATATTTAATAAAAAAGTGGTTGATTGCTCAACCACTTTTTTATTTGTATAAACCCCGATATATTTTCTTTTATAGCTTGAAAGAAGGATTTGCAGAGATTATTTGAGAAGATTAATCACCAGGATTTCCTGTTTTTCGGTATTGTTACCGGGTTTTTTGCACCCTTTTATTCATTCCTTCAACCTTTTAAGCCTTCATTCATACCTTTTTATTGAATAATTACACCCTAAAACCGGTAAAACATACCCTTTTTCCGACTTTTTCAATCCTTTTCCTGATAATTTCAATCCTTTTTCCGGTTATTTCAATCCTTTTATTGATTGTTTCAATCCTTTTTCTGGTAAAATCCAATCCTTTTTAGGGCTAAGGCACCACAATCTTGTTGTTGATACGGTTTACATCGGCCATGCGCTGGGAAGGATCGATTTCAATGGATTTAATATCGGTAAGCGGCCGTGAAATAGTGAAACTGTATTCAGGATCAACCCATTTCCAATCTTCATGCACAATGGTTTTAACGGTATCTTCTGCGGGTTTGGCTCCAAACGTTAAGTTCAGGGGCACATAATGCATTTCCCGGGTGCCATCTTTATAAGTTACCAGCACATCTGCCGGCATGGGCATTAAACCCAGGCGTTTTAAGGTGATGCGGGCATTAGCCCCGTCCACATTTATATTGCCCAGGGCATAATCAATGGTCTTGGTGGTATAAACCCAGTATTCCTTATACCATTGCAGCTCAAGGCCGCTCACTTTTTCAGCAATGCGGATAAAATCGTTGGCATTCGGGTGCTTATACTTCCATTCTTTATAATATTCCAGCAAAATTTTATCGAGATTGTCTTCCCCCACTATATAACCCAATTGCGAAAGAAATATGGAGCCTTTTGAATAGGCCGCAACAGAATAGGCATAATTAGTATTGAAGTGATCGGCATGCGTGCTTAAGGGCTCTTCCTTCCCGCTTTTCACCAGCCTGAAATAAGAATTGTAAGAATTATTGAAAGCGAAGGCTGTATCTCCCTTAAGCCAGTTGCTGGTACGCTGTTCGGCGTAAGTGGTAAAGCCTTCATCCATCCAGGCGAATAAACTTTCGTTGGTGCCCATCAAACCCTGGTACCAGCTATGCATAAACTCGTGCATGGCCGTGCCAACGCTTGCACTTTTTATAAGCGTGGCCATGGGATACTCCATACCACCGTCGCCGCCCTGTATAAAAGTGTAATTTTTGTATGGATAAGCGCCGAATGTTTTGGCAATATAGGGATAAGCCTTTTCAATGGTGTTAGCAACGGTTTCCCATGCCGGCTGCATGGAATCTACTTTTTTATACACAAAGTAAAACAACGGCCCTTCCGGCATTTGTTTTTTAATCATGGTGTAAGCGGTGTCGGCGGCCCACACAAAATCGTGCACATTCTGCGCAGCAAATTTCCAGGTAAGGGTTTTGCCGGTTGGCGCTTTAATTTTTACATTATCCGCCTGGTAACCAAACCCCACTTCATTGGGATTCTGAACCGTGCCGGAGCCAGCCAGCATATAGTTTTTATCAATAGTGATGTTTACGTTATAATCGCCCCAAACGCCGTAAAATTCACGGGCTATATAAGGGTTTGCATTCCAGCCCTGGTAATCGTATTCCACCATTTTGGGGTACCACTGGCTCATGCTGTAGCGAATACCTTCGGCATTATCTCTTCCGCTTCTTCTTATCTGCACAGGCGCCTGGCAGTTAAAAGCAACCTCAAAGCTGTTTTTTGAATGAGGAAGCAAAGGTGTTTTTAACTGCACCTCCAGGATGGTTTCATGATAGATGAGTTTTTGCGCCACGCCGTTCAGCTTCACATATTCCGTACTGTCGAAGCCAATTTCATCGGGTTGAAGTTTTTGAATGCGGTCGCGTACACGATCATCCCAGTCATATACAGGATTACCGTTGCGGTCGGTGCCCAGTTCAATTTTGCCCAGTTCGCGGCTGCGCACATCCATCATACTGTTTGGCTGAAAAGCATTCCAGTATAAATGAAAGAAAACGCGGTGCAGGGTATCGGGCGAATTATTCCAGTAATCAATTTTTTCAATGCCGGAAAGCCTGTTGGTTTCCGCATTCATTTTAACGTCGATATTGTAAGCAATGCGTTGCTGCCAGCGGTCTGGCTGAGCATTGGCGGAAAGGCAGAAAACAATCAGTAGAAACGATAAGGTGGCTGCAATTTTATTCATGCTGTAAAAAGTTATAAATACAAAAATGCCCGGCATTGCAATATCAGGTACAATTTACCAGGCACAAAAATTTTTTATAAGGTGATTGACTCTTTCAACAACCTGCCATTTACATCAAAATATAAATTCTTTCTTTGAATACCGGATTTTTGAACGTTGATGCGATACCGCAATGGCTTGCCTAATTCCTGCACTTCAAATGCAGCTTTCATTTCGCGGCCGGCATATTTGCTTTTTGAAAAACCATCTTTTACTTCGCCGGGCAACTGGCTGAATTCCATTTCGCGCTCACTGCCCTGCCAGTCTCCTTTTGAAGAAAAGCTTGCCGTGATAATACACTTGTTCAGTTTAAAATGCGCCACATAATTATGCAGCTTATCGTGCCATTCAACATGCGTGGCATGTGGGTAACGCGTAGCAAATGCATCTGTAACCGCAGCCGGAATTTTGCCAAGCTGCGCTTTAGCAAAAAAGGTTATTGAAAACAATAATAAAAAGAAAAATGTTCGTTTCATAATCAAAGCACACCTTGCACAACAATTACAATTTCGCCCTTTACATTTTTGTTGGAGTAATAGGTACAAACTTCGGATAAAGTTCCATGATAATTCTCTTCAAACATCTTTGTTAACTCTCTGCTAACACTACATTTTCTTTCTGCGCCAAAATAGTTAATGAAATCATTCAAGGTTTTAACAAGCCTTACAGGGCTTTCATAAAAAACCATTGTTCTTTCTTCTGTTGCAAGCTGCGTAAGCAACGTATGCCTTCCTTTTTTAAGCGGAAGAAAACCTTCAAATGCAAAGCGGTTTATGGGCAGGCCGCTGTTTACCAGTGCCGGCACGAAAGCGGTTGCGCCGGGCAGGCATTCAACCTTAATATTATTTTTTAAACATTCGCGTACCAACAAAAATGCAGGATCTGAAATGCCGGGCGTGCCTGCATCGGTAATTACAGCCATGGTTTTACCCGCCTGTAATTGTTCAATTAAATGCTGCAGTATTTTATGTTCATTATGCTGATGGTAAGGCGACAAAGGCTTCTGGATTTGATAATGCTGCAGCAGTTTGGAAGAAGTGCGTGTGTCTTCACATAAGATAACATCCACTGCATTCAGCACCTCTATGGCACGGAATGTTATATCTTTTAAATTACCGAGCGGTGTGGGAACGAGGTAAAGCATGCCGGTTAGTTTTGAAATAGGTTATGCAACATGCTTATAACTTCTTTTAATTTATCATCCTTAACCTTACTGAATTTCTTAATGATCCGCGATTGTTCAATGGTAAATAATTTATGACATTTTATTATAGAACTTTCCGGGAGGATTCCACTTTGCAGGTTATTATCATTCAGCTCAACTGAAAAATTGTCTTTATACAGATTACTTGTTATTACACACACAACTATATCTGGAAACCTGCCGTTATAGAGATTGTTTGAAACAACAACAAGGGCAGGTCTTCTTTTAGAAGCAGATAAATCTGAATAAGGGAACGGCACCAATACAATTTCACCTTGTTTATACATTATCCCAGGCGCTTTTTTGTTCTGTATAATTTTGACCGATAACCGTATTAGCCAGGTCGCTTGTATCGTCGTCCATAAATAAACCATATTTCTCTTCATACAATAGCTCAACCAGCCTGTTTACTTTTTTTAGTAATGGCTGATCTCTCAATAATGCAATTTCTTCTTTCATTGCATTATACTCATCAACTGGTATTTCTATGGTTTCCTTCATGCACTAAAGTTATACAATTTACTCCACCCTCCTCCTGGTGGAAAGTATTAAAATACATTGGCAATATGACTCTCTTTAAACCGGGCTTAATTCACCATCTCTATCTCATAAAATTCCATTACAGGATTGGCGAGCAGCTTTTTGCAAGCGTCGTCAGCAGCGGCTTTAGCGGCCGCTTCAGAGTCAGCGTCAATTTGTAAAGTAATGTGCTTGCCTATGCGCACATCATTAATACCGTTTAAACCTAAATTCTTTAAACCTGCCTGCACGGCTTTTCCCTGTGGATCGAGCAGGTCTTTCAATAACATAACTTTTATCTGAACATTATAAGTCATAATAAATATTGAGTTTGTATTAATCAGATGCCTTAAAGCATCTGGCAAATATTCTATTGTTTATGCAACAAAGATAAAATAACATATACCAAAAAACTTAAAGGCACGGCCAGCCAGTGAATAAAGAAAGCTGAAATAATTGCCACCGCTGCAATAATAATGAAAGGCATGAACTTTTGTACAGTTACACCTTTAAACTTTAAAGCGAGCATGGGCCTGGTTGAAACCATTAACCAGGAAAGTATAACAATTAAAGCATACCAAAACCACGGGCTGATTAAAATTTGTGTAACGATGGCATAGTCGTTCGTCCAATAGATCAAGGGGAAAGCAGCTATAACCAACCCGTTGGCAGGAATGGGCACACCTTTGAAATAAGTGGTTTGCGCTGTATCAATATTGAACCTTGCCAGCCGGTAAGCGCCGGCACAGGCCACCATAAAAGCAGGCATTAAAAACAAAGTGCTTGCATCCAGGCCGTCTTCATGCTGCGCAAAACTTAAGCGTAAAAACTGGTATATAATTAAGGACGGCGCCACGCCAAAACTTACCACATCGGCCAGGGAATCTAACTGAACACCAATGGGTGAAGCAGCTTTCATCCATCTTGCCACAAAGCCATCAAAGAAATCAACAACAGCGGCGAGGCCAATGAATAAAGATGCCATAAACATTTGCTGGGGAATGCTCACGTATTGCGTGCCGAGTGCAGTAACGTCGGGCGTTAAGGTTAACTCATCTGCATTATACAAAGGCACCAGTCCCGGCTGAAGAATATAAACAATAGCAATACAACCGAAGAAGAGATTGAGTAGTGTGATGATGTTTGGAATTTGTTTCATGGAGATTGTTTACCGATAACCGTTAACTGTTGTCCGACTCACCAAGCGATTTTATCAATGTCTGCATCATAGCAACGAGTTGTTCATATTTCTGGTATTTATCGTCAAAAATACTTTCATTAATATATTTTCTTTGAATGGCAAGATACAGGCATGCAACCACTTCCAAGCAGAACGGTTTGCAATAACAAGAAATCTTTTAAACTCCAATTTTGACTGAAGTGTTGAACCTTCTGCAATATTTAAAACAACAGAATCAGCAGCACGTTTTATCTGGGAGGTAAGGATAAACAACTCATCCTTCGGAAAACTTTTAACCATACCGGATATTTCACCGCTCAACGCCAAAGCTAGTTGCCATATTTTAAGCTTTTCAAATTTAAAACCCATCGGTTAACGGTTATCAGTTTTACGGTTAACGTTTCATCAATCGCTCAATCTCTTCCGCTTCAATTGGAATATTTTTCATTAAATCTACATTGCCATGTTTTGTAAGCCATACATTATTTTCAATGCGGATGCCCATGTGCTCATCTTCAATATAAATACCCGGTTCAACCGTAAGCACCGCCCCTTCCTTCAATGGTTCATTAAATGGGCCAAGGTCATGCACATCCAAACCCAGGTGATGCGAAATACCATGATACAAATACTTTCTGTAAGCACGGTTCTCCCTGTCTTCATTCTTCACGTCTGCTTTTGCAAGCAACCCAATCTTTATAAAAACCTTTGTTGCCTCCTCTCCCACTTTCTCGTGATAATCTGCCAGGACAACACCCGGTTTCAATAAACTTTTTGCGTAATTATGTAAATGCAAACAGGCATTGTAAACCTGTTTCTGCCGTTTTGTAAATACACCGTTGGCAGGTACGGTGCGGGTGAGATCGGCAGCATAACCGGCATAATTAGCGCCAAAATCCATCAGTATTAATTCGCCGTCTTTTACTTCTTCATTGTTAAAAACATAATGCAATGTTCTTGCCCTGTCGCCGCTTGCAATAATGCTGCTGTAAGCTTCGCCCCTGGCACGGTTACGTAAAAACTCATGCATTATTTCAGCTTCAATTTCATATTCCATAACACCGGGTTGTATAAAGCCAAGCAGCCTGCGAAATGTTTTATCGGTAATATCAATAGCCTTCTTTATTACTTCAACTTCATACTTCGTTTTTACGGCACGCAGCTTTAATAAGATCTTTGCAGCACGTTCATAATTATGCAGCGGATAACGTTCTTGCATTTCCTGCACAAACCGATAATCCCGCGTGGCATAATGCCCGGTTGATTTACGGTCGTGTTCATTTGTATTTAAATAAATATTATCAGCTGCATGCACCCATTTCTGCAACAAACCATCCAATGCATCCAGCCATACTACGGTTTGTATGCCCGAAATTTCCCTTGCTTCATTTGCCCTTAATCTCTTGCCATCCCATTTTTCTTTTAATTCATTCGGCCTTACCAATACCAATACTTCGCGGTATTTTTCTTCCATGTTACCAGGAAATAAGATCACCATCGTATCTTCCTGTTCAATGCCGCAAAGCCAGTACAGGCCTGTGTTTTGCTGAAACCTGTAAGTGGCATCAGCGCTCGTTGGCACTTCATCATTGCTGTTAAAAATAGCAATACTGTTTGGTTTCATCTCTTTAATAAAACGCTTCCTGTTTTCAACAAAAAGTTTTGTATTTAATGGCAAATGTTTCATATAATATCACCCGTTTATAAATTGAAGAATAATTATTATATCACCGGCTGCAGTAATACAACGTATCACGGTTGTGTCACTCCCTTGTAGTGAAATGCAAATGGCATCTGCAGGCTGCTGTTTTAAGTGGCTGCAAAAATCAAAGCTATTTTTTAATAAAGCAATTAAAATCTATTGATTGTTAATAGTTTCGGAATTAGTAATCAAATTCAAAATAATTTTTGCTTTTTAGAATTCGTAATTACAGGCTGCCATTGCTGCCAAATATCGTATTGCAGATTGTTAGATAGAAAACTGTTATATACCAGTTATTTCAATTTCTCATCCCTTGACCTACTTTGTCAACACCATTTGTTTTGAGCTAATCAATTTTCCATCTACATAAAGCGTATAATTGTATGCGCCTGAAGAAAGTGTGGATGCATCTACATGCAGAATCCCTTTACCACCAGTAGTAATATTTATTTGCTTTATTTGCCTGCCGGTTTTATCTGTAATAACAAGCCGTGCAAATGCAAATTTCTGTGGAATGGTATAACCAATGGTTGTAGTATTTGTAAAAGGGTTAGGAATGTTTTGCTCCAAAGATGCCGATGTAAGTACAGTTGTTATTTGCGTGTTGGGAGATGATTGATTAGCGTTAGAAACGAGCAACGCCTTTAATTCATCAATTTGCTTTTGAAAATTTTCCCCTTGTGCATAAAGCGCCATTTTTAAAGAATCGTTTTGTTTCGAAAGTTCCTGCACAGCTTTTACTAATGGCACAACAAATTCAGCATATCTTAATCCATATAAATCTTTATCGTTCTTTGCAGCATCTACACCACTGAAATCATAACTCAATTCTTTAGCTGCTTTTTCAACATCCTGTGCTATAAAGCCTGTATAAATGATTTGTTGTCTTTCATTATGCGCAACCAAATCTTCTGCTAAAGGTTGTATGGCATTGCCATCTTTAGTTTTTAATACAGGTCGCTGAATAATTTTATCCACTGCATCCAAATCCAGGTTATAAGTTATAGGCCGCAGTTTGTTTATAAAGGCAAGCCCAGGTACATTTTGTTTTATATTTTTCTTTACCCGGCCATCTGATAATGTTGTCCAATCTACCTGCCCACCAATGCTTTTAACATCGCTGTTACCAATCCGTACCTGGTTACTTGCCATTGCAAATGCTTCATAGCCTATCACTGTACAGTTGGTAAAATTGCCTTCGTTTACATTAGCATAATAACCCAAAGCGGTATTACGGCTACCCGTAATATTATAATTTAGGGTATTAGTGCCAATTGCAGTATTGCCAGAACCGGTAGTATTACTTATAAGCGCATAACCTCCACCGGCAGTATTTTCAGAACCTGTAGTATTTCGTAAAAGTGATCCATAGCCATTAGCAGTGTTTTGATTACCTTTTGTATTCTGCCAAAGTGCCTGACGGCCGGTAGCAGTATTTTCGGAACCTGTGGTATTGTAATAAAGAGCCTCAACGCCGGTAGCAGTATTCTCAGAACCTTTAGTGTTAGTATAAAGCGCCCAATACCCTGTAGCAGTATTATTAAAACCTGTAGTGTTAAAACAAAGTGCCTGAAACCCGGTAGCAGTATTTACGGAACCCGTGGTATTGTAATAAAGCGCTTCAATACCGGTAGCAGTGTTTACAGAACCTGTGGTATTGTGATAAAGTGCGCTAGAACCAGTGGCTGCATTACCATTTCCTGTAGTATTATAATATAGTGCTTTGCTGCCAATAGCAATATTATGGCCAGAACCGCCATTTTGGTTAAACAAGGCAGAATCACCAATAGCCACCAGATGGGTGCCTATGGTATTTTTGTATAAGGCGTTTATGCCAATAGCAATATTACTGTATCCTGTGGTATTTTTGCCTGCGCCACTACCAACAAAAACATTATTGTTTTTTGCTGAAATAAATCTTTGATTGCTATAATATACATCACCTCCGAAATAAATATTCTTCCATCTTAAACTACTGCTACCAAGACTAAGTGTATCGTTAGTTTTAGGTATTAAAGACCGGTTTACAGCCGTAGCTGTCAGGTTTGATAAGCTAGCATTTGCACCAGCATCTACCATTACCCAATTTACCTTACCTTTTCCATCAGTTGCGAGAACCTGGCCACTTATACCATCGGTTGCAGGCAAGGTATAAGTGCCAATTCTTAAAGTGCCCCTAAACATGCCATTACCATTATTAGCGTTTACATAAAACACAGGAGAAGCAATACTATCCCGCAATTCATATTGGGGTTTAGAGGAATTATAGAACAATCCATAATTAGGATTCGAAGCATATTGAAAAACATATTTATTATTGCCGACAAGATAAGTTCCTCTGCCTACAAACGATAACTTTCCAGATGAATCTATTTTAGCATAGTCCGATGAAGCGCCTAAATTCCAAATACCTGAACTAAATAAGCTACCGCGTTTTACGTTATTGGTTTTAAAAATCAGGCTTCTATTATCTGTCGTCCCAATAAAGTTGGAACTATTAATGCCATTATTACCAGTAATACTCCAGCTTTGAGCTATTGTTAATTGTGCGGAAAAAGCTAACAATAACAAAATGTAAACCTTCTTCATAAGAATTTAATGATTGATTATTAATTAAAAATGCAGTGTTTCCGGGTTGTAATTTTAGTTTTGGTTTCCAGCAAACAAGCTTTCTGAACAAAAATCAGTAAAATCCGATTCTTATAAAAATAATTTCATTTTATGTCTCCAATAATCTGTAGTTGAACTACGCGATCAAATTACATTTTGCCATCAAAAGAAGTATAATCCTGATACTTAAAAATGCATTAGTCCTTATATAAAAATTAAAAAAATATTCCCTTTAGGCTATGCGGGTTTATCTTAGCATCATGGATAAACGTTTGTTTTTGCTGGATGCTTATGCACTCATCTTTCGCGCCTATTATGCCTTAATACGCAACCCGCGTATTACTTCAAAGGGAAGAAACACCAATGCCCAGTTTGGTTTCACGAATACATTAATCGATTTAATGAACCGGGAAAAACCTACCCATCTTGCTGTATGTTTTGATGTGGAAGGCAAAACAGAACGGCATACAGATTTCACCGATTATAAAGCCAACCGCCAGGAAACGCCGGAAGATTTAATGGAAGCCATTCCTGATATAAAAAGAATTATTGAAGGTTTTAATATTCCCTGCATTGGAGTGGAAGGTTATGAAGCAGACGATGTAATAGGCACATTAGCATGGCAGGCGCATGACGCAGGTTATAATGTTTACATGGTTACGCCCGATAAAGACTACGGCCAGTTAGTGCGCGATGGCGTAAAAATTTATAAACCGGGTTACCAGGGCGGCAGTTTTGAAATCCTCGGTCCTGCTGAAGTTTGTGCCAAATGGGATATTGCAAAAGTAGAACAGGTAATCGATATTTTAGGTTTGATGGGAGATGCTGTTGATAATATTCCGGGTATTGCGGGTGTGGGTGAAAAAACAGCCGCCAAATTGCTGAAAGAATATGGCAGCCTTGAAAATGTAGTGGCCAATGCTGAAAATATTAAAGGCGCGCTGGGCAAAAAAATTGTTGACGGGAAAGAGTCGGCGATACTTAGTAAAAAACTGGCAACCATTATAACCAATGCACCGGTTCAGTTTCAGGAAGAACAATTTTGTTTGAAGGAGTGGAATAAGCCTGCATTGATTGAAGTGTTTACCGAGCTTGAATTTAAAACCATTGGCAAAAGAATTCTGGGCGATGATTTCAACGTATTTCAAACGGCACCGGTGGGTGTACAAACAGACTTATTTGGTAATGCTATTGAAGGCGCTGTGGCAAGAACCATCATCGAAAAAACAGAAGATAAAGAAATTGATGATAAAGGGTTAGCTACATCAAAAAACATTATCAATACACCACATGAATATATTTTAGTGGATGAAGAAGAAAAGATAAAACAGTTGGTTGATGTATTAATGCAGCAAACAGAAATCTGTTTTGATACAGAAACCACCGGTATTGATGCCAATGATGCAGAACTGGTAGGTATGAGCTTTTCGTATAAACCTGGCGAAGCTTATTTTGTAACGTGTTCTGCAGAATACGAAGCCACCTGTAACCTGCTTGAATTATTAAAGCCTTTATTTGATAATCCTGATCTTATATGGATTGGTCACAACATAAAATATGACCTGCTTGTTTTAAAATATTATAACCGCGAAATAAAAGGCCAGGTATATGATACCATGCTGGCGCATTATGTGGTTGAGCCCGATGGCAAGCGGAGCATGGATTTATTAAGCGCTCAATATCTTGGTTATGAACCCGTGCATATTGAAGAACTTATTGGCAAAAAAGGCAAAGGCCAGGGCACCATGCGTGATGTTGAGATACAGAAGTTAAAAGATTATGCGGCAGAAGATGCGGATATTACTTTACAGCTAAAACATTCATTACACCCTCTACTAAAAACAAAAGAAGTAGAGCGTGTTTTTTATGAAGTGGAGAACCCGCTTGTAAAGGTTTTAACCGATATGGAATTTGAAGGTGTAATGATTGACGTTCCTTTTTTACTTAACTATTCAAAAGAGCTGGAACGTGAAGCATACCAGGCAGAGCAGGCTGTATATGCCGGTGCAGGCGTTAAGTTTAATATTGGTTCGCCTAAACAGTTGGGCGAAGTATTATTTGAGAAACTCAACTTAAATCCATCAGCTAAAAAAACAAAAAGCGGCCAGTATGCAACAGGTGAAGATGTATTGATGAAACTGGCGCACAATAATCCTATCGTTGCAGATATCCTGGCTTATCGCCAGCTAACAAAACTAAGGTCAACTTACGTGGATGCTTTGCCTTCGTTGATCAACAGGAAATCCGGCCGTGTGCATACAACTTATGGACAGGCTGTTGCTGTTACAGGAAGGCTTGCGAGCAATAATCCTAATCTGCAAAATATTCCCATACGCACAGAACGCGGTAAAGAAATACGGAAGGCGTTTATTCCAAGACAGGGCAATGTTATCATCAGCGCAGATTATTCGCAAATAGAATTAAGGATTGTTGCAGCAATAAGCGGCGATGAAAACATGTGCAATGCTTTTAAAAACAATGCAGATATCCATACAGCTACGGCAGCAAAAGTTTTTAATGTGGATGCTGCAGATGTTACAAAAGAAATGCGCTACAAGGCAAAGAGTGTAAACTTCGGTATTATTTATGGCCAGGGCGCTTTTGGTTTGGCCGATAACCTTGGTATAAGCCGCACAGAGGCAAAAGAAATAATTGATAATTATAAAAAAGAATTCAACGGCATTACGAAATACATGGATAACATGATCAACTTCTGCCGCGAACATGGTTATGTGCAAACATTAATGGGCCGTAAACGCTGGCTGAAAGATATTAACTCTGCCAACTTCACCGTACGCGGCTATGCAGAACGCAATGCCATCAACTCTCCCATTCAGGGCACCGCTGCCGATATGATAAAAATGGCGATGATAAAGATTCATGACTCCATGAAAAAAGAAAAATTAAGAAGTAAAATGATTATGCAGGTGCATGATGAATTGGTGTTTGATGCCGTGCCATCTGAACTGGATATATTGCAGCCGCTCATCTTAAACAACATGAAAGCCGCATTGCCTTTACCGCATGATGTGCCCGTTGAAGCAGAGTTAGGCATAGGTGATAATTGGCTGGAGGCACATTAAAAACTGTAAATTTGAGAAGCTAATATTTAGTATATGAAGTTAACAATTGCAATTGCAAAGGGCGAAGAGTTTTATATAGGAACAATCAAGGAAATCCCATCTGTAATCACTCAGGGTGAAACAATTGAAGAAACACGTGAGAACCTTATGGATGCATTGGACTTATATCTAAGCAATATGCAGGAAACAAATAATCTTATAAACACTGTTTTGGAAGAAGACTTAACGCTCGGATAATGAGTTTAAAAAGAAATGAATTTTTGCAACATGACATTTACAGAAATTTTGTAAGCAACAAGCAAACAACAGTCCCAAGGCATCCAAAACTCGATAAGTTTTTGTGCGATGCGATTTGTAAACAACTTGAAATACCTAAACCATAAAATATTATACTGCCTGCCATGAATAAGAAGATAAAAAAAAACAAAGAAATCTTAAAGCCGCAGCAACAATCGCCCAAGGCATCAGAGGCTGCGCATAAGGCTGCGGAAGCAGACATTTCGAAAGACCTTGACCTTACGCCGCCGCCTGATCCTGCCACTGATCTTGATGAAGGCGAACTGGCAAGGTTAGAAGGCGGAGATTAGCCAGGTTATGTAATTATTATGTGGAAAAAAATGTATTGCTTATAACAGCATAAAATAATATCTTGCCGCCGTTGATGCTTGCTACCGTATTGGATTGCTTATTATTCACCATTAAAAAAGTGTACTATGTCAATTCTTACACTCGAAAGGCTTTCTAAAATCTACTACCAGAAGTTTCTTAGAAAAATTGCGGAGGATTATCGCGACATTAAAGAGTATGTTGAATCTACGCCGCAGGAAACTAAAAAATTACTGCAGTTGTTCCAGTTGAGAAACGAGGCGCACCGTGAAGAAAATGGCGCAGACAATCCCAGGTTTACAGAGATCATTGAATTTCTGCGATCCTGCAAAGAGTTAAAACTGGTGATGCATATTGTAAAAGTTAAAGATCAGTTACTTACTATTTTAACAGATACTAATTATACAAAAGTTGTAGGCCTTTTATAAACATTATTCTTTGTCAGAACACAGGTGCAGGCTTTAATAGAGTTTGCACCTGTTTTATTTTATTCAAAAACCATCTGCAATTACTACTATGTTCAGCAATAAAGTTCTCCGGTTCCTGTTCAATCTTAAATTACCCTTTGCATTACAAAACGGTATAGAAGTGCTGGATGCGCATCAGCGTAAAGATGTACAGCAGGCATGCTCCGCATTTTATAAAAAATTTTATAATGATAATAATAAACGTCATGCATTAATAGGTATAAATCCCGGCAGGTTTGGCGGAGGCATTACCGGTATCCCTTTTACCGACCCCATCCGTTTGGAAAAAAATTGCAGCATTCATAATGATTTTCAAAAAAAACAGGAATTGTCTTCCGTGTTCATTTATGATATGATTGAAGCTTACGGCGGCAGCGAAGCGTTTTACAAACAATTTTATATAACAGCCATGAGCCCGCTGGGATTTATAAGAAATGGAAAAAACCTTAACTATTATGATGATAAAGTTTTGCTTAAAAACATTCAGCCTTTTATTGTTGAATGCATGCAGCAGCAAATTGCTTTTGGGTTAAAAACTGATATATGTTTTTGTATTGGCGAAGGTGAAAATTTAAAGTACCTGCAAAAATTGAATAATGAACATAAATGGTTTAGCCAAATTGAAACGCTGCCGCATCCGCGATTTGTAATGCAGTACAGGCTTAAAAGAAAAAATGAATTTATAGAATCTTATATATCAAAATTAAAACCCGTTGTTTAAAACAGGGGATTTTCATCTACAATTTTGTTTTTAAAGCCATTATTACATACAGGTTTTATGTATTAAATTCTTGGTATAAAATTGGTTTTGCTAAGGTCATAATTCATATTGACTACTAACAAATAATTTAATAGCAAGTTTGAAAAAGATCGTTATTATTACTGCTTCTGTTGCGGCCGTTCTCCTGATTGGAATATTCATTTATTTAAAAGTTCGAAAGAGTGAAGATTTTGAGCCTTTAATAAAAGCGAAGCTTCAGCAGGTTGTAAAAGAAGCCTCTGACAGCTTGTACATTTTAAACCTGGATAAAATAGAAATTGATGTTGTCGGTTCTAAAATTAAAGTACATAATGCTGAACTGTTAATTGATTCAACACGCCTTAATCAACTATTGGCAGATGGAACAGCGCCGGTTGATGTTTATAAAATTTCATTGTTTGACCTGCAAATTGATGGCTTCAACATTGCGGATTTGCTGGATAAGAAAAATATAAACCTTAATGCACTCAATATAAAAAATCCTACCGTAGAAATTTATCATCCGGTCAATAAACGAGATACGATTATTAACGATACCACCACGCTTTATTCACGCATACAAAAAAGCCTTGGCTACTTCAGCCTCCGGGATCTTTCCATTTCAAATATGAATTTCATTTATCATGATATAGCTGAAAAAAAAGAAAAGCTTACTACGTTCAGCAACGTTTCAATGCGCTTCAATAATATTGAAATTGATTCAACCACCCAGTTTGATACAACCAGGTTCCTGTATGCCAAACAGGCGAATATTTATATTCCCGGTTATACTTTCAGAACACCTGACAGCATGTATTTTTTGAAAGCTGATACGCTCATCCTGCATGCGGCGCAAAAATCAATTGATGTAGCCGGCCTTGTTTTGCACCCCCGGTACAGCAAGCAGGAGTTTGGCAAACACCTGAAATTTTATAAGGACCGTTATGATATAAAATTCAAAAAGGCCAGCTTTAATAATATTGACTGGTACAAACTCTTTTTAGGAGAAGGCTTTACAGCAAAACATGCAGAATTTAATGATGGCTCAATGGAAGTGTATGCTGATAAAAATGTTCCGCCTTCAACCAAATCAAAAATCGGAAATTTTCCACACCAGTTACTGGCAAGGTTAGATATGCCCGTTGATATAGATACCATCTTAATAAAAAACTTTGAATTCACTTACCGGGAGCTTAATATTAAAACGCAACAAACCGGGGCCGTTACATGGACCGATATAAGCGGCCAACTAACAAATGTAACCAATGTGCCTGAAAAAATAGCCGCAGATAAAATAGTAAAAGTTGCAGCAAAAAGTAAGTTGTTTAACGCTGGAAACTTTAGCGCAGTATTTTTGTTTGACATGACGAAAACAAAAGACGGTGATTTTACGCTGGACATTAATCTCGGGCCAATGGATGGCACAGTCATCAATCCCGCTTCAAAAACATTAGGCCTGTTTGAAGTAAATAGCTTGTCGATAAAAAAAATAGATGCACATATTATAGCCAACAGCTATAAGGCACGCAGTTCTGTTTTATTTGTGTATGATGATTTAAAGATTACGGCTTTAAAGAAGCAAGAGGAATCAAAAAAATTAAAAAAGAAAAAACTGGTAAGTTTTTTTGCAAACACATTCATTATTAATAAATCCAATACGATGAATGATGCCAGGCCGGAATATGTAACTTATGAGCGGGATCCGCAACGCTCATTTTTTTCTTTAATATGGAAATCTCTGTTAAAAGGTATAACAAATACAGCCTCCTGACAATGAAAAAATTGTTTCCAAATTATAACAAGCTTTGCATTTTAATATGTTAAGAGCTATACTTTTGCAACCAACTTTCCCTGTGTTTAAAACATTTATTTTTACAGGCAACAACAATTAATGAACCTTTATATGGCCGATTACATTCGTTTTTTTCTTATTGATGATGACGCTGATGATGTTGCGATCTTTAAAGAAGCAGCAATGGAAGCAAACCCTGCATTGGAAATTATTAATGCCGGGAATGGGCATGAAGCATTAAAGATTTTAAAGCACAGCTCTGGTGATTATCCAAACGTTATTTTTTTAGACCTGAATATGCCACGCATGGGCGGTAAAGAATGTCTTTCCGAGTTAAAAAAAGATGCCGCCCTACGCAATATACCCGTGATTGTTTACACAACATCTTCCCAGTCGAAGGATATTGAAGAAGCCATGCTGAAAGGCGCTATGTGCTTTATTACAAAGCCCACCAGCATAAAAGAGCTGAAACACATATTATCAACGATTTCAACACATGTAAACGGTAACCTTGAAAAAACTTTGCGCAATCTGAGTAATACGTCTTCCGCTTTTATCGTTTGTTGATTTAATGTGTATTTTGCTAACTGCTTATCAAAATTATAAAACAGAAAAAGCAGTATGATTCTTATTGTTGACGACAAAAAGGAAAATCTTTTTTCACTCAAAACACTGTTACAGTTAAACCTGTATGATGTGGATACTGCTGTATCGGGAGAAGAAGCATTAAAAAAAATTCTTAAAACAGAATATGAGCTTATAATCCTCGATGTACAAATGCCCGGCATGGATGGTTATGAGGTGGCCGAAAACATTACGGGTTACAGCAAATCAAAAGATATTCCCATTATATTTCTTTCAGCCGTAAATATTGACAAGCGCTTTATTACAAAAGGTTATACTTCAGGTGGTGTTGATTATATTACCAAGCCTTTTGATCCCGATCTTTTATTGCTTAAAATAAAAACCTTTGCAAGGCTATACAAACAAACAAAAGAGCTAAATGATATTAAAAACAACCTTGCACAAAAAGTTGAAGAGAGAACAGCCGAATTAATTGAAGCCAATAAAGAACTGGAAGCAAGCAATACCGAATTACAGCAATATGCATTTATCGCTTCGCATGATTTGCAGGAACCGCTTAGAAAGATCATCACGTTCAGCCAGATAGTGAGAGAACGCTTTATAGAAAACGCCGATGCAAGCCAGTACATCAACAGGATTATTGCTTCGTCTGAAAGAATGCGCACGCTTATCAATGACCTTTTAAGTTATTCCCGGCTTGCCACCGATCCGGATTTTGTAACCGCTTCGCTCAATATAGTTATCCGCGGCGCCATTACCGATCTTGAATTGGTAATTAAAGAAAAAAAAGCAACTATCAGCGTTGATAACCTGCCAACAATTGAAATGATACCTGACCAGATACGGCAGGTGTTTCAAAATATTATCAGCAACGCTATTAAGTTTTCAAAACCCGGCATTGCCCCCGAAATGAAAATATGGAGCGATTTCACAAAACAGAAATCTGCCGAAAGCAAAGCCGCCGGAATGGGTGGTTATTGCCGCATCTATATTGAAGATAACGGCATTGGTTTTAATGAGCAGTATCTTGATAAAATCTTTACCATGTTTCAGCGACTGCATGGAAGATCAGAATACCAGGGAACGGGCATTGGCCTTAGCATTGTAAAAAAAATAATTGAAAAGCATAATGGCCTTGTTACGGCAAGAAGCAGGGAAAATAAGGGCACAACATTTATTTTAGTTCTGCCGGTATCGCAGGCAAAACCACCTGCTGTTTTACATAAATAAATTTAGATTATGAATTCAACCTTCAAAAGAAATCTATTGCTGCTGTATGGAATTTCTTTTTTACTGCTTATAGTGAGTGCAATAGCATCTTATGCAAGCATAAAAGGTTTATTGAACAGCCAAAGAGAAGTAGCACATACGAATGCGGTAATAAGCGAACTTGAAAATATTATATCGGCTTTAAAAGATGCCGAGACCGGGCAGCGCGGTTTTTTACTTACCGGTCAGGATCGCTTTCTTGAACCCTATACCGGATCTCTTTCAAGAACCTATACATCTATCAGTGAAGTAAAAAAGCTCAGCAATAATAATGACTTGCAGTTGCAAAGCGCTGAGCAGCTTAAACAGCTTGTAACAAAACGTTTAAGCAACCTTCAATTACTTATTGATAATAAACGCAGGGGCATAGCTCCATCTCCCGGTTCGCTGGATATGGGTAAAGTTTATATGGACAGTGTAAGGCTGTTGGTTCAAAAAATGGAAAACAGGGAAAGCGATCTTTTACAGGCCCGCACCGTAAGCCTGAACAGGCTTTCATCCTCTACCCCAACAATTATCGTTATAGCTTCTTTACTGTCTTTTGCAGTGGCATTGCTTTCTTTTTTCAGGGTAAACAGCGACCTGGAAAAGAGAACAAGACTACAGGAAGAACTTGAGCAAAAAGACAAGGATATAAATAAACGGCTTAATATTGTTCAAAGTATAGCTGATAAAATTTCAGCCGGCAATTATAAAACAAGAATAGGCGATGCAGGAAAAGATGTATTGGGCAATATTTCCCTGTCACTAAATAAAATGGCAGAGTCGCTTGATTCGGCTTTTACAAACCTGTCGCATAACGAATGGCTGCAAACCGGCATGGCGGGCCTTAATGATAAAATGATTGGTGAAAAAAATCTTAACCAGCTTGCCTACAACATTATTGATTTTATAACGGCCTATACAAAAATACCGGTAGCAGCTTTTTATCTTGCCGAAAATAATTCCCTTGTATTAACGTCCGGAATTGCGCTGGATGAAAGCAAAATAAAAAGAACCATAAACCTTGGTGAATATCTTGTAGGCCAAAGTGCAAAAAGCGGCAAAGAACTTTTACTGGAAGAGATTGATGAAACGGATATGATGATATCTTTTTCATCAGGCAGTTTAAAACCTAAAAACATCATGGCGGTGCCTATTTTTTTTGAAGGGAAACTAAAGGGCGCATTGGAACTGGCTTCGCCTAAAGAAATAGATGATTTAACCAAACAGTTCCTGCGCAGTTCTGGTTATAATATTGGTATGGCCATTCACACAGCGAGAAATCACCAGCGCCTGGAGGAATTATTAGCTGAAACACAGGCCCAATCTGAAGAACTGCAAAGCCAGCATAACGAGCTGGAAAATGTTAATGCCGAACTGGAAGTGCAGGCAGAGAAACTGCAGGCTTCGGAAGAAGAACTAAAAGTGCAACAGGAAGAGCTGATGCAATCCAATGTAGAGCTGGAAGAACGGAGCCGCCTGCTTGAAGAAAAAAACGAGCTGATTCTTGAACGCAACCTTGAAATACAGGCAAAAGCGGAGCAGCTCGAATTAATCACCAAGTATAAATCTGAATTTCTTGCAAACATGTCGCATGAATTGAGAACACCGCTTAATTCCATCCTGTTATTGGCAAGATTATTATCAGAAAATCATACCAGCAATTTAAGCAAGGACCAGATTGAATATGCTACGGTTATTCAAAATTCCGGCAATTCACTGCTCACACTTATCAACGAAATACTCGATCTCTCAAAAATAGAATCGGGCAAAATGGAAATGGAGTATAGCAGTGTGGCTGTTAAAGATTTGGTGAATGAATTGAACGCATTATTCGAACCACTTGCAAAAGACAAGGATATTATTTTTAAGATTGAAACAGATGAATCGGTAAACGAAGACATAGAAACAGACCGGTTGAAACTTGAGCAAATCCTGCGCAACCTTATTTCAAATGCACTGAAATTTACTAAACGCGGCTCTGTTAAGCTGAATATAAAAAAATTAAGCGATACTGTTGTTTTCACTATTACAGATACGGGTATCGGCATTCCGGCAGAAAAGCTTGAAACAATTTTTGAGGCTTTTCAGCAGGCCGACGGCTCCACCAAACGTCAATATGGCGGCACCGGGCTGGGCCTTTCAATAAGCCGTGAACTGGCCAAACTTTTATCTGGGCAAATAACCGTGAGCAGCGAAGAAGAAAAAGGCAGCACTTTTATACTCACCATTCCGGCAAACCGGAAATCATCTTATAAACCTTCCGGAAATAATGCAGCCCCGGTTGCAGAAACGCAGCCTGAAATTGTAGATACACATCTTACCAAAACACAGAACAGGGAATATATTTCAGATGTTATTCCCCAGCCTGTTCCGGACGACAGGAATAATATTTCAGCCACAGATAAAACCATCCTGATTGTGGAAGATGATACGGCATTTGCCAAATCGCTACTTGAATTTACGAGGCGAAAAAACTATAAAGGTATTGTGGCCGTGCGGGGCGATGAGGGTATTGAACTGGCAAGAAAGTATAAGCCCAATGGCATTTTGCTCGATATACAATTGCCTGTAAAAAGCGGGTGGGAAGTTATGGATGAATTAAAATCAGATCCGGAAACAAGACCCATACCGGTGCATATTATGTCATCGTACGATGCAAAAACAAAAAGCCTGCTTTCCGGCGCTGTTGATTTTATAAACAAGCCTGTGGCTTTTGAAAAAATGAGCGCTGTTTTTCAAAAGATAGAAAATGCATTAAGCAAGTATCCTAAAAAAGTGATGATAGTTGAAGAAAATCCCAAGCATGCAAAGGCACTGGCTTATTTTCTTGAAAGTTTTAATGTTTCGGCAGAAATAAAAGACTCCATAAGCGAAGGTATAAAAGCATTGAACAATGAAAATATAGACTGTGTTATTTTAGATATGGGCATACCCACCCAGGGCTCTTACAATACACTGGAAGAAGTGAGGAAAACACCGGGCATGGAAAGCCTGCCTATCATCATATTTACCGGCAAAAATTTAAGCCATGCAGAAGAAATGCGCATAAAACAATATGCCGATTCAATTGTTGTAAAAACAGCACATTCCTATCAAAGAATACTGGATGAGGTTTCGCTGTTTTTACACCTGGTAGAAGAAAGTAAAAAAGATAAAAAATCATCCAAATACAAACGCCTGGGCGAATTTGAAGAAGTATTAAAAGGCAAAACAGTTTTAATTGCAGATGATGATGTGCGCAATATTTTCTCGCTTACCAAATCGCTGGAAAATTATGGCATGAATGTAATTTCAGCCATTGACGGTAAGGATGCATTAAATCAACTGTCGCAGCATAAAAACATCGACATTGTTTTAATGGATATGATGATGCCTGAAATGGATGGTTATGAAAGCACTAAACGCATTCGTGAAAACCCGAGATACAGGAAACTGCCTGTTATTGCCGTAACGGCAAAAGCTATGATGGGCGACAGGGAAAAATGCATTAATGCAGGCGCATCGGATTATATAACAAAGCCGGTTGATGCAGACCAGTTGATTTCTTTATTACGCGTTTGGCTGTATGATTAAATAGCCGGCAGAAAGCTTTTAAATATTTTATCATCCAACCTTTTCAAACGGCTTAATAATTGCTAAGCACATTCAAAGTTTTTTACCGCCTCATTTATTAAAGATTCAAGTATGATAAAACGTATAATATGTATAATGCTGATGGTTGTAACCGTAAACATTGCATTCAGCCAAAACGATGATAAGGCCAATATTCTTGCTGTTGAACGAAACGCGGCAGATGCATTCAGCAAGCACAGCATTCCAACACTCCTGGCCATTTTTACGGATGATGCAACGATCATTACACCATCCGGCCAGTTAATCACCAAGCAACAATTGCAACAAAGGGCACAGCCTATCAACGGGCTTTCGCTGTCTGATATGCAGGTAAAAATTAAAGGTAATATTGCTATTGTAACCGGCCTGCAAACAGAAACGGGGAAAGATGCTTCAGGCGGACCTTATTCATTAAAAAGCCATTTTACCGATGTGCTTGAAAGAAAGAACGGTGCATGGTTTATAACGGCCAGCCAGGCAACCCCACTTCAATAATCAGTCAATATATTTCTTAAAGATTGTTGTTGCAATATGCCCGCCAAAACCAAATGTATTGTTCATGGCATAATGCGTTTCTCTTTGCTGTGCTTTATGCAGCGTGAAATCAAACATATCTTTAAAGCCAGGTTCTATATCTGTAGAATTAATGGTAGGCGGAATTATATTTTCCTGAACTGCTTTAATGCAGGCAATAGCCTCAATGGCGCCTGCGGCGCCTAAAAGATGTCCCGTCATTGATTTTGTAGCACTGATATTTAAATTATTTGCTTTGCCGAAAACTCTTTCAGCGGCTTTAAGTTCGCTAAGATCACCTTGCTGCGTTGATGTAGCATGCGCACTTAAATAATCTATATCAGCCGGTTGAATACCCGCATCTTCCAGCGCAGCAAGCATGCCTAAATAAGCGCCCTCACCGTCAGGATGCGTTCCCGTTAAATGATAAGCATCGGCAGCCATGCCGCCGCCTGCCACTTCAGCAATAATAGTGGCGCCGCGCTTTTTTGCATGTTCCAGGTCTTCCAGTATAATTGCGCCTGCACCTTCTCCCATTACAAAACCGTTTCGGTTTATGTCAAATGGCCTTGATGCCAGCGGCGGGCTATCATTGAATGTTGAAAGCGCTTTTGCAGATATAAACCCGCCCACTGCGCTTTGGGTTATAGGCGCTTCAGAACCGCCTGTAATAATCATGTCGGCTTTGCCCCATTTTATATAATTAAATGCATCAATAATGGCGGTATTGGAAGTAGCGCAGGCTGAAACGGTAGCAAAGTTGATACCTCTTAAACCATGTTTAATCGAAATAACACCGGAGGCAATATCCACTATCATTTTAGGAATGAGAAATGGACTAAACCTTGGTGTTCCATCGCCCAGCACAAATTCAGTTAGCTGCTCGTCATAAGTGGTAACACCGCCATTACCTGATCCCCATATAACACCAATGCGGTTCCTGTTAAGCTCCTCAAAGTTTATGCGGGCATTGACAATAGCTTCGTCAGCTGCAATAATCGCATATTGGGTAAACGGGTCGTATTTACGTGCCTCGGCCTTATTAATAAAATGCAGCGGATCAAAATTTTTAAGCTCGCAGGCAAACTTTGTTTTGAATTTCGTTGTATCAAATTTTGTAATCGGCCCTACGCCGTTAACGCCGTTTATCAGTGATCTCCAAAACTCGTTAAGATTATTGCCAATTGGCGTTAATGCACCCATTCCTGTTACAACAACTCTTTTCATTTATTATTAGTTAAGTCATTAATAATTGTTTCTTTAATTTTCTCAAAGTCCTTTTTGGTTGTTAGTCTCGTAAGTTGTACTGCAGCCAGCATATTGGTTATTATCATTAAAGCTTTGGTTCTGGCATCAATATCAAAGTAAAAAACCTTTTTTGCACGGCCTTCTTCCAAAATCGCAGTTACCCACTCAAGTATATGTTTAACCAGTTTTTTAAGTTCATCCTGGATTGCCGGTTCTACAGTGTACAGGTCCGTGGCCAGGGAACCTATAAGGCATATTTTATTTTCACTTTTAGCAATGGTATATATTGAAAAAAAAGCTCCTAATTTTTTCAGGCAGTCATTATCCTGGTTCTTTTTAATAACCTCAGACAACTGTTTTTGGTGTTGGGCTATAATGGCAATCCCTAAATCGGTTTTAGTAGGAAAATGGTAATGAATGGAAGCATTTTTAATATTAAGCTGTTTGCCAATATCAGTAAAGCTAAATGCATTGTATCCTTTTGCACGAATAAGCGCATCCGCAATATTTAATATTTCAGCCCTCGTATCCATTTTTTAGAAGCTGCAAATATACTTACCTATTAGTAGGTAGGCAAATTTGATTTTATCAACCTTTTATTAAACTATATCAGATAAATGGAAATTTTACAGCATGCCCTTCAATGCGAGTACGAGAATAACAATACCTAAAATGATACGGTAAACACCGAATGCCCTAAAGCCATGTTTTTGCAGGTAGCCTATAAAGGATTTTACAGCAATTAAAGCCACGATAAAAGATACCACGGCGCCAATGGCAAGCACGCTTATATTACTGCTAACCAACGTATCGGGATGATCTTTATACACATCCCAAAAACTCTTTACCGAAGCGGCAAACATGGTAGGTACAGCCAGAAAAAAAGAAAATTCAGCAGCCAGTGTACGGGTTAACTTTTGCTGCATGCCGCCCACAATCGTGGCAGCGCTGCGGCTTAAGCCGGGCAGCAATATGGCAAGGCATTGAAAGCAACCGATAGCAAAAGCTTTGGGCAATGATATCTCTTTTTCATCATGAATAATATTGCGCTTGAAAAGTTTATCAATAAACAGCAGTAATATACCGCCACCAATCATAACACAGGAAATGAAGATCAGATTATCCAGCGCGGTATCAATATAATCCTTTAAGATAGCGCCAACTATAAGCGCCGGAATTACAGCAATGATGAGCTTAAGATAAAAAGTAGTGCGTTTGAAATCAAAGAATTTTTTATAGAAAATTACAACAACGGAAAGTATGGCTGCAAACTGAATAACCACTTCAAACATATCCACAAAGGGCGAAGGCTGTATGCCAAGAAAAGGATTGGCAAAGCGCATGTGAGCCGTGCTCGATATAGGGAGGAATTCGGTTAAGCCTTCAATTATAGCAATAATAATAGCCTGGAATATTGTCATAGCCTGTTTTGGTGATTATTATATTAATCGGAATGAAAAAAGAAAAGCGCTTTACAGCGCTTTATGCATTTGCGGGTTGAACAGGCTTGCGAAAGATTGCGTAAATCTCCACCAGCAAACCAAGCACAATAAGTATAGGTGCTATGGTAACCCTTGTTGTGCTGTACACAACTTTATAATCGAATGTATTGGGATCTGTATTTTTTCCACCGCTCAGCAGCACCATTCCAAGTATAATTATGATGCCGCCGATGAGCATCCATTTATAATTTTCTTTATTGAACAATGCCGGTGCATCCGTGGCTTTCGCGGTTTTTACCTGCTGAGGTTGCGGTGATGTTTGTTTTTTTAATTCAGCCATTATTATCAATTATAAACCGCAAGATAGGGATTTGGATTTTAGTTACCAGAAATTGTATATAACGGGCATAATTTTAACTAAAGCTGAATTGTTTCCGTTATGATTCACCTATTGTCAACTTATCAACCAATCAACTTCCATCCTACTCTGTCCTGAACCAATCAAAATCTACATAACCGCCTAATTCTTTAGTGGCATAATTGAACAGACAGAATTTATTACCGGTGAAAATTTTCAGGCTAAACCGCATCCCTAATTCATTACCAAGAGCTTTAAAGGTTTTATTATCAGTGCTGTATTCAAACATAGCTTTGGAGGTAACATTGGAAGCTATGGTTCGGAAAAAAATGGTTGATGCATTAACCGCTACCGAATCAACCACTTTACCATTATTCACCATGACCAGGTATTTACGGTTACCATTTTGTTTAACGCCAATATAGGCATAAGGATCCTGGAGCATGGCAAGACCTGCAATATCACCATCCTGCATGTGGGCAACATCCATTTTTGCAGTTGCAACGGTTGGAATTGCTTGATCGTGCTTAGCAAAAGGCCGTTGCGTAAGCGTATTGCGCGCCATGGTAAAATCTGATGTGATGGCAGCTGTTTTCAATCTTAAATAACCAGGCTTTTCCTCGAGTGACCATTTGGTATCATCAGGATTATGGTTCCAGCTCCATTGCATGCCTAATACCTTTCCCTTAAATTCATCGGATGTAGGAAAATCTTTAATGGGATAGGTCTTACCAACGTTAGGCTTTTTATAAGTTGTAACCGCTTTGCCATTCACGCCAATCATCGGCCAGCCATCTTCCCATGTTACAGGCTGCAAGGAAGGAAATCTTCCCAATGGTCCGCTGTCCACAAATAAAATCGTCCACCATTCGCCGGTCTGTGTTTGAATTAATGCGCCCTGGTGAATGCCATAATTAATGCCTTTGGTGGTATCATAAATAAGCAGCTTTTGTTCATACGGGCCATAAATATTTTTGGAGCGTAAAGCCACTTGCATTCCATCCCTTCCGCCGTAAGTGCAATACAAATAATAATAACCATTGATTTTATACACATGCGTTCCTTCAAGCCCTTTGCGTATATCGCCTGTATAAACCAGTGAATCGGGGCCAATGGCAACAAGGCTGTCATTCACTTCGGTAATAGAAATTTTGCTATAACCTTGTGCCACGTAAACCTTACCGTTATCATCAAAAAATAAACCCGGGTCGTAAAATCCTTTGGGCAGATGCGTTATATGCCAGGGGCCTTCCGCCTTAGCTGCAGTCAACATGAAGCCGCCTTCATTCAACGTAATAAAAAGCAAATAAAATTTTCCATTGTGATATTTTATACTCGTAGCCCACTGCCCATGCCCGTAACGATTGCAAGTATCAAGGTCGTAACATTTGCTGAAATCGAAGCGCGGTACCGCGTTGCTGCAATATTCCCAGTTTACTAAATCGTGCGATTTTAAAACAGTAACACCGGGAAATACAAACATTGTTGTTGTTACCATATAATAGGTATCGCCAACGCGTATCACGTCCGGGTCAGGAAAATCTGCAGAGATCAATGGATTGGTGTAAGTGCCATTGCCATTATCGCTATGCACATTTTGGGCATTAACATTCAAATATAGAAAAGATAAAAGGGAAAAAGTGGCTATAATTTTATTCATCATTGATACTTATTTAATCACTTTTCGGCATACTCATACCTGGAAAATTATTAGTTCTTAAACGTCTCAGGCACCTTCAATACCGCCTCCAATGCGGGTTTCGGCTCAAGGTTCCTGCTCCACAATAAAGGGTAATTTGTCCTGCCCGGGATAGGATAACCATTCTTCCAGCTCATGCCATCCTGCACGCCCCATAATGTTACCCGTGCTATCTTATCTCTTCGTTTATAAAAAATCTTAAACAATGCTTCATACCTGTTTGCTAAAACAGTTTGCATGCTATCCGGTAATCCCTTTTGATAAGGGTCAAAAAAAGTTTTAAACTCTTCCAGTTGAAATTGCTTATCCGCCATCCCCTGCCCTATTACCTGCCCTTCTTTGGTCAGCGGCAATACATCAACATCCAGTTCTGTTATCATTACTTTCACACCGCAGGCTGCATATGCATCAATAGCATCTTCAATGTATTTTGTTTTAGGATAATTCAAACCCCAATGGCCCTGTATGCCCACACCATCAATGCGGATGCCTTGTTTCTGTAGCGTCTTTATCATACGCACAATTCCATTCCTTTTTTCAGGCCGCCAGGCATTAAAATCGTTGTAGTATAATTCTGTATTGGGCGCATATTGCGCTGCAAATTTGAAAGCATACGTTACCAGTGTATCGCCATTGCCAAAGGCTTTTACCCATGAGGTGTTTTCACGGTAGCTTCCGTCATTATCTATCACCTCATTCACTACATCCCAGGCATTTACGCGGCCTGCATATCGCCCGGCCACGGCTTGTATATGGCTCCGCAATCTTTCTATTTGTTCTTCTTTTGTATTGGGTTTTCCGGCGGCATTGGTAAAAAACCAGTCAGGGCACTGGTTATGCCATACAAGCGTGTGGCCCACTATAAACATGTGATATTTTTCACCAAAAGCAACAAATTCATCTGCGGGGCCAAAATTATAAACACCGGGTTTGGGATTGATGAGCGCCGCTTTCATTACATTCTCCGGCGTTATTGCATTGAACTCTTTTATTACGATAGCCTGCGTGGCCTTATCACTCCCTGATGTAATGCCAGGTGTAACCGCCGTGCCCATCAGAAAGGCATCTTTATAAACATCTTTTAATGTTTGCGTGTTGCCTGAATTCTGTGCATGTGCATTCATACCAAGCACACAATTCATTATTATAAAAAAAGAGGTAAGCTGTTTCATTTATTTTGATTTTACCAACCGAACATAATAAACCGGTCCTGCTGAACTTCCATTCAGCGCTACAAATTTTATCCGCACATGCTCTTTATCTTTCACCATTTCACCGGGAATCGAATAGGTTATTTCTTTGAATTGCGACAGATTCCATCTGCCGGTATTATCTTCTGTTACTAATTTTTTATCATCTATATAAATTTCAAATTTGTGGCTGCCCCATTCAGCGCCCCAGTAACGAACCATCAGGCTTAAATCCGTTTGATTATTCGTTGGCATGTTATAGCTAAAATAACCGCCGTTAAAGGCTTCACGAAACATTTGATCCTGGTTATTGCCGGTTCTTGATTTTTCATTTTGCATCGCATGGTCAACTTCAGGTTGCTGTTCGCCGGGGCTTACAAAATCAACGGTACGTTTTTCTAAATCGAGTTTCTCTTTTTCAGAGGCCGCAATCGAATCAATATATTTTTGATAACCCGCATTGCTCAATGCCATCCAATACATCATATACCTTGCATCATAAATTTGATAGAAAGGTTGCAACTCTATCTTAACCGGATTAACCACTTTTACATCCTTCACCTTAAAATGAAGCGGTTCATTTTTTACGGGAATTAAATTATGGGTGAGAGATGATATATTATCAGCAACAAAAATTGGCGCTTTATCTACCGGTAATTTTTTCCCGCCGGGAATATGCCCCCAGCGGCTGTCGTCTGCTACCAGTCCTTTCATATCTTCTGTTCCTGTTTTTGCACCGAGCAAAATGGGCCCGTGCATAACAGCAATGTATTGCGGAACATCCGGTAAATGCGAGATGGTATTATGCATCGGCAAAGTAATTTCTATCACATCACCTTTCTTCCATTCGCGGTTGATAGACACATAAGAAGAAGGATGATTTTGAATGGAGATATCTCTACCATTCACTTTAATTTTTAGTGCGCCATCAGCCACCCACCACGGATAACGAATCATCAAATTGAATAATAAATTCCCTTCGGTGATAAGCAACTTCGTTTTTTCTTCGTAAGGAAATTTGGTTTGCTGCGTGAAGTGAATTCCTTTTTCTTTCCAGTTTAATTCAGACGCGACAAACAGGTTTACAAACAATGAATCGCCGGAATGCGTATATATAAATTCATTGTATTTTCCATGATTTTCCATGCCTGTGCCCACACAGCACCACATGGCTTCATTGGGTGCAGAATACACTTTATAGCTTCTTGGGCGAACCGGCGTAAAATAAACGTAACCGCCGGTTTCAGGATTTTGGGTAGAAAGAATATGATTGTAGATGGTGCGCTCATAATAATCTGCATATTTTGCCGAAGGATTTCTTCTGAATAAATCTTCAGTAAGCTTCAGCATATTGTTGGAATTACAACTTTCCGGCCCTTCAACATCATTAATAAAATCAATGCAGGAGGCAGCGCTTGGAAAAAATTCACGACGGCTGTTTCCCCCAAACGCTAATGTGCGATTCGTGGTAACCGTTTGCCAGAAAAAACTTCCTGCATCGGCATATTTTTTATCGCCGCTCAATTCGCCAATCCTTGCAAAGCCAATCGCCTTCGGCACTTGCGTGTTGGCATGTTTGTTATCAAGGTTATCAATGCCTTCAGACATTGGATTTAAAAGCATGTGATGCGAAAATCTTTCTGCAGCAATCAAATATTTTTTATCACCTGAAATGGCGTAAGCATCCGCCAGCACTTCATTCATGCCGCCTTGTTCCGTATCAAGCATCGATTGCATTTGGGCATCCGTTAAATTAGAAGTAATGTTAATCGCCCAATCGCAAAAAAGTAAAAACATGTTTTTTGCCTGTTCACTGCCGGCGTATATCCACGCATCGCGTAAACCTGCATACATTTTATGAACATTATACCACGGAACCCAGGCCGCGTGAAAGGCTTTGAAATCGCCATTTTGTACAGACTTCCAAACAGCGGCGCTATTGGGAACACCACCTACATAACCAATGCCCCAGCTTTTATTATTCTTTGCATTGGCATCCTGGCATTTTTGCAATTCAGCAATCATGTACAACATTCTTTTTTTGCATTCCGCATTGCCGGTAGCCGCATTAATGGCCATTGCCGTTAAATAATGGCCGCCAATATGCCCGTCTAATCCTTCCCAGTTGGTATAGCTTGAGTCTCTTGGTTTTAATCCCGCTTCTTTTAAATAAGGGGACAGCAAACGGTCAACATTATATTTTAAAAGTGTTTGAATATTGAGGTCGCGTGCATGTTTAAAAGGCCCATCCAATAATTTCACTTCACTTAAATCAAATTCGTTGGGATATAATTTTTCCTGGGCATAAACCGCATTAAAAGCAAGGCTGTTTATGCCCAGGGCTGCTGAAAAAATGAATACCTTATTTAGTTGAATCCGTTTTAAAAAACGTTTAATCATTGTCTTTCCTTTTAGGTTGTCCGTGTACCGGTCTTCATACACTTTTACGGCGTTTAATTCAAATAGTAAGCTATTCCTTCACCCTTGTCAACTTGGTTTCGCCTCTTTCATTTTTGGTAATGATCTGGTCATCACTTACCAGCTCACCGGTGAAATCAATACTGTTGCCGTTAAAACTAATGCTGTAAGAAAAGTTCTTTCCATCTACTTTTCCATTCTCTAATGACACTTCACCAAATTGTGATTTGATAATGCCCGTTAATGTATCTCCCTCCACTTTAAAAGTGTAATTAAATTCCATGGTGCCGTTTGGCGTTTCGCGGCTGCCTTTCCAGTTACCGTCAATGGTATTTTGTGCTTTGGTTATCATAAACCCAAGCAGGAGTAATGCTGTGAGTAAATACTTCATAATGATTGTTTTTATTATGTTTAAAAATTGAGAGGCTATTTTATTTTCACCGGTGAATGGTTATCATTTGCTTGTTTTAATTTCAAAAATGTTTACAGAATAAGGAGCCAGTTTCGGTGAAAATGACTTCTTGATTCCTTTGATCGTTTCAGTAACCGGAATAATTTTTTCGCGGTCCGTAATGGAATTCGTTTCCTCAGGATGATCGCCTTTTACCATTACCAAATTTGCTTCGGGAGCTACAGTTGAAATTCCATCAAGATTTATTTTTACCGCTTGTTTGTTTGCGGTTGTATTTACGATTTTCAAATAGATCGTTCCCGTTGCATCATTCATCGTGGCCGAATAAAATATAGTTGGAACCAATTTAGGCGCTTTGCCTTCCGCGCTGTCTTTTTTCGAAAGCGGGGCTTTTTGTGTTGGTATGTTCGTAGCCGTTGCCGGCACAATTTTATTTCCCAGATAATGACTGAATAATTTCTGTACATAATAGGATGGCGAGCCGTAACTGTTCAACGCATCATATCCTATTAAATCTGAATCCCATTGCCACGCCCTTTTTCCGTTTGCATCTGTGCTTACGTTTACCAATAAAGGTGCATAGCAAGACATGATTATCAAATCTGCATTGCGTTCCATGCCGGTCATCCAGGCGGCATCGCCAAGTGCCGCATTTAAATTAGTGGTTGGCTTGCCTTCCCTTGTGGCCCATTCGCCCACAAAAATTTTAGGCCCGTTGCGGTCGTAGGAATCATATTGTGAAGCATTTTCCCACATATCCCATGAGTTGCGGTAATAATGTTCGTCCACCACATCTGCGTCTTTTCCCTTCACGCTCATAGCAGGATATTGTGTTTTTGGGATAGTAGAAATGCAGGTGATATTAGGATATTTTGCTTCAATGGCTTCCCTGAATTGTTTAAACCTGCCATCGTAACTATTGCTCCTGTCAAACCAGTCTTCATTACCAATTTCAACATACTGCAGTTTGAACGGATCCGGATGCCCGTCCCTGGCGCGTTTGGCGCCCCAGTAAGTGGATGTATCGCCAATAACATATTCTATCTCATCGAGCGCATCATCCACATAAGGTTTTAAAAGCGGCCCGGCATCAATATGGTCACCGTCCAATGAATAACCGGCATAAACGCCTAAAACCGGCTCTGCGCCCATGTTTTCTGCCCATAATAAAAATTCAAGCAGCCCCATGCCATCAGAAGCGCGATAACCCCACGAACCATTATGGCCGGGCCTGTTGGCAATGGGGCCCAGCGTTTCTTTCCAGGGAAAAGCATCCGTAATCTTCGGTCCTTCCAAAAAATTCCCGCCGGGGAAACGCAGGAACTTTGGTTTCATATCTACCAGCATTTGCATCAGGTCTGGCCGGAAACCATTGGATTGATCCTTATAGGTTGGCGGAAATAATGAAACGAGGTTGAAATAATACACACCAACTCTATCCGTAGAAATCACAAAACGTGCTTCTTTCGTAGGCTTCACATCAGCGGCCGTTGTCAGGTTCACTTCGTATTGTTTCCAGTAAATACTTTTCTCAAGATTAATAGTGCCTTTTGCATAAACCGTTTTGCCGTCATTACTTTCAATAGAAACCGTTATTGGGCCCGGTGTGTTATTTTCAATTACAGGCAGCGGCGGCTTAGTTGGCTTTGGTTCCCAGGGCCAGCGTGGCGGTTCCCTGCGGTCGGTTCCTTTTATATAAAATGAGGCTTTATAGGTAGTAGAAGGTTTTACCGGAATACCCCAATAACCTTCATTGGCAACGCCCACTCTTCCATCCGCTTTTTCAACAGTGAGTCTCAAACAAGCCTGCAAAGCGCCATTGAGGGCATTTCTGCGTTCATCATTGGGCACATGTTCTTCAGCCGCTATCAGTTTTATAACTGCTTCTGATGAAGCATTTTCTTTTACAAGGCTCCAGCCTTCGGGTTCTGTTTTGCTGTCTTTAAAAACCCTGTTACGAATCAGCTCGGCATACAATCCGCCATCATAAGAATGGTTAATTTCTTCCGTCATCAACCCATATAACATCGGGCTGACATCTTTGTTTGCCTGCGCAATATTCAGATTAATTACAGGTGTTTGGGAAAAAGCAGGATTGATTATGAAGCCGGCTGCAATCAGCAACAGTAAAGGAAGTTTTTTCATTGTGACAAATCTTATGTTTAACATTTTGCTCATGATTGATATTTTTATTTGTTCATCCAGTTATTGTTTTGCATCCATTCAAATAATGGCTCCATCCACCCCGGGTGCCTGAATACAAAACCGTGATCGCCTTTTTGATAGATATGCATTTCCACGGGCACTTTGTTGTGCCTTAATTTTTCAAAATAAATAATGCTGTTGTCCACATCTACCACTTTATCATCAGCAGCCACCGTGATATAGGCAGGCGGTGCATTTTTATCTACCTGCAATTCATTAGAATAAAGATCAATGGTTTCTTTTGAAGGATTATTTCCCAACAATTGTGTGCGCGAGCCTTTGTGAGCAAGACTATCCTGCATGCTGATGACGGGATACACCAAAATCTGAAAATCAGGCCGCAGGCTGGCGTTGCTTTTATTTTCTATCAGCGCCTTATTAAAATGCGTTGCTTCCGTGGAAGCCACATGGCCGCCGGCAGAAAAACCCATAATGCCAACCTTATCCGGGTTGATGCCCCAGGCGGCTGCGCTGTCCCGCACCATTTTAATCGCCTGCTGCGCATCCTGTAATGGTGCAATGGTTTTATTTACCTGGAAAGAATCGTTGGGCAAACGGTATTGCAACACAAATGCCGCAACACCTTTTTCGGTAAATTCTTTGGCAACATTTATTCCTTCACCACCATAAACAATTACGCTGTAGCCGCCGCCGGGACAAATCACTATTGCCGTACCATTCGTCTTATCTTTTTCCGGCAAAAACATTTGCAATGTTGGTGTAATAACCCGCCGAATCAACCCTTCTGAAGGATTTTCAGGAATATTTTTTAGCACCGTTTTTTTTGAATCCGGAATATGGCCCGGATAAAGGTTCACGATCCGCTGCGCCTGGACAGCAAATGGAAATAAACAGAATCCAATAAAAAGAATTTTTAGCATTTTCATTTGCTTTTAATATTTGCTAGGTTTAATAATTCAATAAAAACAGGCATAAAACTGAAAATGATGATTTATTTTTTAAAAAGCAATTGTGCAAACTGCTCCAAATCCCTTCTCCATGTAAGCCATTCATGGGCAGTTCCCGGCGATTGGTAAAACACGTATTTAATTCCCTGCTTGTCTAACATATTCCTGAATGCCCCAACAGATCCGGGAAATGGATTGGGCTCCTTTGTTCCCAATCCAAGAAACAGCACTTTAAATTGCTTATTGACTGCGGCGCCATCATTAAATTTTCCATCCAAAAATGTAGCAGAATCAATCACATCCGTGCTGGGATAATTGGAAGTGCCACTGAAAGCCCCAAGCGCAGAAAACTTGTCCAAATTATTCATGATAATGCGCATGGTTTGATTGGCGCCCATTGAGAGGCCTGCAATCGCCCTGTGTTCGCGATTGGCCATGGTTCTGAATTTTCCATCAATCATCGGCACAATTTCGTTTATCATCACTTCTTCAAAAACAGGCTGGGGACGGGTCTTACTATCGGCAGGATTATCGGACAGTTTAGATGCGTATCCATTATCCATCACAATAATCATCGGCACGGCTTTGCCGGCGGCAATTAAATTGTCAAGGATCAGGTTAGCATGCCCCTGCCGCGACCAGCCGGTCTCATCTTCAAAACTTCCATGTTGCAAATACAAAACGGGGTAACGTGTTTTTGTATCTTTTTCATAGCCCGGAGGCGTATAAACAAAGCAACGCCTCCATGCATTAGTCAATTTTGAAAAATATAGATTTTCACTTACCAGCCCGTGTGGCACATCTTTCAGCGCAAAGAAATCCTGGTCCGGGGCTGGAACTTCAACTCCGCTTCCCCAGCGCCCGGCCCCATAGAAATAAAGCGTGCCGGGGTCTGGAACAGAAACGCCATCTATGTTCAGTTGATAATAATGAAAGCCTTCATCCTGCGGCAGCGATTCGCCTGTCCACACGCCTTTCTCATCTTTCACCATATCATATTTTTTCCCGCCAATATCAAGCTGCACTTTATTGGCATTAGGCGCAGCAATACTGGCACGAACCCGGCCATCGGCGCTTACCTGCGGATATTGCTTTCCAGGCGCGTTGGTAGCGGAAGGTTTAAAACCATCTGATTGTGCAAAACAGGAGATGCCTAATAAAAATATAACTGTAAAAAAGATGAAACGTTTGTAATTCATCATAAAAAAGTTTTAGTGAGTAGTACGGTTCCTATTTACTTGAACAACAGCGGTGCCAGCTCATGCAGGCTGCGTCTCCACGTCAGGAATTCGTGAGCGGTATTTTCAGACACATAAGAAACTGCATTATACCCCGCGCCTTTCAATGTTGTCACCGCATTCTTAACTGCTTCGGGCCTTTCTTTGCTGCCGCAACTTATAAAGATGAGCTTAGGCTTTGATTTGTCTTTCAATTCATCGGGTGTATAAATGCCCCCGCTCAGCAAAGCATAATAAGAAAATACATCAGGCTTATTCAGCGTGATGGTGTGTGTTTCCATGCCGCCCATTGAAAGCCCGGCCATAGCACGATGTTCTTTATCAGCAATCGTGCGAAAATGTGCATCAACATAAGGAATCAATTCATCAATGAGCACCGTTTGAAAAGGGTCAATTTTAAATTCTTTCATGTGGCCCCATTTTAATTCATTGGTCATTCCGTAAGTCATTACGATGATGAATGGTTTTGTTTTGCCTTCGGCAATCAGGTTATCCATGATAAGATTGGCGTGACCCTGGTTGCTCCATGCAGTTTCATCTTCGCCCCAGCCATGCTGCAGATACAAAACAGGATATTTTTCAGATTTGTTTTTTTCATATCCCGGCGGTGTATATACGAAAGCGCGCCTTGATGTATTGGTGCTTTTTGAAGGGAAAAGAATTTGCTGTACATGGCCGTGCGGAACATCTTTCAGTGCATAAAAATCCTGGTCGTGAGCAGGTATTTCAATACCGCTTTCCCAACGCGTAGAGCCATAAAAATTCAAGGTGCCCGGGTCATTGAAAGTGCCGCCATCTACTGTGAGATGATAATAATGAAAACCTTCATCCATCGGCCCTTCGGTGGTGCCGGTAAAAAATCCATCCGCTCCTTTTGTGAGCAATGTGCCGCCTCTTCCACCTAAGCCGAGGCTTACACGAACGCTATCCGCTTCGGGTGCTTTAATTTTAAATCTTGCATATCGCTGGGAATTTACCTGCGGATATTCCTGCCCCGGCTGGTTTAAAGTGGAAGGCTTAAAATCTTCCGTAACATCTTGCGCCATACAGGCGTGGCCGGCTACAACAGCCACCGACAAAAAGAGTGCTTGTTTTAATTTCATTTGGCAATTTTTTAAATGATTAATTTTTTTATAGTAATGATTGATTCATGTATGAACAGGCGCCTGCTGCGTAGGCTTAATTTATTGAAACAGCAACGGCGCAAAATGATACAGCGCATTCCTCCACACCGGCCAGGTATGCCCGCCGGGATATTCATAATAAGTATGTTTAATTTTCAGATCATCTAATTTGCCTAACATGATTTTGCCGTTCTTATAAGCAATGTCTTCCGGGCCGCCTTCTGAAATCCAGAATGTTTTCAGGTTGCTGTTTATTTTATCCGCATTTTCTTTCAAAAAAGCATATTGTGCCTCTGCGGTTTTATCCATCATCGGCACTATCCATCCGGAGCTGAATACACCGAGATAGGAAAACACGTCCGTGTTATTGATACCGGTATAAAGCGTATGCAAACCACCCATTGATAAACCTGCAAGCGCACGGCTGCCGGCATCAGTTTTAGCACGGTAATTTTTTTCAACAAAAGGAATAACGGATTGCTTCATTTCGCTTTCAAACATTTTCATTGAACCTTCTATACCGTTAGCATTAAAACCACCCATTCCAATATTAGCATCAGGCATTACAATCATCATAGGTTTAGCTTTGCCTTCAGCAATAAGGTTATCTAAAATGAGGCTGGTTTTTCCCTGTGCGGTCCAGCCGCGTTCATCTTCCCCGCCGCCATGCAGTATGTATAAAACAGGATATTTATCAGATGTATTCTCATCATATCCCGGCGGCGTATAAATATACATTTGGCGCCAGGAGCGGGTAACCGGGGAAAAGTAATCTTTGATACGAATATCGCCGTGCGGTACATCTTTTAAAGCATAATAATCGCCATTGGCAAAAGGAATTTCAATGCCGCTTGCCATGCGCCCCATACCATAAAATGTTTCACTGGCGGGATCGGCAACGGCAAGGCCATCAACGATCAAAGAATAATAATGAAAGCCTTCACCGATGGAATCGGTGGTTACCTGCCAGTATCCACCGGTATCTTTCAGCATATCATATTTCTTACCCAAATCAATTTGTACTGTTTTTGCATCCGGCGCTTTTATGCGGAAAATCACGCGGCTATCGGGTAATATCTGTGGATATTTTGCATTGTATACATTGGTTTCGGCGGGCGTTCCCAAGACTGTGTACTGCGAAAATGTAGACGGGTCCACAGGTTTAAACAACAACTGCGAAAACATATACAAACTATTCTTCCACACCTTAAAATCGTGCGCGCCCGGCTCTATGTAATATATGTGCGGCACATTGTTTTTAACCAGGTAATCGTGTGTGCGTTTACTGAACATTATTAAGCCATCTGCATCGCCGCAGGAAATCCAAAGCAACTGCAGCATTTGTTTTGCTTTTTCCGGATCGGGCACCAATTGTTCAGGTGTTTTGGTATTTGGCGCCGAAGAAAACCCGCCCACCCAGGCAAATTTATCGAGGTTGCCCAGGCCAAAATTGAGCGACTGGCCGCCCCCCATTGACAAACCGGCTATAGCACGGTGTTCACGATCTGTATAAACCGGGAATTTCTTTTCGATGTACGGAATAAGGTCATTTAACAGATCCTGTTCGAATGTAGCAAAAGCCTGCACTTTATCGGGCGCCATAATATTGCCGGTTGCGCGGTCGTCTTTCATGGCACGGCCATTGGGCATCACAACAATCATGGGAACTAGTTTTCCTTCGGCATATAAGTTATCCAGTATTACCTGCGGGCTGCCGCCGTTGAGCCATTCTTTTTCATCACCGCCAATGCCATGCAGCAAATACAACACAGGGTATTTGTTTCCGCCCTGGCGGACAGGCTTTTTTGAATAGCCCGGCGGTTTATAAATTAACGCCCTTCGCGCATTGCCAACCGTTTTTGAGTTATAGGTGATGGTATCAATTTTTCCATGCGGGATATTTGCCTGCATCGAATCAAAACCCCGTGGCGCATGTTTGGTGACAGGCTGTGCATTTGTTTGCGGATAAATAAATGCCGCAAAAGCAATAAGCAAAATGTATTTTATCATGTTTGTCTGTTTGATGGTATGATCAGGTATTTGTTATATTATTTTTAAAGCCTTTAATTTTCCGTCTTCATTTTATAACCCAATAAAGGCAGCATAACAGCGGCATAGCGTTTTCCAAATTCCCTGTAACCGGCAGCATTAAAATGCAGGTTGTCTTTTGCCACACCGCAGCCTTTTGATGAAACCACATGCGCTGTGGGAATAGTTTGCGGGAGTTTATCAATAATAGTATTCATTTTGGCGCAAATACCATTTTGTTCTTCGTGCACCACTTCGCCTGCCAGTAAAGGCACTGCGGTGGCTTTAAGATTAAGATCTTTTAAAAGATTTTTGTACACAACGTTTACCTGTGCAGGCCAGGTAGTATCGCCGGTATTAGATTCACCCTGGTGCAGCAGGATGCCTTTTATCACCCCATCTTTTTGTGCAAGCTTTGCCATTTCCACCAGCCTGTCGTAAGGGCTGCCATCATATTCTTTTATCATCGGCTTCATCCAAACGGGTGCGGTATCGGCATAACCTTTATAATTGTCTTTATTGAAGAGCACGATCTTGCAGCCGCCAACGGCTACATTTATCACACCTACAGTAACATCTTTTGGAAGATTTTCCAATAAGGTTCTGCCAAAATAATCGGCAGGTGTTAAACCCGTATGGCAGCGGCACAGCGGCGGAACAGCCGTATACCACTGCCCTTTTACACGGCCCAATGCAGAGCAATCAACAGCTTCCATCACTTTAAACCGGGTGTCAACATTGATTGTATCCTGCGGTTCAAACCTGGCATTGCCTTCCATGTTCGATTGTCCAAAGCAGAGAAAGATGTAGAACTTTTTATTCTGTGAAAAAGAACACAGTGTTATGCAAAAACAGGCGAGCAATAAAGCAACCTTTTTCAATTGTATATTCATAAGACAAATTGTGTTGGTTAATTAGCTTGTTAATGAGTTTGAGGTTTTATGACCTGGTATTTTCCGCTTAAATGCATCAGGCTGAATAAATACAATAAGCCATCATAATAAGGATCAAAATAACCATCCGCATAAGGCGCCAGTTTATTGTTCCAAAGCGCATGTACAAAATCAAATTTTTTATTGCTGTTATAAATTATTTCAGTAGAAGCCACCGTGGAAACCAGGCCCAGCGAATGACGCAGTTTTTTAAAGCCGCCTGCCTGTAAAATAGAGTCAGGCTTTGAACCATCGGGATTAAACTGGTCTTCGAATGTGTCAATGCCTTTTGAGCGGAAAAAGGTTTGCAGGCGTTTTGCATAATCCTGTTGCCACTCTTTATCTGTTCCAAACCAGTAATAATCCATGGCAATATTCATGGGTACGCGCCAGGAATCATAACGAAATCCTGCAGGCATCCAACGGGCAACATGTGCTTCACCGCTGAATTCAGCATAGTCATAATTTAAGCCGGTAACGGGGTGGCAGGCCCTGTGCAAAAATGCCCGGGAAGTATCGGCGCAATCTTTATAAAACTGTTCGTGGCCGTCTTTGGCATACATTGCCCAAACCTCAAAGAATGCCGGCAAATGATAAGAAGGATCCGTCCATTTATAATTGTTGTATTCGGGTGTAAAGGTTATTTGCTTGTGCTCGGTATTGATAATATTGTAAATGCCGCCCGTTCCATCTTTCTTCCACATAGCATCCAAGATATGCCTTGCTTCGCCGTAATAATCAATACCGGTTTTATTGCCCCATTTATTGGAGGCAAATAAAAGCGCTGTTACATAATATAACTCACCATCAGAAGCCGTGCCCGGTGAATTTTGCTTCATCGTTTGAGGATTGAAGCTCCAGGCGAAATAACCTTCCCGTGGCCCTTCTTTATGCTGCAGGTATTTTTTACTAAAGCGCCAGATACGATCAAACACATCTTTTTTATTGAGTTGAACGGCAACCATCATTCCATATGACATGCCTTCAGTACGAACATCTTTATTCTTTATGTCTGATACATAGCCCAGCGAATCTTCCACCTCAAAATATATTTTGTTGGGGCCTTCAAATAAATCTTCATAAGCTTTATTAACTTTTGCATCAATATCTGCCTGGCTATACCCTGCCTGCCTGAAAATATTTGGGTAAACACCGGTATAAAAAGCGCCTTTCTCAGTGTTTGATTTTTGAGCAAATAAAAAATTCGTAAACAAAACAAAGACGCATAGCATATAGAAGCCAGCTTTTAGGTTGTTTCTGAATTTTTTCAAGTAGTTTACCTGTATCATGAATACGTATATTAACCTGTTTATTAAAAATTGTCAGTATTACAATTATTCAACTTTTTAAAACTTATCCTCTACATGTTCTTTATGATTTACATGTAATGACCTCTTGCTATTTTTATTTATGGAATTATTTCCTGTTTATTTTTTAATCTTACTAATCCAGATCCAGACAATTCACTTCACAATCAGCGTATATATTTTTCCTGCCTGCGTTGGTATATCATACACAAAAGTCTGCTTCAAATCGGGTGGTGTTATAACCGCTTTATCCGAAATAATTGGTGGCGGTGTTTTTTCAATGCTATAAAACGGATTCGCATTGTCTCCCGATGCGTTTTTCAATATACCGCTCTCCTGCTTCATTTCGTTCGGCATCCTTAAGCGAAGGTTTCCACCCAACCTTGATTTAATAACGGCTTTCACCACTTTCCCATCTTTCCATTCCATGCTTATCAGTTCAAAACCACCTCTTGCACGAAGGCCGCTGATGCTGCCTGCTGATTGCCATACATCGGGTAATGCCGGTAATAATTGCAAATCGCCGTCTTCGCTTTGCATCAGCATTTCTGTAATACCGGAAGTACAACCGAAATTGCCGTCAATCTGGAATGGCGGGTGCGCATCGAATAAATTATTATAAGTGCCACCACCACCTTCGTTCGTGCCTACAGGTGTCAGCTGGTTTTGAATGAGTTTATATGCATGATTTCCATCAAGCATTTTGGCCCACCAGTTTACTTTCCAGCCCATGCTCCAGCCGGTAGAAACATCACCCCGCTGCAAAAGTGTATTCTTTGCTGCGCTATATAATTCGGGCGTACGGTAAGGCGAGATTTGATTGGAAGGAAATAACCCATACAAATGGGAAATATGGCGGTGTTTATCATTTGGATCGTCTACATCATCCAGCCATTCCTGCAACTGGCTGTATTGGCCAATATGCATAGGCGCCAGGCGGCTGCGTTTGTGTTGTAACGTATCGGCAAAAGCCTGATCCCTGTTCAGAATTTTTGCAGCTTCTATAGCATTGGAAAAAACATCGAAAACTATCTGGTTCGTCATGGTTACGCCGGCGTCAATGGAAGAACCATCATGAGCGGCGGGTGCATTTTCAGGCGATTCATCGGGACAAACAACCAGCCAGTGATATTTGGGATGTTCTATTAAATAATCTGCATAGAACATGGCCGCGCCTTTCAAAGCAGGGTAAACAGATTCAAGGTATTTTTTATCGCCGTTATATAAATAATGCTCCCATAAATGCTGGCTGAGCCATCCGCCGCCATTTGGCCATAACCCCCAGAAAGCGCCGTCAACACCGCCGTTTATCCGCCAGATATCCGTATTGTGATGCGCCATCCAGCCGCGGGTACTATACATATTCCTGGCAGTTTTTTGGCCGGTAACGGCAAGTTCTTTCACCATTTTTATCAATGGCTCATGCATTTCCGGCAGGTTGGTTTTTTCTGCCGGCCAGTAATTCATTTCTGTATTGATATTAATGGTGTATTTGCTGTCCCAGGGCGGATACATTTTATTGTTCCAAATACCCTGCAATGTAGCCGGCTGTCCACCCGGCTGCGATGAAGAGATCAATAAATAACGTCCGTATTGATAATAGAGCGTTACAAACTGTGGGTCATTTACCGAATTAAAATTCTTTAATCTTTCATCAGTGGGAAGCTTTGCAGCATCCGTAACACCAAGATCAAGCTTAACGCGCTTAAAGAATTTTTGATAGGCTGAAATATGCGCTTTCAGCATATCATCATATTCTTTTGGAAAAGCTTTATCAAGATAAGATGATGCCCTTGCATTTTCATCACCACCCAGATCGTTATAGTTATTAAAGTTGGTAGCGATGGAAATATAAATAGTGGCTGCATTAGCATTGCTTACAATCAATGAGGTATCCGTTGCTGAAAGCGTTCCGCCTTCTAATTTTATGCGCGTAATACCTTTAAATTTCACCATACCTTTTACACCTTCATGATCGATGGTGGTACCGGCAATGGTTAGTTCTTTTGCGGCTGTTATTTTAGTTTGTGCTGCTGGTTGCGGAGTTGAATAAAATGCGTTGAACAAAAGGCTGCCTGGCTTACTGGCCGTTAATCTTACTACAACCACACGGTCAGGGAAAGAAGCAATCACTTGCCTTGTATAAATAACATCGCCCACTTTATAAGAAGTTTTGGCGACTGCTTTTTCAAGATCAAGTTCACGGTAATAATCCGAATATTTTTCGTGACCATTGAAGCTGAGATGCAACTCGCCTACCGGTTCAAACATTTGGCCATGCGATTTTTTGCTGATGATAACCCTGTCTGCCAGTTTCTCTGCCTGTTTTTGCTTTCCTTCAAAAACAAGCTTTCTTATTTCTGCCAGGGAATCCAAAGCCAGCGGGTTATCGTTGCGGTTAGGGCTGCCGCTCCAAACAGTGCCTTCGTTCAACTGGATGGTTTCTGTATCCACATTCCCATAAACCATGGCCGCCTGAAATCCATTGCCTACGGGCAGTGCATTTTCCCAAACGTTCCCGGATGGCTGGTTATACCAGAGTTTTAAATCTGAATTTGATTGTGAATAGCAAGCTATAGTTACAAAATATAAAAAAGAAAATAAGATTTGCTTCATGGCTGTATGTTGCTTAATGATTGTTTACTTCCATGCGGAAGCCTCATTCTGTGCGTGCAATCGGTTACGAAAATAAGACTCTGTACCCCATCATCAAAATCAAATACGACAACTTTTATGAATTTGTAGATGAAATTTCATTTTTATCCTTTATAAAGAACTACCCGGAATAAAGGGCAATCAAAATGCATCTTCAGACAATGATTATTATAGAAGACAAACTTTTTCAAAGAGAAAGCACATTAAAGCAAATGCTGCAGTTGTAAGCGGCATTATATTTTTAAGTTTAATGAGAACGGCCATCACCCCTGTCGTTATGCATCATCACATCAAGATTATTAACCGGCCTTTCCAGTTCAAAAGGTATGGGCATTTCGCTGAACTGCTGAAAATACAACAGGCAGGCATCTTTCCATAAAACAGCATTTACACATTGGATACGCAGCTTGCGCTGCACTTCGAGAAAGCGGGTGCTGTCAACATAAACGCCGGCCTTGTCCCACACCTTTTGAAATGAACGAACCTGGTTAACACCTTCGTCATACCTGTAGCATAATTCATCCCATAAATTGCGGCCGCTTTTTACTTTATAATCCCAGGCAAGATGATGAAACCATAATAAATATTTTTCAGGACAGGTATTTATATCATTCAATTGGGAAGCCAGCGGTTCATGATACTGGCTTACCGCATCGCTGCCCGTTTTGGTGCGGTCGAATCCAATACCATCGCTGCCTGCCTTGTGATAGTATGGCGGCGTCCAGTCTGCCCGCATGCCTTTTGGCGCCCACCAGGGCCCGGGGCCATAATGGCCGTTTGCCGACATGATATGGTGCAGGCCGAGTGGCGTCATAAAATTTACCGCAGCCTCACGGCTGTCGAGCATCATTTGTTTTACCGGCGTGAGAAAGTTGGCAGACCAGTCTGCGTCATAATTAGCCTCACCCAATTTAGAAGATTGAGCGCCATAAAAAGTAAGCTTCAGCCATTCATCCGCAATTTGCTCACTTTTCAGGTTTACATTCCATGCCAGCCGCCCAAAAGCATACCAGTTAGCCTGGTTAAACTGGTGGCCGCACCAATTGGTATCTAACCCCACATTGGCCACGCCCGCCATAGCGGTATATTTTTGAGGATAAATACTGCCATCTGTGCAGCGTGCTACCGTGCTGCCTTCACCCTGCCGGTAAGTATCGCTTTGTAAAACTTCTTCCCACATTGTTGATAAAAACACCAGGTATTTATCGTGGCCGAGATATTCCATGGTTACCTGCAATTCGGGCATCACGGATGTTTGCTTCATGGCCCCGAACAAAGGGCTGAAAGGCTCCCTCGGCTGAAAATCTACAGGGCCATTTTTAACTTGTATGATCACATTATCCCTAAACTGCCCGTCGAGCGGCATAAACTCATTATAAGCCTGCTTTGCACGGTCTTTATCATTTGGGCTATACACAAACGCCCGCCACATTACGATACCGCCGTATGGTTTCAAAGCATCGGCAAGCAAATTGGCGCCATCGGCGTGAGTGCGGCCAAAATCCTGCGGGCCCGGCTGGCCTTCGCTGCTGGCCTTCACGAGGAAACCACCAAAATCGGGCACGTAGCTGTAAATTTCTTTCACCTTATCATTCCACCATTTAATTACATCTTTATCCAGGGGATCTGACGTTTTTAATTTTCCCAATATTGAAGGAGAAGAAAAGTTAACAGAGAGATAGATTTGAATGCCGTAAGGCCGTAATATATCAGCAATAGATTTTACGCGGCTAAGGTATTCAGGCGTTATAATTTTAGGCGAAGCATTTACATTGTTAAGCACTGAGGCATTAATACCGATAGACGCATTTGCCCGTGCGTATTCCTGCCAAAACTTTTTATCCTTTTCTGTAACGGTTAATGAATCCGGGCCATTACACCAGAAAATAGAATTGCCTGCATAACCCCGCTCTACGGAGCCATTTGGATTATCCCAGTGATTTAAAATGCGGATTTGATAAGACGGATTTTCAGCTTCACCGGTAATGGCCTCTCCGGTTTGCTGGCGGCGCAGCAATTCGTATACACCATACAAAACACCTTTTTCTGTTTCAGCAATCACTTCATTTTTGCTTAACCTGAAACCATCATCTTTTAATGCCTTATCTTTTTTTAGGGTAAGTATTACCGAAGCATTCGGTTCACCCTGCCAGCCATTCTGTAATTCCTGTTTGGCAATAGCCAACGTGGGAGAATTTTTTGAACAAACAACCGTTACAGGCCTGGCTTTTTTATCGCGCAGCCAGAGTTGGTGGCCGTCTTCCTGCGCCAGGCCGGCTATCACCATAAATAGAAAAAGAATATTAAAAACTATTTTCACCTTCGTAATTTATGTTATTAAATCTATTTGGTAAGCCCTGCCTTTATCTGTGTAAATGAATGTGGCGGAAATGTATAGGTGAGTTTGTTTCCGTTAAACTTTGCTTCTTTTGTTACAGGAGCATATTGCGCTTGTTTGGCAAAATCAAACGGAGCTTTCAGATCATCACTGTTTACGATGCTTGCTTCAGCCTTACCGGAAAAATTACCTGAAGTGCTTATAACATCTGCAGTAATGGCTTTATCCTGGTGCCGGTTTATCACATTTACGACGATGGTGTTTGTTTCTTTTGAATACACAGCCGTTACATCAAGATAAGGTATGTCTTTATATTGTGCGGTGCTAAAAGTATCACAGGAAACATAGGTATCTACAGAGGTTCCGGTACAGTTATTTGAAAACGCCTTGAAAGTATAAAACACAGGCGATTTAAAGGTTCCGTTTTTAGTATCGTTTGACAAGAGAGAAGTAAGCATGGTAAAGTTGGCCATTTTTACCACATCTGCGTGACGGATAAAAGAATTCAGGCATTGCGCAATAGGCAGCACTGCCATAAAGTTCCTGGCAAAGGCGCCCCATTCATCCACGGACAGATGAATAGGATGTTTAAACCCGTTTTGTACGCTGGCAGTTGCAATTTGACCGGCCACTATTTTTATCTTTTCATCAAAATCCATCGCTCCATCGCCCATGTAAGCATAATAATTATCCGGAGAGCCGCCTTCCCAATAACGGTGAATGGACAAATAATCTATTTTATCGCCAATGCCGTTCAGCACTTTACGGTTCCAGTCAATCCACTTGCCGGTTGGTTCATAATAAGATGATCCTGAACCTACGAGTTTTATAGACGGATCCACTGCCTTCATCGCTTTGGCAGCTTCTCTTGCTGTTTCAACATAGTCTTCAGCGTTTTTGTGGCCCAGTTCCCATGGCAGGCCATCCACTTCATTGCCTAAATCCCAAATTTTTACATTGTAAGGTGCTGCATGGCCATTTTTCGCCCGCAAGTCTGAATAATAAGTGCCGCCCTTATAGTTACAATATTCCACCCAGTAAGCCGCATCGAGTATAGAACCAAGGCCAAGATTAACCGCTACAACGTTTTCACTGCCTATAGATTTATTAAGCTTCATCCATTCATCGGTACCCACATGGTTATTATCTTTTCCGCCCCAGGCCAGGTTAATGCGGGTAGGGCGCTGATCTTTGAGGCCGATACCATCCTTCCAGTCGTAACCCATTAAAAAATTACCTCCCGGCCAACGCATATTGGTAATTTTTAATTCCTTCATGGCATCTATATAATCTTTTCTGAAACCATCCTCATTTGCCTTCGGCGATGCGGGGTCATACAGCGTGCCGTAAAGCGTGTTGAAATCAACAGAATCGGGCAATCCCATTCTTGCGCCATTAAAATGAATGGGCTCCATAAATACGCCGTAAATATTGGGATCAATTTCTCCAATAGTTCTGTCAACATCAATTTTTATTGTAGCGTTCTGCGCAAAAGCAGTTGAGCCAAGCAACAAAGCAAGCAGTAAAACAAAGGTGTTCTTTTTCATATAGAAGTTTTTGTGATGCGTCAAAAAATAAACAGGCCTGACCAGGTTTGCCGTTTGCAGGTGTTTTTAAAAAAAAGGGGAAGAGTGTAAAAACACCCCTCCTTTTTTCTGTATCTCGATTGCTAAAAGAGCCTTATTCATACCCTGGATTTTGGTAAGAATCTTTTTCTGCATCCGTCATTTCCATGGCATCAAGCTGCCCCTGCGGAATCGGGCGCAGGTAATGATATGGTTCAATAGTGCGTGTTACAGTTTGCGGTGTATGATCACTGATATTAACCCCACCTATCCGGTAAGTAGAAGAAAGTTCCGTCCATTTTTGAGTGCGCACCAGGTCGTACCAGCGGTATCCTTCACCATAATACTCACGGGAACGTTCTGCAAGAATAAAGTTTATATCAATTGTGGCGGGTGTAGCGGCTACCATTTCAGCGCTGTGATCTTCCACCTTTGCTTCATTTTCCCCATTGTCAAATTTCCATTTGCCGGCACGGGCACGAATAATATTTATCAAATCCCTTGCACTTTTGCCGGCTGTTGTTGCGGCGCCTTTTACAGCAGCTTCAGCAGCTATAAAATATAATTCAGAGAATTTGGCAATATTAAAAGGACGGGTAGTGCCGGCATTTGGCTGGCCAACGCCGCCATTATTATCCGTACGATATGTTCCCAATTTCCACAGGCCCGGATATCTTAACCTGCTTATGCCCTCAGGAGAAATAACAAAATCTGACCTGCCAGGCAACGCACCCGCACCAACATTGTTTTTAGTGGCCCAGTCATCATAATTAATTGGTGTGGAGGGTTCACCATCCAGGAAGGTGATGATGGCATCACCAGGTGAAACAGGAAGATTATTGGCATTATAATAAACAGGTGTGGCATCGCCGGCTAAATTCCAGTTGGCACGGTAAGAAGTAACAAAAGTGCCATCGTAACGGGAATCATTCGTTTTGTCGGCAAACGTATTTTCTATTACACCAATGGTTGGCGCCATACGTGTCCATGGACGGCCTAAATCCTGTGTGGCTGCGCGCACAACAGAGCTGGCAGTATTGCTCCAGGATGCATCTGTACCGCTATGAATAAGTGTATAGTTCCAGGTAAGCATCCATACAGCAAAATTATCAGGAGCGCCGCCGCTGCCATAAGTAAGGCTGCCACCATTATATTGTTCGCTTGTTTCTGTGTGATCGGCGTATAAAACGATCTCACTGTTACGGTCGTTTGACCCCAGGTTCAAATCGTAATACGTTGGCTGCAAACTGAAAGGCCCCGGATTTTGAATACCTGCTGTTGCCACATCGTAAGCCTGCTGAAAATACCAGTGTGCATCATGGCCATCGGGATCTGTTCTTGCAGTTTCAGGATAAGTAGGAATATTGTTTGGATTTTCCAGCCACCAGGCATAAGTAAGGTAGGCTTTGGAAAGATAAAGCCGCGCTGCAGTTTTTGTTACGCCGCCTGTTACGCGGCCCACATCAGGCAGATCATTTACAGCCTGCAGTAAATCAGGAAAGATGGCTTTTGTATATACTTCCGGCACTGTGTTGCGGACAGAAAACCTTACCGGGTTGGTATTGAATGTAAGCTCACCGGCACCCAAATCCAAAGGCACGCCACCATAGGTTTGCACAAGCAGGAAATAGTCGAAAGCCCTGAAAAACCTGGCTTCTGCAATTAATGCATCGGAAAGGCCAACGGCTGAAGCGTTTTCTATAATACCGCTTGCCGTATTAATGTCGGAAAAAGATTCTCCCCAGGGAATGCTGGTGGGAAAGCTTGTGGAAGTAACCTGGCCCACGCCAGACATATCCATATCTTTAAAATTACCATCGGCACTTTGCGCATAGGTCACTTCATCTGTACCGGTTAAGCAGGCATTATAATAATAAGCCTGGCCATAGATATTTCTAAGGTGCGCATATAAAGAGGTAATACCTCCCTGAACACCTTTTTCTGTAGAAAAATAATCAGGCGTAAAAGAACTGCGTGGCTGTTCGTCCAGGATTTTAGAACATCCTGATGAAAGCAATATGGCGGATGTCAGCGCTGATCCTATGATAGATTTTATATGTGTACGTTTCATGTTGTAATGATTTTAAAATGACAGGTTAACACCGAGAATGTAATTGCGTGTTGATGGCGTATTGGTACCAATCGTAAGTATGCGCCTCATATTATAAGAAAGCGGAACTGCCGCATTTTCGTTGCCGTAAGAGTTTGTTTCCGGGTCCATACCAGATTCTTTATAATATGGAGAGAACATTACAAACGGGTTTTGAACGGTGAAATATGCCCTCAATTTTAAGTCTCTACTTTTAATCACGCTCCTGCTGAAATCATAGCCAAGCGATATCGTGCGGATCTTCAGGAATGAAGCATCGAAATAACCAAGTGTACTTCCGTATTTCGGGTTATCGCCGCTTAAAGGCCCCGCGGGGTTTGGATATTTGGCATCTGTATTTTCAGGTGTCCAGTAATCAACTTTTACGTTATTGTTCCTTGAAGTTAAATTGTTAAGATAACCGCCTGACCCGTACAGGGAGCTTAAAAGAATTCCACCGTGCTGGTAAATGCCCACGATATTTAAATCAAACCCTTTATAAGCCAGCCTTGTATTAAAGCCGCCCAAAAATTTAGGGTCAACATCCATCACCTGCCTGTCATCGGCGCCAATTGCCCTTGCCGGCGTGCCATCTTCATTATAATCGCCTGTGTACAATACTTTAATCATACCAACAGCACCACCGGGCTCCAGTACATTGAGGTAAGGGTCTTTTTCCTGCCATAAACCCAATTTCTTATAATCAAAAATTGCATTGATATTATGGCCCACAAACCAACCGTTACCTTCATCCCTGGTGCCACCGGAAGCAAGCGCCACCAGTTTATTACGGTTAGCATAAATGTTGAAACCGGCATCCCAGGTTAAGCCATCGCGGCCACCATCGAGTATGGTACCATTAATGGAGAATTCAATACCCTTATTTTGGGTGCGCCCTACATTTGCTGCATAAACAGGAACTCCGGCAGTGTTAGGTAAACGAACATCCAATATAAGATCTTTTGTATTTGTAGTATAATACTCAATGGTACCAGACAAACGGTTTTTGAAAAGTGAAAAATCAATACCGTAATTCCAGGTCTCAGAGTATTCCCAGCCAAGGCTTGGACCAGGTAGCCTGTTCACGTAATATCCTGTCGCGTAAGTATCATCACCAAAATTATAAGGCCTTGTGCTTAATGAACCAAGAGTTGCATAAGGTGCAATTGACTGGTTAGAAGTTTGGCCATAACCAGCGCGCAGTTTCAATGCATTTAACCAGGTTACATTACTCATGAATGATTCATTGGCCACATTCCAGCCCACAGATACGGCAGGATAAGTGTGCCACTGGTGGCCTTTTGCCAGCCTTGATGAGGCATCTGAACGCAAGGTTGCAGAAATCATATAACGGTTATCATAAGCATACATCACACGGCCCATCCACGACATCAGGCCCCATAAATTATAACTCTGGCCATTGGGGTCAACCGTAATTTCACCATCAGCGCGGCCAAGGTTATAAAATTGGAATTCCTGGCTTTGAATATCTTTTGCCGACATAGAAGAGGAATTATATTTCTGTTGCTCTGCAGAATATAAAGCCGTAATACTTACATTATGTTTTTGGGCGAAAGTTTTATCGTAAGAGAGAATATTTTCAATCGTCCAGTGATACGTTTGCGAATTGCTGATACCAGCAGTTGATTCAGTTGCCGGGTTAGAATTATTTACACCTTCCCCTGTATAATTTCCATTATTACCCTGAATAAAGTCCAAACCAAGATTTACCCTGTATTTTAAACCATCAACCCAGGGAATTTTCACTTCTCCATATACAGAGTTGTAGGTTGCAAAATTTCTTGTTTCATTTATCCATAATCCATTATCGCTTAAACTATCAACCACACCTTTTGTTAATACAAACCCATCGCCCAACGATTGGTGCACGACCCTTTTTAAAGACCCATCAGCATTATATGGATCTGCTATAGGCGATGCGGACAATGTACCGAACGTGCCTAACTGGTTGCCTTCGCTGATGTTATAATTATTATTGGTAGTAAATCCAACCCGGAAATATTTTCCTATCTGCTGATCGATTGAAGTGCGCAATGAATACCGGGTGTATTGCTGCGTAGGAATAAGACTCTGATTTTGATAATATCCAAAGCCAACATTATAGCTTCCGGTTTCACTACCGCCGGAAACGCTTACATCATGGCTGTTTACGGTTCCGGTTCTGTAAAATAAGTCCTGCCAATCTGTATTAACATCATCTTTTTCATCAGCGCCGTTTGTGTATATGCCGGCAGCTTTACGTAGCGCCACAAATTCAGGCCCATTCATCATAGGGTATCTTGCAAACAAAGTTTGATCGCCATAATAAGCATTATAAGCAACCCTTGCCTTTCCTCCTCTCTGCCCTTTATTGGTTGTAATTAAAATAACACCATTGGCGCCGCGGGAACCATAAATAGCGGTAGCCGATGCATCTTTCAATACATCAATACTCTTGATATCGTCGGGGTTTAAATCTCCTATAGAACCAGGGAAGGGAATTCCATCCAGCACTATCAGCGGGTTGTTATCTGCAGTAAGGGAGCGTGTGCCACGAATGCGTATTTGCATGGTTGCGCCCGGCCTTGTTGAAGTTTGCGACATTTGCACGCCGGCCAAACGGCCCTGTAAAGCCTGCGAAACGTTAGCTGCAGGTATTTCCCGCATCTTATCGCCGCCGATAGAAGCAACAGAACCGGTAACAGCTTCTTTTCTTTGCGTACCATAACCAATTACTACCACTTCCTGCATATTGGTTGTACCGGAAGAAAGCGTAATTGTAATATCAGTTTGGTTATTTACGGGTATTTCCTGGTCAAGATATCCAACTGAAGACACCACAAGGGTTGCATTACCGGGAACGTTTAACTGAAAATTGCCGTTTTCATCCGCAGCGGTGCCGGTTGTTTTACCTTTAACCATTACCGAAGCATTAGATACCGGCTGGCCTGTTTCATTAACTACACGACCCTTCACCTGGGTGTTTTGGGCCTGAACAGTCAGAAAGAAAAAACTGAAGATGGCTAACATAGCAATTGTCAGAAACATCTTCATCCGCAGTTTGCAATGGGCGCTTACCATTTTTTGCGGAATAATTAAAGCTTGCATAGATGTTTGGTTTTAGAATTTATAAGCAAATCGAATAATTTAATAAACAGAGGTACAAGCAATGATTTATTGAAATTCAGGCGCATCCATCAGAATAATATTGGTTGAAAAAGTGCAACCGAAATATTAAAGTAATCTGGTTTTATAATACTATACCTTTCGTAAAAATTCCTGCCTGCATTCCTAAACTTCAAATAAAATGGGGAATCTCCAAACAAACAATCTCATTTATAAATTATAATTAATTGGCAAACAATCATTGGCATATTCCCTTGCTTCTCCTTTTCAGTAAATAAATTGTCACTAAGACAATTATCCGCTAAAGTAAAAGAAGTTTCTTAAAAAATGCAACCGATTACAAAAAAAAATTCTTTTTCTTGAGAAATACGAGATACTGAACAACGCTTACTTTTCTTAAAAGCAGCGCATTTGAAGATGATTTTTTAAATGATATGCTTGCTGTATCATTATCAGTTTAGCGTGTTATATAAACCCGCTTGCATTAAAACAGCCTGTTTACAAGGTTATACCCTATTTATGCTTTATTACTTCACAACCCAAGTTCAAGCACCGTTTTAGGTGAAGGCAAATGAATGCCTTGCAGTCCTGCAGATATTGCAGCTTCAACATTTGCGAGGGAATCATCAATAAAAACAGTTTCTGCAGCAGTAAGGTTTTCTTTTGCAATCACCGTTTCAAAAATTTCTTTCGAAGGTTTGCGCAAGCCAAGGTTATGCGAGTAATACGCCGTTATAAAAAGCTCATCAAAATTTTTGTCTTCCACCTGGTTGCGATAGGCTTTGGTAAACGCTTCATAATGAATCTGGTTAGTATTGGAGAGGAGATAAATATTATAGTGCTCTTTTATTTTTTTTAACCAGTTAATGCGTTCGGGCGGGAAGTCGAGCAGCAAAGCATTCCAGGCATCTCTTATTTGTTCATTTGTTAGCGAAGGCTGTTTGGCAAGGCTGCGGAACTCTCCATAAAAATCATCCGGTGAAATAGCACCAATTTCAAGTTTTTCAAATAATGGGCTTACAGACTGGAGCGTATAATATTCGTTAAAATTGCCAATGCCCAATTCAGCAAAGGCGAGCGCTGTTTGCTTAAAATCGATATTGAGGATTACGCCCCCCAGGTCGAAAATGATATTTTCCGGTTTTTGCATGGTGGCAAAAATATAGCCTGGAAAATGAACTTTGCAGTTTAAATGATTTGATTATTTTTGCGCTCCTTTTGGCAGCAATGCCCCGGGCCTATAGCTCAGCTGGTTAGAGCACCTGACTCATAATCAGGGGGTCCCTGGTTCAAGCCCAGGTGGGCCCACTATGAAAATGAAAGCGCTACAAAAACCGTAGCGCTTTCTTGTTTTTAAGACGCACTCAAAACAAATTTATAACTACAGGCGTGTTGGCATCTTTGTTGAATTAATCTTCTAAATGGATATTGATGAAAAAGCCACCCCTGTTTGTAGGCATGATCCTGGTTCTGACAATCTGCATATCATGCAAGAAATTAATTCAAGCCGTTTTTCCCGGTAAAGATATTGCGCTGGAAACATTGAAAATATCGGTGCCGCCAACACCGTTTGCAGATTCCTCCAACGAAATTGCACTGGGAAGTTTTGATACGTACGTTAATACAGACAGCATTGTGCGCTCTGAAACCGGCGGCGTTTTTGGTATTAACAGCATTGCTTCCATTAAAGTAAAAGAAACAACTATAAAAGCAACAAACGCAGATGAATTAAACAATGTTTCGGCCTTTAAATCATTTCGGATCGCTATTTCATCTGATGCAAAACCGCAACCAACCAATATTGTAAACATAGATATTCCGTCATCGGCCACCGATAGCTATCGTGCATCCATCTCCAACAGCCCTGATATTACCGGATATTTAAAAGGAACAAATATTACTTATACAATTTATGGCAGTTTGCGACAGGCAACCACCAAAACTTTAAAGTTGTCCTGCAATATTGTGGTTAGGGCAGATTAATGAAAAAATCAGTTTGGGTTGATTTGTTTTGAAAATTGCATTTAATGTGTTCATAAACAGTTGCCCGGTTTTCAAATTATAAATACCGGCATCTTTACCACGCTTACATGCTTTATAATTGATGCATAAAAAAATCCCGCCGTACGGGATTTTAAAAACCTCTTCATTAAATAAAATATTTATACCGCATCGCTCAAAGAAGAAAAAGTAAAGTCTCTTATCTTCATCGGCGGCATTAAATAACTGCGGAATGATTCTACACTAATGGTTCTTTCAGCCCTGCCCAATGCTTCCAGATTATTCAGCATAATGATAGGGCTTTCGTTAAACCTGAAATTCTTAATGGGATATTTTATTTCACCATTCTCAATATAAAAAGTCCCGTCGCGGGTAAGACCTGTATGCAATAAAGTTTGGGGGTCAACAGAACGGATATACCAGAACCGCGTTACCAGCACACCTTTCTCTGTGCTTTTGATAAGGTCTTCAATAGAAGCATCGCCGCCGGCTATAATGAAGTTTGGCCCCATGGGCACGGGCTTAACGCCTTTTTGTTCTGCCCAATAGCGCGAATACATTAAATTCTTTACAACACCATTTTCTACCCAGGTTGTTTTTTCCAGGGACTGGCCTTCCCGGTTCCAGGTTGAGCCGGGCAGCTCTGTATTAAACGGGTCCGAGTAAATTGTTACACGTTCGTCCAAAAGCTTTTCGCCAATGCGGTTGCCACCGCCGGGTTTGGTCATGCAACTGCGGCCTTCATCAGCGCTGCGGGCATCTAATGCAAAGAATAAACGTTCAAGCAGGTAAGCGGCTGCCAGCGGTTCTAAAATAACCGTGTATTTTCCAGGTTCAATCGCTTTGGCGCCCACGGAACCATTAGCTTTAGCAGCAGCGATTTTTGTGGCTGTATAAGTATCGAGCTTATCCACATCATTAAATCCCCTTGCTGCATAACCGGAGCCTGTGCCTTCGGGGTTGCGCAGCGTAACGCTAAAGTCAACATCGGTTGATTTATCATAAGCAAACAAACCTTTTGAATTCATAACGGCACCAAAAGCAGTGCTGTTTTCAATATAACCCGCTGCCTGCAGGTTGGCTGCTTTTGAAACTTCAATGCTTTTGGCCACCGCTTCCGCACGTTTACCGGGTGTTATCGCTGCTGTTGAAGGAATATATTCAATGCTTTCTTTAAAAGTTTGCGGGCCGAGTAAGGGCATATATTCAGGATTATCGGGTGCAAACTGCGCCAGTTCTTCTGCGCGGCGCACTACTTTTTCAAGTGAAGCATCATCAAATTCATTAATAGATGCAGTGCCCGACTTTTTACCAAAAGTGGATGTTACAGCAAGGCTCAGTGTGCTTTCATCGCCTGCTGTTGAAACGGCGTTCAATGCATAGCGAATATTACCGCCTTCACTGCCGCCTAAACCTGCAGAGCATTCGTCTGCCTTGGAAAAACCAATTACTTTTTGCAATATTGTTTTTGCCTCGTCTTGTGTAAGTATTGCCATATTAAAATGTTTTGCCCCCGGCCCCTGAAGGGGAGTTGAACGTTATTAAAAATTCATTTCGTGCGGGGGTATACATAAATTTTGTTTGTTGAATTCCTGATTCCATTTCTTACATTTCAACTTATCAACTAATCAACTTCAATTCCCGCTATATCTTTCTCGCTGTATTGATAACATTAATACCGTTGAACCTTGAGGTGGAACTGCCGTGCGATACAGCATTTGACTGTGAAGGCTGGCCCTTTCCATCGTTGAAAGCGCCGCCAAGCCTGTAATCGCTTTTATCTGCAACGGCAACGCATGAATTCCAGAACTCCTGCGTGTTGGCCTGGTAGGCAACATCTTTCAGCATACCCGTAATTTTTCCATCCTGTATTTCATAAAAAGTCTGGCCGCCAAACTGGAAGTTATACCGCTGCTGGTCGATGGAGAAAGAACCATCACCAATAATATAAATACCTTTCTTTACATCTTTAATAATATCATCAACACTTAATGTATCAGCATTAGGCTTAAGCGAAACATTCGGCATGCGCTGAAACTGTACATCGGCCCAGCTTTGCGCATAGCAGCAGCCTTGTGATGCTTTTAATCCAAGTATATGCGCCTGGTCGCGAATGGCCTGGTAGTTTACGAGAATGCCATTTTTAATTAAATCCCATTCGCCGCATTTCACACCTTCATCATCATATCCCACGGCGCCAAGCGAGCCAGGCTGTAATTTATCGGCCACAATATTTACATGCTTGCTGCCGAACTGGAAATTGCCCGATTTCCATTTATCCAATGTAAGAAAACTGGTGCCGGCATAATTGGCTTCATAACCCAGTACACGGTCGAGCTCTGTGGGATGCGCTACCGATTCATGAATGGTTAACCAGAGGTGTGAAGGATCAAGCACAAGATCATATTTACCAGGTTCAACTGATTTGGCCTGTAGTTTTTGCTGTACATCAGCCGTGGCATTCTTTACATCTTCCAGGATATCATAACGGTTTTTATACCGCGTAACAACGCCTGTTACTTTGCTGTCGGGCGTTGGCATTAAATATTCATAACCCATACCAACCGGGGAACTGAAGGAACGCCTTGTTTCAAATTTGCCGGATGCCTTATCAATTTTCGTTACGTTGAAAAAGGGATAAAGGCGATGCACATCCTGGTCAATGTAAGAGCCATCGGTTGAGGCAAAATATTTTTGTTCATTCACGGCGAGGATAGCCGAGTTAATAAAGTTGGCCCCGTTCTGCATAGCAATGGAATTTACATTCAGCAGCAGGTCAACCTTATCTTTTACCGGCACTTCAAACGCATTTTTTTCAATAGGCGTTTTCCAGCTCACTTCACCATAACCCTGTTGCGGTGCAAGCTGCACCGGGGCAGTGATAATCTTTGCATTGGCTTTTGCAACCGTCACTGCACGTTGCGCCACTTTTGCAATATTCTCTTTTGTTACACTGTCTGAGCAGGCAAAGCCCCAGCTTCCATTGGCAATTACACGAATACCTACGCCATACGATTCTGTGTTGGCAATATTCTGCACCCTGTTTTCGCGTGTAATAATAAACTGGTTTAAGTAGCGGCCAATGCGCACATCGGCATAGGATGCGCCACTGGATTTAGCAGCTGTTAAAGCAACATCTGCCAATTGCTTTTTTGTAGCCGCGTCAATGCCATCATTAATGGCCTGCAGCGGTTCGATAGGATTGCCGCGCATAAAGCCGGGCATCATTAAAGCGCCCATACTTAGCCCTGATAATTGTAAGAAGTCTTTTCGTTTCAAGATGATATTGATTTATGGTTAACCCTCATCCCAGCCCTTCACCACTGCGTGGAGAAGGGTGCCCAAGTGCATAATTTGATTATTTAATTCATACAGCAGGTGCATGAATATTTAAGTTGATGCATTAATTCAATCAGCTTTAATATGTTTGTCGATAATAGCGCAGTTGACCAAAAGATCAAGGCGCCTGAACGGATGTGTTACATATTATCCGGGGCCTGATCTTTTTATCACTTTTCCATGATGGGAAAAGTAAAGAATAACTCACGACAATTTTTTCTCAATCCAGAGTAAGATACAACAGCACATAAATACAACAAAAAAATAAAATGCAGGGATAATCTTTTTATTCAACTGACCATTCAATACTTCTTTATGCGATGATGCTTTACTCAATGCTGCATACGTGTATGTATCCTCCATATTTTGCAATGCGGTAATATTCTTCCAGGCACTTTTGTCAAACACATAGAACCAGGATGTATCGCCTCCTGATACAACAGCCTGCCATCCTTTTGTTTTGGGCCAATACATTCCTTTCCATTCAAAAGGCAAATAGGGCTGCGCAGCAAAAGCAACAAAGGTATTATTGATTGATGCCTGCAATGATTGTTGACGTACGGTTTCAACCGTTAATGCTGCGGGTTTATCAACTGCCGGAAATGCAGGAGATATATGCCACTGCCTGCTTACACTTTGCTTCCTTGCTGCATTGGCAATTAATGATGACCACAATAACTGATAACTTTTTTTATCACCGGACAACATCCAGTAATAACTATTTTTAAACGCGGAAAAAACGATGTTGCCGTTACCAAACACGCTGCGGCAGGCCAATATATTCCGTTTAGCATCAGTTATTAAAGCACGTGCACCATCATTTATTTTAATAAAAGCGGCATTTTCAACCGGCAATGAACTTATGGTATCATTACCTGTCAATTGCATCAAAAGTGTTTGTTTATTATGATTGGAAGAAGACACAACCGAGCAGTTATTCCTATAAAATAATGCAGGCTTTTCTGTGCTGTCTGTTTTAATGATGAGCCCCAGGCCTTTATCATTTACCTGGTTGTTTATATTAAACAGCTCCTGCCTGCTTAATGATGAAAGCGCTGCACCATCTGCAATCAATACATCGAATTGCTGCAATATACGAGGCGTTATTTGTGCTAAAGAGAATTGAGCAGTATCAAGAAAAGAATAATTGTACTTGCTTTTACTGATGGTTGTTCTTGCTGCCGCAACATAATTATTTTCAGACAGCCAGTTCTGCAAAAACTTATTTTCAAAATCAGGGTATGCAGCGAGCAATAATACCTTTAATGGCCGTGGCGATATAACTTCAAACGGCAACTGTTCATGCTCAAGCGTGTCTTTATTATTGGTTGCCACAATTTCATATACCGCCCTGCCGATAAATTTTGGTATCGTTTTTAATTCAAATGTTTGAGATTGATTTTGCCCGATAATAACCGAATCAAATGCGGCGCCAAAACTGCTTAAGGTTAACTTCACCGGCTTGCCGGCAGCGTTATTATATCTTCCTTGTATAATAAGTTGATCACCACTATTAACCTGTTTGTTATAATCAATTGCGGTTATGCCGTTGTCAATAACCGAAGGATGAAAAACAATATTGGAAGCCGGCATTGTTTGCCATTCATCTTCTGAAAGCCCGTAACCAAATACATGCAGCTTTGAAATGGCATCAGCCTGTTGTTCATATTGATCTTTTGTATAAACAACTGCATTTTTATTCTGCTTTAAAAAAAAATCAACGCTGTCTTTAATATAGCCATGCGTCAATAAAACAGCTTCATTACCGTCAATATTTTTTGTTGCATTATAATGAACAGGAATGGCAAGAAAAATAAGACTTACAGCAGCCAATACAGAAGCCACAATCCGCCAAACCAAATACGCTTTATTTGACCTACTTATTTCTTTAAAAACAAGAAAAACTGCAAGCAACAAGCAGGCGATAATGATGCTATATTCAAAAGCTGTCATGGCCTGTCTTTGTTAAGGTTGAGAAAATATTGCTGCGAAAGACTATTGCCATTAAGTGTTGCAGCCGGTGATGGTTTGGGGGAAGGCTGTGCAAGCATTTGCTGCAAGCCATGTTGTGCAGCATTTATATCTTTTAAACTGATATGTTGTTGCTGTTGAATTTGATTGAGTATGCTTTGATACGATTGCAATGCCTGCAAATATTTTCCCGGTGCAGCGGCAGCCTGTTGCTGCATTATCCGGCTGGCGGAAAACAGTAAAGCCAGCTCATCATTGTTTACAGTATTATTGGTTTTTAAATGTTCAAGAATGCTTAAAGCTTTTTGCGCATCGGTTATATGCATACCTTTTTGTTGTGTATTATTTTGTGTTGATGGAGAAATGACCTTATCCAGTTCGCCGGTTAATCTTGTTTCTGATTTTAAAGGCGGGGTTTTAATATTTGTTTTGGCCACATACACGCGGGATTGCTGCTGCAGGTCTTTCAATAACCGGAGGGCTTTATATTCAAATGGCAGTGCTTTTGCCGGTTTGAAAGTACGCAACTGAAGTTCTGCATTCCACATCTCCGTTAATACTGCTTTCAATTGCTTTTTTGTTTCGGCGTCAAAGAAAGTAGCATCTTCTGCAATATCATGTTTATGGGCAAACTGGTCGATAACAGCCTCTGCATTGCCAAAGTCGTTGCTATTATCTGTTAATTCCTGGTGTTCATCATGATCGTCATGTTCACCAATATTTGCTTCAAACTCCTCCCCCAGGAATTTTCCATAACGCAAACGCAGCAACTTTTGATCAATGCCCAGGTCATTGCTTTTGCTGTTAAACGCATCCGGCATAAGTGCGGGTTTATCTTTCAGTAATTGTTCGGTTTCAATTATAATCTGCCGCTGGCTTCTGAAATATTCAGGCTTAAGATTAATACCGTTAATCACGCCATCAAAACTCATAAGTTCTGCCGTGTCGGCAATGGAAATAATATATGTATCAGATTGCGTTTGCTGCTTATTGTTATCAATGGCCTGAATATATAAATACAATTCATCGCCGGGTTTCATACCAAGCGATGGTAAGTCTATCGTTTTCTTTAATGAATAGTTTTTGTTATGATCTGAAAAGCTGTTCGCAAATTTTATCGCATGCTCACTAAACTTCACTGCCTCGCCGCTACCGCTTGCAACCGTTGCCATGATAGATACATCATTAATGCCATAATCATCTGTTGCGGTTAATGAAACTGATGTACGTTGCGGTTCGCCAAAGTCAATAACAGTAGAAGGTTTTGGCGATTGAACTGTAATGGACAGCGGCTGGTCTTTTATCATTTCCAGCTTATACAGGTCTGACAAACTGCTGTCAAGCTGAACCTGGTAAAAGCCCTGTTGTTGTACTGATTTTTCACCGGACCAAATGGTATGCCCGCTATTAAGAGGACGCAGTTGCAATAGTGTTGTATCGCTAAATTTTAAGCTGATGTGCTGCACCGGTTTATTTGTTTCCAACTGCCATGATATAACTGCTCCTTCTGCTGCGGTTATATTAAAATCGTGCTGTGTTTGCAATTGTATATTGGTGTAAGCCGGTGATTTTATTTTTATGGTGAAAGAACCAATGGCAGGCAAAACTTTTTGTGGCTGAGACAAAGCAGTTCTTTGCAAATTATTTTCCTGTGATTGAAATGATGAAGGTGTAAGTAATAAATAAATAAGGATGGAAGTAATAAGCGATAACAATAAAACTATCGTTGCTGCTTTTAATTTCCTGTTTACGGGATGCGCCGTTGCCGTATACACTATATTACTTTTCAATTTGTTTAGCTGCATTTGTTCAAGCAGGTTAAGCGATGCGGCAGGTTTTAATAAAAGCCCGCTGCTTTCTTCAAATTGCGGAATATGCCTGTTTAAATAAATAATAACATCACGCTGTTTTATACGCCATGACCGCAACACAGCCATCATCAGTATAAATACAGCAAACCATGCTGGTATTATCCAAATAAATGAATACTGAAAGAACTGGTGCAAACAAGTAACAAATATTACAGCGAGGGCAAGTGCTATTAATGCAAGCGATAAAAGGTTAAGCGCTTTCCATTTTTTTTGCAGGAATGATATGACGGACACTTCCCTCATGCAGCAGCACCTGTTTTTGTTCTGAATGAAATAGTTCTTTCTGTGCAAAAAAGCAGGAATATAATCCACCAAAAAACATTTGAGACATCTTCTTTAGCTGGAATAATCTTCTTACTTGCATCTGCCTGAAATGCAGGTTGTATTTGCTTTTCATCCATTTCTCTTTTATCAGGATATAATTTATTTATGGCCGCAATTTGATCCTCAGCCAATAAATGCAACAACATGGAGGGAAAGGCATCGCTCCAAACAAGATCATTCCATTGTGGATTGAAGCGCGAATAGAAATTATATACATTGATATTATTATTCGCTTCATTCGTTAGCAAAGGATTGCCGAAACCATCTTTCCATATTTGCCTGGCTGGTTTACTTTTTAAAGAATCAACCATAATCATTTTATCAATGGCAATTGGCTTCTCCATTTCATACCCTCCACTGATAACTGAAGATTCATCAACCTCTTTTCCCTTCACATACCTGAAGATATTTTCGGCATTTATATTATCGGGAATTGCCTCATCGCTCAGCCAGAACATCCAGTTTGTTTTTTGGGGAAGATTGGCGATGCTATTCAATATTGTAATTTCTATATTTTGTTTTGTGAATCCTTTTATCGCATCAAGCGCAGCTTTAATATAGTTTGCATCCTGTTTATATTCACCCGGATAAATACTAATGTGCAACGCCGCTGTATCAACAACAACTGGCGGCTGGTTGTTATAAGCAATTAACGATTGTCCATTGTTTGATGATACAAAATATTCATCATTTTCTATTTTATCCGGTGGCACATCGTTATAGCTAAATATATTGCCCGAAGCGCTGCTGTTGCTCAGCATTACATGAATATCCCTGTCATTTCCCAACCACGCTTTCACTAATTGCTTCGTTGCGGTATCTGCAGTATAGGCAAACCATTTTACGTTAATATTTACCTGCGGCCTTTCACCTTTAAAATCCTTCAACCTGTTTGAAGTAAACGCATAAACAGGAAAAGATGCAGGTAACATATTATCGGCTTTTTTTATCAGCTTCCAATAAAATATGTCACGGACAGCAGTATCTTTTGAATTAAGCGCATCCCTTAAACTGGTTCGTTCAAAATCATCATCAAACTGATGCAATTCAAAACCTTTGTTCAACAACGAATCAATGGTAGTTTTAAAATGATTATAAACATCGCCTGTATTTTGTTTGTCTATTAAAATCCATCCCTGCCTGTTATTAAAACTTTGCTGCTTTACAGGCTTAGCCAATAACATTGCAAGCAGGATGATCAATAAGCAACGAAGTACCAAAAGCAGCCACTCGTTAATGCGAAGTGTTCTTGTATATTTCTTTGTACTTTTTTCAAGAAGCGCAATACTGCCAACAGGAAAAGCCCTGCCTTCTTTGATATTCCAGAAGTGAATAGCAATGGGAATAATGATTCCGCCGCTTGCGTAAAGCCATATCGGTTGTAAAAAATTCAACAATAGTTAAACAAAATTTTTTTGCCTTTGCGTTAAAAAATCCCGTAGCGATTTATCCAATGGTTCAGCCATGCTTACCAGCCTGTAATAAATATGCTTATCCAGCAGGTTCATGCGCACGCCGGATAAATATTGCTGCAGCTTTTCTTCATACAACTTTCTTGTTTCTCGTGTATTGATGCTGATCTTTTCACCCGTTTCCAAATCCTGTACAGCCGTATAATTACCGTAATTCAATGCAAGTTCATTCTCACCCATGAGATGAAACACAATTATATCATGCTTCAGCGAAGACAAGACCTCCAGTAATTTTGTTATCTCCTTATCCTGCTCATACATATCGGTAATAAAAACAAGTAATTCCCTTTTATGTTCACCGGTAAATATGTGTTTATAATGAATGGCGTCCGTAAATTTTCCTGAAGGCTGTATGTTTTGTAACTGGTAAAAAAACCTGGAAAGATGCTGCGCATCTTTTCTCGCTGCCAATGAAAATAACCCGCCTTCCTTAAACACATACAAGCCAATGGCATCGCCTTGTAATTGTGCGAGATATGCCAGTGCAGCCGCCATATATTTTGCATAATCAATTTTGCTTATGCCGTTATCTTCATGCAGCATGGAGCGGCTTGCATCAATTAAAAAACGAACTGAAATACTTGTCTCCATTTCCGATTCGCGTATATAATAACGGTCGCTGCGGGCATACATTTTCCAGTCGAGCCATCGTAAATCATCGCCGGGCTGATAGCTTCTGTATTGACTGAACTCAAGCCCTGCACCTTTTACATTACTTTTATTAATACCACTCATAAAACCATCCACTGCTTTTTTTGCAGCGAGTGAAAGGTCTTTGATAGCCATTAATGTTTTGGGATGTAAAAGATTGTTCACTTGTATTTTTTTCTTTAAATAGAAGATAATTTTCATTTATGCCTGGTTACTTTCTTTGCCTTAATGCAAAAAAAGTAACCCCCGCCTGACAGATGTCAATCGGGCAGGAAAGAAAAATCAAGAAGAAATCATATTCAGCACATTTTTTCCTGTGCCTTTATTTAGCTTTGTGCTTATGACTTTTCGGCTGTTGGTCTTGATATTTACTTCAACCAATGTATAGTCTTTGAAGGTTTAAAATTAAAATTTGGCTACTGACGTTCACGTTTCACTTTAATCATCCCAACGCTGTTTTGCTGCGTGCTATTTCTTTCAACAATATTTCCGTTACATTATCTGAATTGATCTGTTCCGCTTCAGCTTTAAAGTTCATTAATATGCGATGGCGTAAAACGGGCGCTGCCATTGCCTGGATATCTTCCATAACAACCGCATAACGGCCTTTTAATAAAGCGCGTGATTTAGCCGTTAATATCAACGCCTGCCCTGCACGCGGGCCGGCGCCCCATCGCACCCATTCCTTCACATAATTTACCGTTGTATCACCAGGACGCGTTGCCCTTATCAGGGATGCAACATATTGCACCAGGTCTTCGCTTATATGCACATCACGCACAAGTGTTTGTAATTGTTGTATTTCATCAGCGCTTAATACAGCCTGCACATTGCTTACACGATTGCCGGTTGTATTGCTTAAAATATCAGTTTCTTCTTTTGCGGAAGGATAACCTATTTTGATGTATAATAAAAACCTGTCGAGCTGCGCTTCAGGCAAAGGATAGGTGCCTGCCTGTTCAATGGGGTTCTGCGTAGCAAGAATAAAGAAAGGCTTATCTAATTTATAGGTTTGGCCGCCATAGGTTATTTCAAATTCCTGCATGGCTTCCAGCAGGGCGGATTGCGTTTTGGGCGGCGTACGGTTTATTTCATCCGCCAGTACAATGTTGGCAAACAACGGGCCTTTATTGAATTTAAAAAAACGCTTGCCGGTGGTATGGTCTTCTTCCAAAATTTCTGTACCAAGAATATCTGTGGGCATTAAATCCGGGGTGAATTGTATTCTTCTGAATGATAAATGCAGTGCCTGCGCAATTGTACGCACCATCAATGTTTTTGCAAGGCCGGGCACACCTTCCAAGAGGCAATGACCGCCTGCAAAAAGTGTAACTAATATTTCATCAATTACATTCTCCTGGCCCACTATTACTTTTTGAATTTCCTGCTTTAGCTGCGCTGTTTTGGCCGTTAATTCCCGCACCGTATTTTCTGTTATTTCCTGCATGTGTATTTTGAATGGGTTCAATTTATTGCATAATAAAAATAAAATGAACATAAACATTGCATATCTCAAAAAATTACATGACTGGTTTTAAAGATGATAACCCAATATGCACTTTCCTGCTTCTTCAATCTCACAAAATCATGATCCAAACAACCAAACAAATAAAAAAATATGCAAGCATATTTTTTGTTTGTATAATTGGGGCAATGCATAACGCAACATTCACTTTCGTAAGGCTTCGTTATCGTTCAGGCGACTGGGATACAGACCAGCGCATGCCCGCCAATATACTCAACTCTTTACTCGAATACACTACTATTCCCATTAACATGACGGAAAGGGTAATTGACCTTTCAAACGATGAAATCTTTCAATATCCTTTTTGTTATATAAGCGGTCATAAACTGGTGCAGTTTGATAAGAAAGAAGCTTCCAATTTTAAGCAGTATATTGAAAACGGCGGTTTTGTTTTTGCGGATGATTGCAACCATGATATTGATGGATTGTTTGCAAAATCGTTTGAAGCACAGACAGCAAGCCTGTTTGGAAAAGATGCTTTGAAAAAAATTCCCAATACACACGAGATATATCATTCCTTTTTCGAGTTTGAAAAGGGGCCGCCTGCTACTTCTTTTGAACTAAATGGATGGGGCGACGACCTGGTACATGATTACCTGAAAGCCATTGAAATAAATGGCCGTATTGGTTTACTATACAGCAACAAAGATTATGGCTGCGAGTGGGATTATGATTACCGCAACAAGCGTTTTCTATCTGAAGACAATACAAAATTTGGCGTAAACATTATTATGTATGCAATGAATGCATGATATACCGCCAGTTACCGGCATAACCAGGTTTAGTGGCCATATAAGTTTTAAACGCTGCCGCCTGCTTTTAATTGAATAACACAAACCGGCGCTGAAAATATGGAACGATATATGCTTATTCAATGGATTAATTCAACATAACCATGAAGCAAAAAAAATATTTAATTGCAGCGGGTGCTGCACTGGCAACGGCCGGCATTGCTTATTTTATATTGCAGGCTAAAAAAACAATCCCTGCCGGCGTGAATGCTATAACAGATTTTGATAAAGAAAAATATATGGGCAGGTGGTATGAAATTGCAAGGCTCGATTTTTATTGGGAAAAAGGCCTGCAAAATGTAACGGCCGACTATTCTTTAAACACTAATGGGTCTATAAAAGTAATAAACAGCGGCTATGATGTTAAAAACAACAAATGGAAGACCTCTGAAGGCAAGGCAAAGTTTGTGGATGATGAAACTACAGGCCAGCTAAAAGTTTCTTTTTTTGGTCCCTTTTATTCCGGGTATAATATTATTGCCATCGATAAGGAATATAAATATGCGCTGGTGGCAGGGCATAATTTAAATTATTTATGGCTGCTTTCAAGAGAAAAGACAATGCCTGAAAATATTACGAGCGAATATTTATTCATTGCACAAACTGCCGGCGTCCCCATTGAAGACCTGGTATGGACAAGACAAAACTGACCAATAACTGCCAGCGGGAACGCAGGTACAATTCATAACCCTGAAATACCAATTCATCATAAATTTATTTTCTAATTGAATAGTATTTATTTCTTTTACCCTTTAATCAAAAACATCTAAAAACCATTAAAACAACCAAGATGAAAAAACTGTTAACACTTGCAGCCATTGCATTGTTTGCTTTTTCAGGTAACCTTAAAGCGCAAAAAATTAAAGTATTGGAAGGAAGCATTGATGCCGTTAAAGCAGAATCAAGCATCAACTTAGAATATACTTACGATAACATGAGCGTAGGCAAATTTGACAAGGAAGAAGATTATATAGCCAAGAAAAAAGAAGACTACAATAACAAAGAAGCCGGCAGGGGCGATACCTGGGCCAAAGCCTGGGTGGATGACAGGAAAAGCCGTTTTGAACCAAAATTTGAAGAGCTTTTTACTGAGTACAGTGATAAATCGAACAGCAAGAAAGCTAAATACACTTTAATCTTTAAAACCATCTTTACCGAACCGGGATATAATGTTGGTGTAATGCGTAAAAATGCCCAGATAAATGCCATTGCATTAATTGTGGAAACAGCAAACCCCGCCAATGTAATTGCAAAAATTTCTGTTGATAAAGCTTTGGGCAGAACTTTTGGCGGTTATGATTTTGATACCGGCGGAAGGATTGCAGAAGCCTATGCCGATGCTGGCAAAGCCCTGGGTAAATATTTAAAATAACGTGCTGTGCTCTTAAATTATGTAAAGGATGGTCGAATCGTCATTTCGACGAAAGGGGAAACCTCTATTTTATTATGAAATTTATAACTGTGCAGAGATGTCTCGTTACCTCGACATGACGAATTAAGAAAGTTATTTAATTGATGCTCTCTAAAATTTTAATAGCACAACAGGTTTAAAATAATAAAACCTATATATTAATTGCAAAGCCACTTATATAAGTGGCTTTGTTGTATACACAGGTTCCGTTTTGTCGCGCTAATACTTTCATTTACCTATTTTTTTATATAATTAACCGACTGGTTGTTTTTCTTTTTTATGACAACAGATAGCTTGCACTTCTAAAATTTAGAACTATGGATACACTGGTTTTTGTTCGCGTATTATGGTGCTGTATTGCTTTTGGCTGGCTGCTGGTTTCATTAGGTGCAAAAAGAAAATATTAGGTTATAGCCAACTGCCAGGTTAAGCTATCTTCGCATGGCATCTTATTCGCAGGCAACAGCCTGCATTTACGCCACACAGCATGCACGAACTTCAGGAACATATCAATCGCTTTATTACTATCAGCAGTGAAGAACTTAATGAAGTGCTGCAATATTTCATCCCTTTACAATTTAAAAAGAAACAAAACCTTTTAACCGAAGGCAACATTTGCAAAAACAATTACTTTACGGTTAAGGGCTGCCTTCGCCTGTTTTTTATTAACGAAAAAGGCATCGAACAAACCACGCAGTTTGCCATAGAAAACTGGTGGCTGGCCGATTATACTTCTTTTGAAAAACAGCAGCCATCATTATATAATATACAGGCCGTTGAAAAAAGCAATGTGCTGGCCTTAAGTTATACCAATCAGGAAAAATTACTGCAGCAGCATCCTGTTATGGAAAGGTATTTCCGGCTTATACATCAACGCGCCCATGCAGCAGCACAGTTCAGGATAAAAAGTTTATATAGTCTTTCAAGGGAGGAACTGTACAAACTGTTCAGCAGCGCTTATCCTGAATTCGTGCAACGCATTCCGCAATATTTATTAGCATCTTTTCTTGGCTTTTCACCCGAATATTTAAGCGAGATACGGCGCAAAACAATTTCTTAAACCAGTTTAAGCAACCACCACTCCGGTCTTTAATAGCTTTGCTCTATTAAAATAAAAAATATCATGGAACAAAGAGTAAACATTGCTACAATTTTTCCCGAGGCATACAAAGGCATGTATGCATTAGTTACAGCCTTGAACAAAACTGCATTAACACCTATACAAAAAGAGTTGATTAAAATACGGGCATCCCAAATAAACCATTGCGCATTTTGTTTGAATATGCATACAAAAGATGCATTGAAATATGGCGAAACGCAGCAGCGTATTTTCTTGCTGGATGCATGGCGTGAAACAGATTTATTTACCCCTGAAGAAAAAGCAATGCTGGCATTAACGGAAGAAGTAACGCTCATAAGCCAGCATGGTGTTTCAGATGCTGTTTATAAAGAAGCGCAGCAATATTTTAGCGATGAACAAATAGCACATATCATAATGGCAGTTGTACTGATCAATGCCTGGAACCGCATTAGCGTAAGCACCTTAGTGCCAATCGCAGATTAAAGAATTTATCGGTTTAAACAATACAAACGGCACCGGAATTATTGCGGTGCCGTTTAATTTTACTTATAAGACTAACTTATTAAAGCCTGTTTACAATTTACATTTTTTCTTTCTTCATTCTCGTCTATATTCGCCGCCCTTAAAAGTTTTGTGATGAAAGAATTCAGGCAACAGATAGCAGTTTCATTAAACGTAAAGCCCGGGCAAGTTGAGGCCGTATTAACCTTATTTGAAGAAGGCGCAACCATACCATTTATTGCACGGTACAGGAAAGATAAAACCGGCGGATTGGATGAAGTGCAGATTCAAAAAATCCAGGACGAAGCCAAAGCTTTAAAAGAATTTACCGAACGCAGAACATTCATAGAAAAAACCATTACCGAGCAGGGCAAAATGACGGATACCCTGCAGGATAAACTTAATAAAGCCACAACACTGGCCGAACTGGAAGATATTTATCTTCCCTATAAACCTAAGCGTAAAACAAAAGCACAAACGGCAAGGGAGAATGGGCTTGAGCCACTGTCCCTGCTACTACTTGAACAAACAGAAACCAACCTTGCCGCGGTAGCTGCAAAATATATTAATGATAATGTAAAAGATGCCGATGCAGCCTTGCAGGGCGCAAGGGATATTATTGCCGAAACCATTAATGAAGATGATAAGGTGCGTGCTAAAATGCGCAAACTGTTTGAAGATACGGCAACGCTGCAAAGCAAGGTTTTGGAAGATAAGAAAGCAGAAGCGGCGAAGTATAAAGACTATTTCGATTTCAGCGAGCCAATTCATAAAGTGCCATCACATAGAATACTGGCAGTGTTGCGTGGTTTCCTCGAAGGTTTTTTACGCATGAGCATTGCGCCCGGTGAAGAAGAAGCTTTGTATTTAATAGAAGATTTGTATATCAAGAATAGTTTAAACAGTTCTGTTGAGCAGGTAAAAAAAGCCATCAAAGATGCATACCGCCGTCTGCTGCAGCCAAGCCTTGAATCAGAGTTTCGCACGGGATTAAAAACCAGGGCGGATGAAGAGGCCATTAATGTGTTTGCAGAAAACCTGCGCCAGTTATTGTTAAGTGCACCGCTTGGCAGCAAAAGAATATTAGCAATTGATCCCGGTTACCGCACCGGTTGTAAAGTGGTTTGCCTGGATGAAAAAGGAACATTATTGCACAACGATCTTATTTATGTGCATGAGCCTAACCGTTTAAATGACAGCAGCTATAAAATAAGATCGCTCGTTGAAAAATATAAGATACAGGTTTTTGCTATTGGCGATGGTACCGCCGGCCGCGAAACGGAACAATTCATTAAACAGCTCAATTTAAACCTGCCGGTATTTTTAGTGAATGAAGACGGGGCATCTGTTTATTCTGCCAGCGAAACAGCGCGGGAAGAATTCCCGGATTATGATGTAACCGTTCGTGGCGCGGTAAGTATTGGAAGACGATTAATGGACCCATTGGCAGAGCTGGTAAAGATTGATCCCAAAAGTATTGGCGTTGGCCAATACCAGCACGATGTAAACCAGTTTCGTTTGAAAGAAAAACTGGATGCCACAGTTGTAAGTTGTGTAAATGCGGTTGGTGTAAACCTTAATACAGCGTCCAAACATTTGCTGGGTTATGTAAGCGGCATTGGCAGTTCGCTTGCAGAAAATATTATTCAATACAGGAATGAAACCGGCGGCTTTAATAACCGTAACGAATTATTAAAAGTGCCGCGGCTTGGCAACAAAGCATTTGAACAATGTGCAGGTTTTTTAAAAGTGCAAAACAGCAGCAACCCGCTTGATGCAAGCACCGTACATCCTGAAGCGTATAAGATTGTTGAACATATTGCATCAGATTTAAAAGTGGATGTGCGGTCGCTTATAGGCAATGAAGCCTTGCTTAAAGGTATTCAGCCTAAAAAATATGCTACGGAAGAAATTGGCGAGCTTACCATTCAGGATATTTTAAAAGAACTCAACAAACCCGGCCTTGACCCGCGCAGCGAACTCGAACAATTTGAATTTGCACAAATCTATAAAATTGAAGAAGTGCATCCCGGTATGGTAGTGCCCGGCGTTGTAACCAATCTTACGCGTTTCGGCGCTTTTGTTGACATTGGTGTAAAGCAGGATGGCCTTGTGCATGTGAGCGAAATAGCGCATAAATATATCAGCGATCCTGCTGAGGTTTTAAAGCTCAACGATAAGGTAATGGTAAAAGTGCTGGAAGTGGATATTCCCCGCAGCCGCATTGCGCTCTCCATCAAACAAACGCAGGAAGCGCCGGCAAGGCCGCAGCACCCACATCAAAACACCAACCGTTCACAACATAACCGCAGGAAGGAAGATCTTTCTTCAATGAATGTAAACGATGCATTGGCTGCATTAAAGAAGAAGTTTGGAAAATAGGAATTTGGAATAAAGAATATACAAAACCTACTGCTTTAGCTTTGAATGAATAAGCGAAATCTTCTTAAAAATGTTTCTTAATCCTGGTTTAAAGATTATCGCAAATTGGCCTTATTTTAAAAAATTGTTCAGGTAGCTTAAAATTGTTGCTGTCTGCATCACCAGGCTCACATGGCCTTGTGCAGGAACAATAGCCAATTGTGATTTTGGCATTGGCTGCATATCAGCAGTAATGCCGCCACCTAATAACTTATAGGTTTTCATCAATTCAATTTTATCCAGGCCATCATTATCACCGGATATGATTAACACAGGGGCAGTAATTTTCGCAATATTAGAATCACCCAGGTCAAACGGCGTCTTTGCAAAGGCAATCATCTGCTCTATGAAATTTGCCCACTTTGTAGTATCAGGCGCCACCGCATCGTATGCGGTTTTCATAGGGGTATTCAAAAAGAATTCAGGCTTCCATGTTTTAAATGCATCGTTTACTTCAGGCAGCCAGCCGCTGCTTTTATAAGTAGAAGAAATAATTACCAACTTTCTTAACCGCTCAGGATGTTGTATAGCAAAAGCATAAGCTACAGAGCCGCCCATGCTATATCCTACAATATCTGCACTGTCAATTTTCAGGTAATCCATTACGCCTGCCACATCACTTGCCAAAGCAGCATGCGATAATGTTCTGTCTGAGTACTGGGTATGCCCGTGCCCCTGCAATTCAATGGCAATTACTTTCCGGGTTTTTGATAGTTCAGGAATCAGTTCACTCCAGTTCCCGTTAATGGTCATGAAAGCGCCATGCAATAAAACCATAGGCCGGCCTTCGCCATATACTTCGTAGTAAACTTTAATGCCGTTAACAGGTGCGTAGCCGCTGCTGGCAGGTTGGATTTGTTGCCCGTTTGACCGAAACGCTGTAAACACAATTGCAATCAGCAATATTGATTTAAGCAGGTTATTGGTTTTGTATAACTTTTTCATAATGTTTGTTTGAATTTAATTGATAAAGCAAAACTAAAATTCACTTCAGGAGCTGGCGTGGTGTAACAGCGACAACTTAGGGTATGAATTGCGTCAAAGCAGGCCTGTTATGTACGCATCCCGGTTACTCAACTTATATAATTCTTAAATACAAGCGCCATAAAAATGATAAGATTAAACAGGCTGCTATGCTTCAACAGCAACAATCATTGCGCAAAAAAAATTATTTTAATCATTCCTGCAGTTACAGGCTTGTTCATTCACCTTTATATATTCCTGCAAAAAACTATGTATTGAAAGTTTGCCAACAGCGATCATTACGATTCTGTGCTTACCGGCATCCTGGGTTTTACTTACCCGGTTTATTTGCTGATGATAACTTTAATAACATTTGCCTTTATACAAAGTGCATGGGTTTTCTTCTGCTCCTGGTTCTGCCTTTTACCGCATGGAGTTATGTTCAGCTAAAAAAACAATTAGACAGATTGTAACACATATTTTTCATCTTTATTAAACTGAACAGCTTACCAAAAATAAATTGAACAGCTTCAACTGTTTATAAATACTTTTAAGGCCGAAAATTATAAGCTCATGAAATACTTTCTTAAAAATTGCACAGGCATTTTATTAATTATGTTTTTATTCAACCTGCATGTGCATGCACAAAGCTGGGTTTCCTTATTCGATGGTAAATCTTTAAACGGCTGGAAAGTGGGCGATAATGCTTCAACATTCAGCGTTGACAGCGGCAGGATTAAAGTGAATGGTAAAACAGCCCATTTATTTTATGAAGGGCCTGTCAACAATCACAACTTTAAAAATTTTGAGTTTAAGGCAGATGTAATGACAAGAGCCCATTCCAATTCAGGCATTTATTTTCATACGCAGTTTCAGCAGGGTGGCTGGCCAGAGAAGGGCTATGAAGTGCAGGTAAATAATTCACACACAGACTGGCGCAGGACGGGAAGTTTATATGGTATTGATGATGTGAAAGAAGTAATAGCGCCCGATGATGTTTGGTTTACAGAATATATAAAAGTGCAGGGCAAGCATATTATTATAAAGATTAACGATAAAACGGTGGTGGATTATACCGAGCCTGATAATATTGAAAAGCCGGCAAACGGTATAGGCAGGTTCTTGTCAAACGGCACTTTTGCGCTGCAGGGCCACGATCCCGGAAGCACCGTCTATTTTAAAAATATTATGGTAAAGCCACTTGCCGATTAATGGCATATGCCATTTGTCTTTATAACTTTATAATTGCATGGTTTGCAGGTTAAATATTCATTTTAAACCACAGCCATGCTTTTATTTTTCAGGGTTATTATTTGAAATATTAAAAATAAATTTGCTGCATGGCAAGAATAAGAACTGCAAAAGATGTATCGCGGAAAGAAGTGATATTAAAAGCGGCCGCTGCGCTTTTTCACGCAAAAGGATATAAGGCGGCCAGCATGCGCGACCTTGCCGAAATGGTGGGCGTTGAAGCAGCAAGTTTATATAATCATATACGCTCCAAAACAGAGCTGCTGCACGATATATGTTTTAATGTAGCCAATGTGTTTTGGGAGCATTTGAATAAAGTTGAAGTATCCGATGGCCGGCCCATTGAAAAACTTGAAACGCTGCTGCGCTTTCACATAAAACAAATGATTGAAAACTTCCAGGAAGTTTATATAAGCGACAGGGAATGGCGCTATCTCACAGACCCTTATCTTTCAAATTATCAAAACCAGCGCCGTACTTACCGCAAACGCTTTGCCGCCATTATTGAACAAGGTATTGAAAAAGGCGAGATCAATAAGATTGATGCCTCCACGGCTGTGCTTATTGTTTTGCATGCCGTAAGCGGCATTGAAAGCTGGCACCGCAGTAAAATAAAAGTAAGCGGCGAAGAACTGGAAGAAAACATGATTACCATTTTAATTGATGGTTTAAAGAAATAACAGGCATGCATGTCAACACACTTTGAGAAACTGCTTGTAAAAGAAGTGCGGCGCGAAACAGAAGACTGTGTTTCAGTTTTACTGGAAGTACCTCAAAACCTGCAGGAAAAATTTGCTTATCAGCCAGGCCAGCATATAACACTGCGCACCTTTATTAACAATGAAGAAATAAGAAGGTCTTATTCGCTCTGCAGTTCGCCTTTGCATAAAGAATGGCGCATCGCTGTGAAAAAAGTTGATGGCGGCATCTTTTCTGAGTTTGCCAACAACATTCTAAAGCCCGGTGATACCATTGAGTTAATGCCGCCAATGGGGCATTTTATTTTACCGGAAACAAATGATGCGAAACACTTTGTATGCTTTGCTGCAGGCAGTGGCATAACACCTGTTCTATCCATTATTAAAACAGGGCTGGCACAGCAACCGCACAGCCATTTTACTTTGATCTATGGCAACCGCACAAGGCAATCCATTATTTTTAAAGAAGAAATAGAAGCGCTGAAAAACAAGTTCATGAGCCGGTTTCAGCTTGTGCATATTTTAAGCCGTGAACATACAGAAGCGCCATTAAATGAAGGCAGGATTGATATTTCAAAATGTGAACAGATATTCAACAGTGTGGCTTCCTTAAAAGCAGATGCCTTTTTTATTTGCGGGCCGGCAGCAATGATATTTTCTTTAAAAGACTGGCTGCTGTCAAAAGGCGTTGCTGAAAATAAAATCTATTTTGAGCTGTTCAATACTGCTCCTTTTAATGCAACAAAAAAAACACAACCGGAAAAACTTAAAGAAGATGTAGCGCAGGTCACGCTGCAGCTTGATGGCATAAGCTTCAGCCTCAGCCTGCCCTATAATGGCATGAGCATTTTAGACGCCGCCTTACAGCAGGGCGCCGATGCACCTTATTCCTGCAAGAGCGGTGTTTGCACCACCTGCAAGGCAAAGCTGGTAAAGGGCGAAGTTGAAATGGATGTAAACTATGGCCTCATGGCCGAAGAAGTTGAACAGGGTTTTATTCTCACCTGCCAAAGCCACCCCCGCACAAAAGAGGTGATGATTGATTTTGATGTGAAGTAATATATGCGAGTTGTCAGTGGTGAAAGATGAATAACCCTCTTAAACATTCAGTATTCACTCACAGTTGAGAACACACCACTCACCAGAAAGTAGTTTAAAAGCTCGCGCTCAATAGTTTCCATGTTTAAAATATCAACCCATTAAATTCGCGTAAAATTCATAGCTTGATTAAATCTATTATTCCGTTTTATATTATTTGTGTTGGCTTATATATTTTATTCAGCCGCAAACCCGATTTCCAGGATGGCGAAATAACAACAGGCAGCATTCATTACATAACCGACAGTACTAATAAATCAGTTCCAAAAGCTGTTTTCAGCATTGGCAAAGATGAATACGCGGTTAATGCCGGTTATGTTTTTCGCAATTTAAAAGAAGGCCAAACGGTGCAGGTAATTTATGAAACTTCCGATCCTTCCAAAGCAGCCCTGTATAGCTGGTGGGGCTACTGGCTGCAATGGGATGAATTGCTTGGTTCTATATTAATCCCCGTTGTTTTTTTATTTATAGCCAAAGAAATTACAGCACGCCCAACCCCCGAAGCGTTGTTAGAAGAAATGGACATGCGTAAGCCGCGGAAAAGAAAGAATGATGATGATATTTGAGCGTGGATTTGAAAAAATGTAAGATTGCTGAGATTAAACATTTAAAGTGTTCAATTGCGAAACCGTTACAAAAAGAATATGAATACTTCTTCATGTAACAAACTTTATAACTGGCACTCATCATTCCACCACTTTCACCCATCTGCCTTTTTCGCCGCCGCTTATCGTATGATCATACATAGCTTCGCAATAAATGCCCGGCCAGTAATATTTACCAAGATAGGCCGCATTTAACTGCACATAATACACCTTTGTTTCGTAAGGTTTCAGATCGAAATAATAATAAACACGGTCGTCGCGGATATCCATATAATCGCTGGGTGATGATTGAAAACTTCCTTCGCTGTTATACAATCTTGTATTTAATATTTCCCAGCCGCCCGGAAAAATTTCGCTTAACGCAAGATTACTGTAAGCATCTCTTTTGCCCGGATTCGTAACCACAACCTTCGCAACAAAATCAGTTCCCTGCTTTACAGAATCAATATTAACGGCAGTATTGTTCATGCTTACAAAACTTACATTCACTTTTAAGATATCCGGGTTATTGGTCACTGAAATATTTTCACCGTTGATTGGTTTTCCTTCATTAATAATTCTTACAAACAAAACATTACTGCCTTTGTTTTGCAATTGGATATTGGCTTTTCCACGCTGCCATTGCAATGCATTTTGTGCAATAACAGATGATGAATTGATATTGATATTTTGATTGCCTGATTTACCGTTTGCTATTATTTTTTGTCCTGATGTGTTACTGCCCGCAAATCCGGCAATAGCAATTAAGCTGTAAGCGGTTGTTTGCGTGCTGTACCAGTTATCCTGCGATAATTTTGAAGCAACTGTTTTCACCAATTGATTAGCTTCTGCATTGCGTTTCATCAATACGAGTGTTTCCAGCACCATGGCCTGGTCGCGCAAATCGCTGCCATACGTATAACCGGGATTTTTTCTTTCAGGGAATGAAGTAGGTAAACCGCTTATTAATTGCAATGCCACCTTTGTTTGCCCCACTAACTGGTAAGCGGCTGCTAATCTCCACTTCCCTTCAGGCGTTAAGAATTTCCATTCTTTTAAACGGTTCATGGCGCCAAGTTCGGGCGAGCCTGCTAATGCTAATAAGTATAAACGATATGATTGCATCAGATCAGTTCCATACCATGGCGCCGATGTTACATTCCAGGCAAGCGCTTTGCTGCGTTCATATTGCTTCCATTGCTGCAGCATGCTTTGCGAAATATTATAGCCTTTCGATTGTGCAATCAATAAAAAATGGCCTGCATAATTACTGCCCCATTCATCGCTGCTGCTGCCGTTTGGCCAGTAACTAAATCCTCCATCACTCTGCTGAAAATTATTATAACGCTGCAGAACCAATTTTATATTCCGGTCAACTTCTGCTTTTTGTTTATCGCTCAAATCCATTAACTGGTTTAATACCAGTTGAGGAAACACAGCCGAGGTTGTTTGTTCGATGCAGCCATGCGGATACGTGATTAAATAGGTTAACCTTTTTTGCAAATCCATTGCAGGAATGCTTGATATTTCCAGCGTGGCTTTACTGCTTTGTGCATCGCCAATCATTGCCACAGTTGAATTCCAGTTTTGTCCCGGCTGTAATGTTGTTTCCGTAACCTGTGTTGTATAAGGGTTAGGATTTCTTACATCAATCTCTGTTTGATAAACCGCCTGTTCGCCACTGCTTGCTGCAACAATTTTAATATCGCCAATGCCTGTTGTATTATTCACCTTCGCAGTAAAATAAGTTTGCTGCTCTCCCGGCTTATCAAAGCTAATGGTTTGATTACCGGTTGCCGTTATGTACGGGTTTGACTGGATGCTTAATGAAACGTTTTTAATATTGCTATTGGTTGCAAAAACCGTAACAGGAATTTTCACTTCTTCGCCGGGGCCAAGAACCCTTGGCAGCGTTGGCAATATCATCAATGGTTTCTTTACAGTAACATCTTTATCAGCATAACCATAGGCATCATCGCCCGCCGCAATTACCATGGCACGCACACTGCCCATATAAGCCGGCAAAATAAAACTGTGCGTTTTGCTTCCGCTTTTTAAGGTGAATGGCCCCATAAATTCAACAACAGGTTTAAAGCGGTTGGCACGTCTTGTATTGCTGGCAATTTCTGCTTCCACATCCCCGCCAATGGTAAGTATGCGCTGAATTTGCGAGCCAAAAGCACCAATCACATCATCATATAAATCCCAGCTTTTCACGCCCAATGCTTCACGCGCATAAAACGCATCATGCGGATTGGGTGTTTTAAAATGGGTGAGATCAAGCAAACCGTTATCCACCAATGCAATTATATAGGTCATCTTTTTATTGGATATTTCAGAAACGGTGATGGTATTCTTTACCTCAGGACGAATAACATCAGCCATTTTAATAACAGGCTTTAAAACCGTATTCTTATCATCAATCATAACGGGCAGAACGCCATACATTCTTATCGGCAGATCGTTTACCGTTTGTGCATGCGGCTGAATCAGGCTCACATTCACATATACATTCGGGCTGTATGCTGCTTCCGCTTTAAAAGAAAATTTTGTTTGCCCCTGTTCTGTATTCACCCAATATGTTTTCAGCACTTTGCTGCCGCTTTCAATGCTTATCAATGCACGGCCGCCTTTGCCGGAAGGAATAGTTAAGTTCACATCATCGCCCACATTATATTTTTCTTTATCTGAAGTGAAAGAAAGCATAGCCGCCGCAGAAGGATCGCTGCCGCCGGCGCGGGTTTGCCAGCTATAATCATCCACAAAAAATGTGCTGCCGGTTATATGGCCGCTGCGCATATCTTTTATTAAAATCAGGTACCTTCCCCAATTATCTTCATCCATTTTTATATTGTAAAAACCTTTGCCGTTCGTTAGCTGTACTGTATCTTTTTTTATAAACTTATTATATTCATTTTGTGTAAAATTGGAGAGGTCATCATTTTCATCCCACCACCAGCGCCATTGAATTTTATACAATTGAACCTGTACAGATGAACTGCCCTGTAAAAATTTTCCTTTTGTATCAACATCAACAATATTGAAACGATGGCTTTGGCCCGATTGCAAGAAGCCCCAGGTTTTATCACCTTCAGGCACCTGCACGCCAACATAAGATGAATATGGATTGAAAGGCATGGAGAAATTATCGATGCTGAAACTGCCTCCGGGCTCAAATACTTTAACAACGAGATTCGTCAATAATTGTCCCGGCGCATCTTCGCCTGCTGCAAATGTTGGATTAACAGCCGCTGTTCCGTCAGCACTTAATGTGCCATCATAAATAGTTTTGGATTGTGATGTAAAATTTGATGTTGGATTATCAAATACATAACTATCCAGCTTTGGAAATTTTGTTTTCTTTTTATACAACTGCGCATCAACCCTTGCTTTTAAATTTTGCGCCGTTGCTCCAAACAACCATTTTGCAGTAAGTGTTCCGTTAACAGTAGTATTTTTTCCAAGCGCATCAACATTACCAAAATCAAGATTTATTTTTAAACGGTTTGGCATCACCGCTTCAATCTTCAGCTTTTTTTCAAATGCAGCGCCGCCGGCTTTTACACGGCATATCCAGTTGCCCGTTGGCGCATCGGCATCGGTTGCCGTTCTGAAAACATTGAACCCATCAGCAGCATTGGTTTGCACAATGCGTTTGTATAACTGACCCCGCGGCGAAATCATCTCCATCTCCAAAGGATAATCATCCGGCAGGGGATTATTTTTATCATTGATGATACAACTCAAAAACAAACTATCGCCAGGCCGCCAAACACCGCGTTCACCAAAGATGTAACCTTTAATTCCATTCTTCACTTCATCACCGCCAACATCAAAACGGCTTAACGGCAAACTACTGCCATCATCTAATTTTAAATATCCTGACTGGCTGCCTTGTTTGGCAATCAATAAAAAGGGTTTACGTTTTAATTCAATCATTGCAAGCCCATCACCATCGCTGGTTGCTTTTGCAATTATTTGTTGCTGGTAATCGAGCACCTGCAGTTCAACATTTTTCATAGGTTCTGTTGAGATGAGATCATTCACTGCAACAAACAAACTTTTATTGGTTGAATACTTTGCCGTTAAACCAATATTACTTGCTAAAATATTCCTTGTTGCAAATTTTTCTTTGCTGTAATAAGAACTGAAGCAGGGGTTATTTCTTTGGCGCCAGTTATAACCATAAGGATAATAATTATCGTAACGGTTCCAGAAATCTTCATTATCATCCAGCGCGTATTCATTGCTTGCATTATAATAGCCCCATTCATCACCTTCATCTTTATGCAGGCTGTCGCAGGTATATAAAGCGTAACCGGGGCGAAAGCCAATTGTAACGCGGTAGATAGCGCCGGGCTCTGCGCGAATGAATTTATCAAGATCAAGGGAAAACGCATTTTTATGATGAAGGTTGAGTGATTTATCATCATCCAGTCTTACGGTTGCTTCTTTTATTGGATTACCAACGCGGCGCAAGTCCTGTTCACCATTCATATCGTTTACCTGAAGAAACTGGGCAATATTGTTTTCATAAACTTTGATAATGGAAACATCAACGGCTTTTAAATTAATGGCTTCAAAGGGCAGCACCAGTTTACCGGTGCTGTTGGGCAAAATATTCCCCTTTCCTTTAATAGTTACATGCGGCAGGCGGTTTTCAAAAAATACATTGGATGAATAATTTTTCTGCAATTTATCGCCGCTAATATTTTCAATGCCCGGCAAAACGTTTATAGTATGATCACCATCCAGGTCATCGTTGGCATATACTTTTACTTCGCTGCCTGAAATGGTGAAAGCCGGGTTTTCAACATTGCTGATTGTTATCAAACCATTCAAATCCTGGCCGGCAGAAATGGGGTCGCTAAACTGTGCCAATGCGTATTGTTCATCTTCCTGCGAAGCACGCACATCGAGTAATTTAAAGTCGCCCAATGCAGGCACTTCAATTTCCTTTTCGCCCTGTTGCTTACTGTTAATGGCTTCGCCTTTCCATTGCAGCAATAGGTTTTGTGCATTGTTTGTACGTGGAATATTACTGAGCGTAAACTGGTGTTCCTTTACAGATTCATTATGCTGCCAGGTAACAGGTATTGCTTTACCTGCAATGGAAGCCGTTAATAATTTTTCAATATTGGCAGAAGTTTCCACATCCGCCGTTAAAATTTTCCCCGATAAATTCATCGAAGTTTTATTGTTACTGCGAAGCCCATATTCATTTACTTCAAATGATGGCTTTACCACCTGCACATTAAATTTAAAATCATCAAACTTTGAAGGTGCTTTGATTACATTACCCAGTTTAAAATTCACTTCATATAACTGATCGGGCGTAAGGTCATTGCCGGGTTTAAATTCTATGGTGCGGGCATCAATCCAGTAAGCTTTACCATCAACCGAGGGAGAAAAAGAAAAAAGATTTTCTTTTACCTCTTCATTCAAAGTATGTGTTGTTGATACATCAGCAGCCAGTTGTATCCTGACTGTATTTTTCTTTGAAATAACACCAGAAGTATAAGCATCAATATACTGGCTAAATGCGGGATCAACGTCTATAAGTTTTGGTGTGGTTTTGCAGGCAGAAAGAATAACGGTTATCCATAAAACTATATAACCAATATTTGGTGCTGAAATTGCTTTATTCATACTGCAGGTTTAAGAAATGTATTTATTCTAATGATCGTTATACTCCATCTAAATTAAAAGAAGCGGTGTAATTACAAAAAGAAAATGTTTGTTAACTGTTCCAGAAATGCCGGCAACTGATAACTGATGTATAATTCTGTAAATCAGCTTCGCCGTTGAAATACTGATAATGCCGCATCTCCATAAGCCTTTCTACCTTTCTGCCTAAAAATCTATCTTTCAAAAAACTATAAAATGAGAACAATTATTTCAGTTTTGTTGCTGTTAGTAATGCCGGCTATAAGCTTTGCCCAGAAAACTGTAAATGCAGCATCGGTAATTGAAAGTATCAACAATAATCAGCCTGTATTAATAAAAGATGCAGAAATTACAGGCACGCTTGATTTTACAAACCTTAATAATAAGAAGCTTGAAAGAACCAATTCAAACGATAAAACATATATCAGCACAATTAATGTCCCGGTTACTTTCAGCAACTGTAAATTCACGGGCAAAGTGATAGGTTATTATAATCCTGATAATGGTAAATCTTTTATAAACAACAGCACTGTATATAATGCCAACTTTAATGCAGGCGTAAATTTTGAGAACTGCAGTTTCCAGGATGATGTTTCTTTTAAATATTCTGTATTCAATAACAAAACATCTTTTGCGGGCAGCCGCTTTAATGAAGAAGCGGAATTTAAATATACCAGCTTTAAAAACGGGCCTGTTTTTAAATCCGTAATATTTAAGGAAGAGGCTATTTTTAAATATGTTGATTTTCCGGCAAATTTTGATTTCAGCAATACTGTGTTTGAAGGCGATGCAGATTTTAAGTACGCACAGTTTAAACATGCAGGCAGTTTTGCCGGTGCATCATTTAAAGACGATGCAAATTTTAAATATGCGGCATTTGTGAGTGCTGTTAATTTAAAAGGCGCAAGTTTTTCGGGCTCAAACGATTTTAAATATACAACGCTTGACAACCATCAAACAAACATGCATGAGCTTGTAAACAAGTAATCTTTACCAGCATATTTATAAAATAAAAGGGTAAGCTTTTGCTTACCCTTTTATTCAATAATAATATAACCTTAATTATTTCCTGCTTTAGACTGCTGCTCTTTAATGGAAGCTTCATCGCCTACCATTACAATCGCCATTTTATCTGTTGGCAGATATTTCTTTGTCAGCTCACTAACCTGTTGTGGCGTAACCGCATAAATATTTTTAACGCGGTTGGTTAAATAGTTGTCATCCAATCCATATAAATCAAGAAAATTCAATTGGCTTATAATGCCGGTTGGCGTGGAATTTTGCAACACAAATATGCCGGCGGTATAACGCTGAATGCCGCCAAGCTCGTCGGCAGAAGGGGCTTCCGTTTGCAGGCGAACAACTTCCTTTTTTATTTCATCAATAGCATCAATAGTATGTTCGCTGGTTATATCTGCCGCCTCATACCAAACTGCACCGGAAGGATGAGATGATACGGAGCTGGACGGTGAATAAGTATAGCCTTTATTCTCCCTGATATTACTTGTAATTCTTGAAGCAAATGAACCGCCAAGCAAAGAATTCATTATCGTCAATGGCAGGTAATCGGGATTTTTTGGATTGATTACCGGCAAACCGATAATCACCGTTGTTTGAGGTGCACCCTTACGGTCGATAATAATGCTTGAATTGGCTGATGTATTCGGTGTTATTGAAGGATAAGCAGCTCCAGGACCGGCCTTCCATTTGCTGAAGCTTGCCGATGCAGCTTTTGTTGTAGCGGCTTCATCAAATTTTCCGGCAACGTATAACACAGAGCGTTTTGCGCCGAGGTTATCGTTATAAAATTTTTTAACGTCATCAATGGTATAACTGTCCAGCATAGCTTCTGTTGGATACAATATTCCATAAGGCGTATCGCCCCACATTACATTAAAGAATTTTTCCTGCGCAATAGACTGCGGCACACTTTTATTTAATGCTAGCTGGCGTTTTAAATCGGCTTTTAAACGATCCATTTCACTTGCAGGCAGCAAGGGATTAATAGCAACATCAGCAACCAGCTTTACCAGGTCGGGTGCATACTCAGACAAGGCAGAGCCATAAATCGTGAACTGATCAGAGCCAACACTCACACCAACCTGGCCACCCATACCGGCAGCTTTTTTAGCAAGTGCTGTAGCGCTAAGCGATGTTGTGCCTTCATTCATTAACTTTCCCAATAAATCTGAAAGCCAAACCTGGTTGGCAGCTTCCTGCACATTGCCCGTTTTAATAATAAGGCTTACATATACTTTTGGCAAAGAGCCGTATTCAACCATTGTAGTGCGCATGCCGTTAGGTAATGTATTTTGTTTTTTAGATGGCAATACAAAATCTTTTGGCGTTCCTCCTTCCGGCGGTGTTTGCTTTTGCGCTTTTGCTGTAAATGCAACGCTGCATAAAAGCGTTGCGGATAACATATATAATGCAATTTTTTTCATCTCTTATTTTTTTAAGCTAATGATGGCTTCATGTTTATTTACCGGCTTTCGGATCAACAATTAAAATAGTCCTGTTGGTTGAACGCAGGTATTCCTGTGCGGTTTTCTTTATTAATTCAGGCGTAACCTTTTTAAATTCTTCTTCCAGCGAATTGATGCGGTTTGGATTATCATCAAACAATGCAAACGATGCCAGCAGGTCAACTTTTCCAATACCAAACTGCCCGCCCAAAGCATCATATAAATCAGAACGCATTTTAACCAATGCAAGGTTGAGGTCGGCCTGCGTAACTTTTGAAACATCATTAACCGCCTTATCAAACTGCGCAACAATTGAATCCGCATTCACTGTTGAATCATAAATACAATCAGCCATCCAAACCATCGGGCCGTTATAGTTATACATGTTTCCGAGATAATTTATCCCGCCGCTTATGCTTGAAGTATAACCTTTGTCCTGCACAAGGTATTGATACAGCTTACTGTCTTTGCCCTGTAATAATATTTGATCAATCAATCCCATTGCATAATATTCCGGCGTATTTCTATCGGGCATTTTATAAGCAACCGCAATAGCGGGCTTATTGGCAAGCTTGTCTTCCTTTACAAATCGTTGTTCCTGTTCCTGCTTTGGTTCGGTAATATCAGGTTTGGGGGGTAATGTGGCTGATGGTATAGCCGCAAAATACTGGTCTATCCATTTCTTTGCTTCAGCAGGTTCAAAATCGCCCACCACAACTATTACAGCATTGTTGGGTGCATAATATGTTTTAAAAAAGCTTTGAACATCATCAAGGTTAGCCGAATCAAGGTCTTTCAGATCGCCATAGAAATTATGTGCGTTATACCAGTTCTTATTCGCATACTGCGGCATATCTAACCACGGAAAACCGCCGTACGGCTGGTTAAGCACATTTACCTTCACTTCATTCTTTACAACACCCTGCTGATTGGTTAAGTTATCCTGTGTAATAGCAAGGCCTTTCATGCGGTCGGCTTCTGCCCATAAACCGGTTTCAAGTTTATGCGCAGGCAGCACTTCAAAATAATTGGTAAAATCAAAACGGGTGGAGCCGTTTAATATGCCGCCGTTTTGCTGCACCAGTTTTATAAATTCCATCTTGCCAAGGTTCTGTGAACCCTGGAACATCATGTGCTCAAACAAATGCGCAAAACCGGTTCGGTCTTTTGGTTCTATGCGAAAACCAATGTTGTAATAAACGCCTATGTCAACAATTGGCGCTGTTTTATCCGGCGATAAAACAACCTTTAAACCGTTTTTAAGTTTATAATATTCAACCGGCACTTTTAACTGTTGCGCCATTAACCGGGTACACCATGCTGATAGCAACAGCACTATCAGCAAAGGTTTGAAATAGTAATCTTTTTTCATGAAATGAATTTTACAAAGCGCCCAATATAAGCGTTTATACGAATCCGGAAAGCAAATATGGATATTCGGTAAAAGTTTTTGATGTGCAGCAGTGGCTGATAACTTTATCTTTATGGCATGACAAGTTTATCGCAAATATTTGAACATAAAATTGTGGCCATTTTACGCGGCATGCCACCGGCAGAAATAACAAACATTGCAAACGCCTTATATAATGGTGGTATCCGCCTGCTGGAAATTACTTTAAATTCAGAAAATACTTTGCCTGCCATTGAACAGTTAAACCATGAATTCAAAAACAAAATGCTTATTGGCGCAGGCACTGTAATTGATGAAAAGGATGCGAACAATGCTATTGCGGCAGGCGCTGCATTTCTTATTTCGCCATCACTTGATACGCAGGTAATTAAAGCAGCAAAAGATGCAGGCATCGTAAGCATTCCCGGTGCATTTACTCCCACAGAAATTGTGGCTGCACATAAAAACGGTGCAGATATCATTAAAATATTTCCCTGTCTTAATGCAGATTATGTGAAGAATATTTTAGCGCCGCTCAATTTTATAAAGGTTATGCCAACCGGCGGCATTGATGCATCAAACATTCAAACGTTTGCTAAAACCGGCGCGGTGGCTTTTGGTATAGGAAGCGCTTTGGTGAGCAGTAAAGCCACGGTTAATAAAGCATATCTTGAAACGATAATGGCAAAAGCAAAACAACTGGTTGCAGCATTGCAGGCTTAAATGTGCTGTTATGCTTTGCATAACATGATTGTTTATTTGGTTACCGGCAGTTGTATTTTCATTTAGCTGCCGTTGCGTCGCAACACTTGTACAGTTAAAACATTATTCAGCAATAAATCAGGTTCAAATAAATATGCAAATTTTCTTAAGCTGCGATTGGGGAACAAGTTCATTCCGGCTGCGTTTAATTGATGCAGCAACAAAAACAGTATTGGCTGAAACGCTTACGCAGCAAGGCATTTCAGCGACTTACGATGCATGGAAAGCGCAACAAAGAACCGACAGACTTTCGTTTTACAGCAACTATATAAATGAGCAAATTCAACAGCTCGCTCAACAAGCAGGCAAATCTTTAAGCAATATACCTTTAATAATTGCAGGCATGGCATCTTCTGCTATCGGCATGAAAGAATTGCCTTATAAAAAGATTCCGTTCGTTATTCATCCGCAAAATTTATTAACTGATATTATTGCAGGCTCACCATCTTTTCCGCATAAAACAATACTGGTTTCAGGCGCCTGCTCTTCAGCAGATGTAATGCGCGGCGAAGAAACAATCCTTGCAGGCTGCTCCATAAATTCATCATTCAATAAACAATTATTTATATTACCAGGCACACACTCCAAACATATACTGGTAGAAAATAAAATGCTGGCGGAAATTAAAACCTATATGACCGGCGAGTTGTTTCAACTGCTTTCCACAAAAAGTATTTTATCAAATTCGGTTGAACAGGAAAATACAAATACAAAGGCCAATGATATTTTTTTAAAGGGCGTTAGCGATGCAACTGCATCATCTTTCTTAAATAATATTTTTCATGTCCGCATCAATACTTTGTTCAATACAATGGACAAAAAAGAAAACTATTATTATTTAAGCGGCTTGCTTATAGGCGAGGAATTAAAACAGGTTTTAAACGAAAATGTGGAATTAGTAACCATTGTTTCATCGGGAAATTTATTACAGTTATACCATGCAGCCCTATCAGCATTAAATAAAAATTTCACGCTATTAACGGAAGATGCTGACAAGGCATTAATAAATGCGCAAACGGTTTTATTTAATCACTATCAATAAATTTAAAGTTGAAATTGCTATTATGAAAAGATTTATACCTGCATTGCTGCTGTATATTTTAATTAACGCATGCAGCGAAAACACACGTCAGTCATCTGCCCAAAATCCGGATATGGCAATTGGAAAAATAGAAATTTACGATGCGGCTGCCCTGCAGGCAATTGACAGCAATGCGGCCATTGAAATAATTGCCAAAGGTTATACCTGGAGCGAAGGCCCTGTTTGGGTTCCGGCTAAACAAATGCTGCTGTTTTCCGATGTGATTGAGAATAAAATTTATCAATGGAAAGAAGGCGATACGGCAACATTATATTTAACACCTTCTGGTTATACGGGTTCTGTAAAACGCATTGGCGGAGAAGATGGTTCAAATGGTTTAACCCTGGATAAAAATGGCAATTTATTATTATGCCAGTCGGGCAACCGGCAGGTTGTGAAATTGAATTCAGGCTTAGATGCGCCGCAGCCTGCATTTACCGTGCTTGCAGCCGGCTATAACGGCAAAAAATTCAACAGCCCGAATGATCTTGTTACAGACAGCCATAACAATATTTATTTTACCGACCCGGTTTATGGTTTGCCACAACGTGATAATGACTCAACAAGAGAATTAAATTTTGAAGGCGTTTACAAAATTATGGCTGATGGCAAATTATCTTTATTAATTGATACCATTAAAAAACCAAACGGCATTGCATTATCCAACGATGAGAAAACTTTATACGTTGCCAGCAGTGATGATGAACACCCGCGATGGTACGCATACGATCTTGATGAAAATGGAGACATTAAAAACGGCCGTATTTTACTGGATGCGACTGTAATGAAAGCAAAGGCAACCGTAAAACAAGGCTCAGATGGTTTCAAAATAGATAAATATGGAAATATTTTCAGTGCGGGGCCGGATGGCATTAATATTATTTCCCCCCGAGGGAAATTGATTGGTTTAATTAAAGTATATAGCAGGCAAACATCCAATTGCGCTTTCAATGAAACAAAGGATATTTTATTTGTAACCGCTGACGATGTGGTAATGAAAATAAAATTGCACGATTAAAAGCGTTCGAACCTAGAGCGAAAAAATTTGATTCCTGGACTTGGCAGATTATATAGCTGCGAATCCCGAAGCCAATAAGCCTTTACTTTTTATATCGGTTGCATATTTCCGCGTCTGTTAAACAGCATGCCAAAGCAGTCAAAAACTTTAATTTTTCTTGTGATAAAGGCGTAAATTTGCGGTCTCAAAAAATAAAATAGTTATGAGTACAGTTAAAGTTGCCATAAATGGATTTGGCAGAATTGGCCGTCTGGTTTATCGCCAGATTTACAATATGGATGGAATAGATGTAGTTGCAATCAACGATCTTACAAGCCCGAAAGTATTGGCTCATTTATTAAAATACGACAGTGCACAGGGTGGTTTTGGTAAAGAAGTGAAGGCGACCGACAATTCAATTATAGTGGAAGGTGATGAAATTAAAATATATGCACAAAAAGACCCTTCACAAATTCCCTGGGGCGATCATGATGTAGATGTAGTATTGGAATGCACCGGCTTTTTTGCTGATAAAACAAAAGCAGAAGCCCATTTGAAAGCAGGTGCAAAACGCGTTGTAATTTCTGCGCCTGCTACAGGCGATCTTAAAACAATTGTATTTAATGTTAACCACGATATTCTCGATGGTTCTGAAAAAATTATAAGCTGTGCATCCTGCACCACCAACTGCCTTGCGCCAATGGCAAAAGTGCTTGATGATACTTACGGCATTGTAATGGGCTTAATGACAACCATTCACGCTTATACAAATGACCAGAATACACAAGATGCTCCCCATGCTAAAGGCGATTTGAGAAGGGCAAGGGCTGCTGCACATAATATTGTTCCCAACAGCACCGGCGCTGCAAAAGCCATCGGCCTGGTTTTACCCAACTTAAAAGGCAAACTTGACGGAACTGCACAGCGTGTACCGGTTCTTACAGGATCAGTAACCGAGCTTACAACAATTCTTGGTAAAAAAGTTACCGTAGAAGAAGTTAACGCTGCCATGCAAGCTGCAGCCAATGAAAGTTATGGCTATACGGAAGATGAAATTGTAAGCAGCGATATTATTGGCATGCATTATGGTTCTTTGTTTGACGCAACACAAACAAAAGTGTTAACTATAGGCGATCAGCAGTTAGTAAAAACTGTAAGCTGGTATGATAATGAAATGAGTTATGTAAGCCAGTTAGTGCGCACCGTAAAATATTTTGCAGGATTAATTTCCAAATAACTGCAGAAACAAAATATAAAAAAGCCATCGTTTTTCTTCGGTGGCTTTTTTATGCAGTTAATACAAATTTTGTGTTGGGAGATTAATGTTATAAGAATATTTTTGCCGTCCATTTTCGGGATGTAGCGCAGCCCGGTAGCGCGCTTCGTTCGGGACGAAGAGGCCGCTGGTTCGAATCCAGTCATCCCGACGAACCATTTTATTAACTTTTAATTAAAGCCCGCAAAATCAATAAGTTGCGGGCTTTATATTTTTTACGATTTACCCCATTTTAGCCCATTTCTCATCATTTTAGTCATAGGTTTTATGAGTGAAACAATGAGAAATTTTTGCGCTTTTTGAACGCTATTTTTGAAGGGTGAACATCTTTTTGACACATTTCACATTGTTTTTCCAGGTAGTACTGAGGAGTAAGAAAACTTTTTAAACCTAAAAATTGTGTTGTATGAAGACTACCCAAACATTTTGCGTGCGTTTTATCGCCATCTGGAAAAAAGGTAATACTGAAGAAGCCTTTATTGTGGCAAGAATTACTATTTCCAAAAAAGTAATGGATATTTCTTTAAAGAAAACAATATCTGTTGCTTTATGGGATTCAAAAAGGGAATGTATTATTAGCAGAACACCCGAAGCCAAACAAATCAATAAGTTTATTGACGATACCCGTTACCGGTTGATGAAATGTTACCAGCAACTATTGTTGGAACATAAAGTTGTGTCCCCTGCCATTAGGGAACTTTATCGCGGCGAAACAAAAGTTGAAAACACCTTGCTCGGACTGATTAGCTCAGGCATATAAACCCTAAAGCAATAAGCGTTAATAATTGCCTGTCTTCGTATCAGAACAGTAGATGCAAAAAATACCTGCAGGGTTGGGTTGTAAAACGGTCAAAACAAACATTTAACCAAGAATGAAAACTTCAAATTATCAACAGAATTCAAAGTTATCGTTGCCGCAAAATTTTGCATGGCAAAATACCTGGTATTAATTGCTGTTCTTTTTTCTTTTACAGAAAGCTATGGCCAAACAAATACCATCATCTCAACACATTTGGATACGCTGCCGGACTCGGCCTGTTTAAAGAAAAACAAGACTTTTAAAATAACCGGCTATACTGCTGCTTATGCTGCCGGCACTTTTCTTTGCTATAAGTACCTGGACACCGACATCAGGAAGCTGGCACAATCCAACCAAAACAAAACGGTGACTTCGGTTGCAACAGCCTACCAGCGGCTCGGAACCGGTGCTTCCAATATCATAATCACTGCAGCAACGGGTATTACTTCAGTAATTATTAAAAATAAAAAACTCGAAAAGACAACTATATTACTTATTGGCGGGCATGTAATAAATGACCTGCTAACCAACCAGGCAAAAATCACCTTTCAAAGACATCGCCCGAATACCGGCGACCCTTATAATACATTTGACTGGCGTGGAAGCCCCAAAACAAATACATCGTTCTTTTCTGCACACACTTCTAACGCATTTGTAACCGCTACAGCTTTTGCAACTTGCTTTAAAGATACCAAATGGGTGCCGGTAGCTGCCTATTCCGCTGCTGGATTAGTTGGCCTGTGCAGGATATACAACAATGCCCATTGGGCATCGGATGTACTTGCTGGTGCAGCCTGCGGTTTCGCCAGTGTAAAGGCCATGAATGGAATATATAAGCTGGCATCAAAACATTTTTCTTTTATTCCTGAGGTTTATCATGGCCATTATAACATTACTGCTTTATACTGCCTGGAGTAACGGTTGAGTTACTCTTCAATATAAAATTATTGACTCCGCCACTGAAAAAGCCAATTTATTTGACGGGTACTTTATTTAGTCTGATCTTCTCTTTCAAAACCCTGGTTATAAAAAAATCTGCGAAAATACCAGACAGGCCTGCCATACCAAACTTTACTATTTTTTGTATTAAGATTTGAGATGTATTCATATCCTGGAGATAGATTCGGTAATTTATTTTGTTGCTTCCAATGTAAAAAAGGCTTTAGCAGAAAACCAAACCAGGTTGCTAATACAGCCATGCCAACCAGCCTTCGCCACGAGGTTTGTGTAGTGTTGATGCCTGCAGATGACTGTAATAAAGGCAATTCAGTATACCTGAAAACGGGGTTTAATAAAATCTGCGTTCCGTCCTTATAATTGGCGGTGATACGTGCATAAGGCTCACTTTTCCCAAGCGTAAATAACACCGTATTGGTGTTGCAGGCCCTATACAGCAAATGTCCGTTTTTGCCGGATACTGTTATTTCATTCGCAGCCATACTGAAACGGGCCTGTATAGAATTTCCCTTCAGCATGAACTGTTGCAATGAAGGCATCTTACTATCATCACCTTTTCTTTCGTTTCTCATCACATCTTTACCAACGGCTACTGCATAGCAATTACCTTTGCGTAAAGATTGCAGCACATTGCTTTCGCTTAACGCGGGCACATTTACCCACGTACATATTCTCCCAACCTTAGCGCTGTCAAAAATGTTATGACAATCATCATCACCTACTATAAATACTGGCCTGCCGGCAGATAATGCAGCATCCCATAAAGCAGAAGCATTACCAGAAGGATGAAGCACCTCCATGCATGAATAGCCTGTGAGATATTTGAAATCTGTCAGGCTGTAATTTCCTCTTAACAGTGGATGGTTAATAATCAGTAATCCATTGGGTGATGTGTTATGCAGGCAATAAATTATATGCTGCTTATTATTTAAGGTTTGCGGGAAGAAATAATCTTTCCAGCAAACAGTATTTGCACCAAGAACAAGCTGGTGACTTTTTAATATATTATAACCATGTTCATAACTGCTGATATAATTAGGCAGGTACTGATGCGTTGTATCAATACGTTGATAGTTGGAAATAGCATGAATGATATAGTGAAGATTATTGTATTTGTTATAAATGTCGTTGGATGATCCTTTGCCGTTTGTAATGCCATCCCAGCAATTATCGTGTGCATGAAAATTGCATTTTATCCACTTGTTTCCAATAGCACCAGCATAAGGATTGTAAATCGAATCACCGCTAAACGGCGTTATACTATTGAAAGTATATGCCGGGCAAAAAAGGTATTGATCAATGATCAAAAAAATAATAACCGAAAGCAAACCCAGCCATATAATTTTGAAAGCTTTCATCCTTAAAACATGTTACTGCCTCGTGACAGGTTTAACCATAATAAGGCAGTATTAAATCAATTACTTAAAATGTAGTATTACATCAATTCCGGTTATATTAAGGTGATTGCAGTACAGGTTTATGATAAGATGCTACTTTCAAAAAAAAGGTTGGGTGTCGTGTTAATTTTATTACACCTGTTGTTTATAGACAGTTTTAAATAAGTAAAACAGGAAAATAATAGCCGTACTAACGCAATGTCATATGGATATGTTCGGCAGAACCTCTTTGGCTTCTTCCAATGCAGGCGGCAGTTATGGCTGTAGATAGATGTGTTGTACAAATCTTTATAAGCTCATTGAATATCTTTCCCCTTATATATTATTCTTATAGAGGTTGGCAATACAATTAACAACAATGGCAAGGCAATAATGAAACCGCCAATGACGGCAATTGCCAATGGCTGATGCATTTGCGCACCTGTGCCAATACCCAATGCTATCGGCATTAATGCAATGATGGCGCCCAGCGCTGTCATCAGTTTGGGGCGAAGCCGCGTTGATACGGCATAAATAACAGCCTGATCAATATTTTTATTTTCAGCATAGCTTTCCCTGAACTGTAAAAAGGTAAATATGGCGTTTTCACCAATAATGCCAACAATCATAATCAACCCTGTATAGCTACCCACATTCAGTGGCGTGCCTGTACAGTACAAACCCATAAAGCTTCCGGCAATACCCAATACAGCAATTAACAAAATAGCCAGTGCAATGCGATAATCCCTAAACATAAACAGTATTACGCCAAACACCAGCAGGCTCGATGTGATAAGAATAATGAGCAGTTCGTGAAAAGATTGCTGCTGATTGGCGTAGGCGCCTCCAAATTCAATACTGTAGCCTTGTGGCAATGCCACCTGCTGTGAAACCTTCTGCTGTATTTCTTTAATGGCGCTTCCGAGATCGCGATTATCAAGCCTTGCTTCAACAACGCCCATGTTCTGCAAATCCTCCCTTTGTATTTCTGCCTGTCCTTGTAATAACTGAACATTTACCAGCGATGAAACAGGTTTTAGCTGGCCACCCGGTAAAAATATCTGGGTTTGTTTTAAATCATCAACCGTTCTTGTCCTGCTGCCGGGATACATAATGCGCACATTGGTTTGCTGGTTTTTATCATATACACTGCCTGCAATATTTCCTTCGAGTGCGGTTTGTAGCTGTGATTGCAAATCCTGTGCAGTAATGCCATACTGAGCAAGATTGATATAATCCGGAACGACGTTAATAGACGGGCCGGCTATGGTAATACCATCAAATACATCTGCCGTGCCCTGCACACTCTCAACTATAGAAGCTACCTGTTTAGAAAGCTGATGCAACCTGCTTTCATCATTGCCAAAAATTTTTATTTCTATTGGCTGAACAGATGTCATTAAATCGCCCAGCATATCACCAATCACCTGCCCAAAGTCCACACGCAAGGCCGGTTGGGTGCTTTCAATACGCTGGCGTATTTCTGCAGAAACTTCATCGGTACTTCTTGTTCTGTCCTTTTTTAACTGGATTAAATAATCGCCGGTATTGGGTTCTGTAATAAAAAAACCCATCTGCGTTCCTGTTCGCCTGGAATAAGCCTGCACTTCGGGTATTTTTACGATCTCTCTTTCTATGGCCCGGAGCATACGGTCTGTTTCTTCCAATGATGTGCCGGGTGGCGATGTATAATCCAATACAATGCTCCCTTCATCCATATCCGGCAAAAAGCCCGTTTGAAGATTGGGATAAATAAGAATGATTCCCACGATCAATACAGCAACAAATGCAAAACTGATATAGGAATGGTGTATAAAGAAGCCGACCCATTTTTGTCTGTGAACTGTATGCTCTCTAACACTATGCTGTTTGCGTGGTTTATGCCTCGAAAGCAAAAGATAGATAACAGGCAATGCCAGCCAGGTTACAAAGAATGAGCACACCAGCGTGATGAGCATGGTGTTTGTGAGTACGGTAAAATAAGCGCCTGCAACGCCGCTCATTAATTTAAAGGGAAGAAAGATGACGATGGTGCTCAATGAAGAACCAATCATGGCCGGCAATAGATATTTTATGGCTTTTTGTACCAATACCAGCGATGATTCCGCAGGGTACTCTTCATGTGTGCGGTGTATTTGTTCTACCACTACAATGGCATCATCTATAATTAAGCCAATGGCGGCGGCAATTGCACCGAGCGTCATAATATTTAAAGTTTGCCCCGTTGCATACAGCACTATCATCGTTAGCAGTAGCGTAACAGGAATTGTAAGCAGAATAACACTGCTTGCTTTAAACGAGCGCAAAAAAATGATGGCAACAACCATAGCAAATGCAAGCCCGATCCATAAACTATCGGTAACGCTTTTAACAGCATTGTTTACAAAATCAGCCTGTATATAATAGGGCTTTATTGTAACATCTTTTGGTAAAATCTTTTGCAGCGTTGCTACCTGCTGCTTCATCTGGTCCGACACATCAATCAGGTTTGCGTTCGGTTGTTTAATAACTGCAAGCAACAGGCTTTCCTGCCCGTTGGCATTGATCTTTACATATTCTTTTGCCTCCCCGATGGTTATATCAGCAATATCTTTTAACAATGTGATGCGCTTGTTGTTATTGCTGACAACAATGTTTTGCAGTTGATCAAGTGAGCTTACTGAAGCATCAGTAACCGTGAGGTACATCTGCCTGTAGTCATCCAGGTAGCCATTGCTTTGTATAATATTGTTCTGCCCGATGGCAGCGCTTACAGAAGCCGGGGTAATACCCAACGCATTCATCTTTTGCTGGTTAAGCGTAACATCATATTCCTTGGTTTTACCGCCTATTACACGCACTTCCGAAACACCTTGCACCCTTGATAAATAGGGTTTGACAGTGTACATAGCCAGCATCTTCATTTCGATGGGCGTGCGGCTATGGCTTTCCAGTGAGTAACCCATTACCGGCAGAATGGAAGGGTTCATCCGCTCCACCTTAATATTTACGCCGGGCGGCAATGTATTTGTGATTTCACTGATCTTAGATTGGATGCGTTGTTGTGCCAGGTCGACATCAGCATTCCAGTTTAAAAATGCCGACAATTCACAACTGCCACGGCTGGTTGTGCTGCGGATGGTTTGCAGACCAGGCACCTGCTTGATAACATTTTCGAGCTGGCGTGTAACGGTGATCATCATCTTATCTACAGGCTGCTGTCCTGCATCTGCAATGATCTTTATTTTGGGAAAGGTGATTTCAGGAAACAAAGCGGTTTGCATTTTTGAATAGGCAAACACGCCACCCAGTAAAATAATTACAATAATTACTGTAACCGGGTTTTTGTATGTAACGAAAAAATTTTTCATTATTAAACTCGTAACACCTTGTTATGCTAATGTTCAATATGTTCTACCTTAACCTTTGCAGTATCGCCTAACCCGTAATTTCCTGTAAGCACGATCTTATCGCTGTCATTTAAAACAGGTTCAATAATTTGTATAGCATTACTACTTTCAATCCCTTTCTTAATAATTGTTTTAACTGCTATGCTATCATTCATCAATTTCATTATATAGAATTCAGTTTGCTCTTCATTGCTCAGTACAGCAGGTTTCTCCAGCAACACGGCATTGTTTGCCTGTTGTTTTATAATATGCACTTTGGCAACAAGGTTTTCCGGAATAAGTTGATTGGCTTTTGTTTTAATAATATATCGTTGTGTTTGTGCTACTGAATCCACGTAAGGCAATACCGAATGCACATAGCCATCAAGCACGGTACTGTCTGCAAGGTGTAATTGCAGATGTTTATTCTGTTGTATAAAACGTTTCAGCTCATAAGGCAGGTCGAGTAAAAACACAAAGCTTGACTGATCTGTTATTTCTGCGAGTTGTTCATCATCCTGTACATAATTCCCTTTGGTATAGCTCAATTGCGAGACATAACCATTTATAGGTGATCTCACATTTATAACGCCTTCAAAATGCAGGGATGAATCCAGGCTGTTGATGGTATTGCCCAGGGCAACAGCTTCCTTTGTTTTAATAGTGAATAATGTTTGCCCTCTTGTTACATAATCACCAAGCTTTATGTTTGATGTTTGAAGATATCCTACTGCATTCGACTTTATGAAGGTCTTTAATAAAAATGCAGCAGTAGCATTCAGTTCCACAGTTTGATTAATGCCGCCATGCGTTGGATGCGTAACGGTAACCGGCGTTACAACGGCATCCGGCATTATATTCTCTTCATCGGCATTGCTACCTTGATTGTTGCAGGAAGAAATAATTCCTGTAACAATGATGAGCCATAAAAAGATTGTATACTTATTCATTATCTGTTCCAGTAGTTTATTTGCGTGATAATTTGAAATTGCTGTATAATATTTTGCGTGATGGTGTTTTGCGCATTTAAATAATTGCTGATGGCAATAATATAGTCTGCAATGCGTGCATCTCCTGTTATTAAAAGCTTGCGGTTGGCATCAATCAAAGCGCGGGCATATTTCACCTGGTCATTCGTTTCGCTGATTATCTGGCTGATTGTTTGTAACTGCTGTGAAAGCTGCGCTACCTGCTGCCGGTATTGGGCAGAAAAGAAATCGCGGTTGGCAGCCCGTGTTTGCTCGCGAATATTTAAACGCTGGTATTCTAATTTTTTTTGATGGCCATCATAAATAGGAACAATAAGGTTAATGCCAGCACCAAAGCCAAAATTTTTATAGAGCAAATAAGTTAGTGATGAAACATATCCCGCATCGGCAGTAACAGAAAGCTTTGGCTTATAAGCAAGACCAACCTGCTGTTCTTCATTCTTCAGTAATAGACTGTCGGTTGTAAACTTCTGATAAAAAACGGATGTATTGTACTCCGGTAATTGCTGCAGCGTTATATGCGGGGAGTCTAAAGGCGTAAAGATTGTGTCAACACGGCCACACAAATAATTCAGCATCGCATAGTCGTTTTGATACAATTGCTTTGCCTGCATAATGGCCAGGTGTTGTTGCCGCAGCGTAACCAGGAAAGTAAGATAGTCTGTTTGTTTATATATGCCGGATTGTGTGAGCCTTTTCAGAATGGAATCTTCTGTTGAAAGTAAGCTGTACATCTCGTTATTAAAATTATACTGCCGCCAGCTTCCATACGCGGCAATATAGGCAGCGGTAACTGTTCGCCGCAGGTCCTGCTCCGTTATTTTGCCGGCAATAGATAAAGAATCGTTCAATAGCAGGATACCATTGAACTGTATCTTTAAATTTTTCTTACCTGCGAATGTTTTGGTGGCGCTGATCTGTTCATTAAAGCTCCGGATATTGGTGATAATTTCATCGTACCCGTATCCGTGCATAACAGGAGTGTAGTAATTATTGCTGATGCCGTTTACCTGTGGTTTGTACTGAGCAAGAATTTGCAGGCTGTCAATTTTGTTGAGCAGCATAATATTGCCAATTTCTTTTAACAGGGGGCTGTTGCGTACAGCCTCATGTATAAAAAAGTCAAGATTTTTTTGCTGCGCTTTTGAAAAAACGGGATATGAAAAAAGTAGAAGGAGGAGAAACCGTCGCAAGTATTTTTTTATCATTTCGATTGCCCTCAGATAATATATCTGCAACAACAAAAGAAACTATGGAATTTGAAGAAAAATTGAACTTTAAAAACTTATGCTGAATATATGCTGGTCTGGTTCCTTAAAATTATACGTACAGGTAAATCCTGAAGCCTGGCATATCTGGTAGATAATAGACAACCCCAGGCCGTGGCTTTCAGATGTGCTATTTTGCTTCGCAAATCTTTTAAACAGGGCATCCTTGTTCAAAGCATGGTTGGCGCCGGTATTTGTGATTGTAAGCCTGCTTTCTACTAGATAAATTAATATGGTTCCCTGTTGAATATTATACTTTGTGGCATTGCTCAAAAGGTTATTCAGTAAAATATCCAGTAAATAAAAATTACCATGGATCATGCAGTTTGAAATACCGCAGTCTATCACAATATTCCTCCCTTTCCACAATTCATCAAACTGGTTTATTTTGCTTTCGAGTAATTCCTTCAGGTCAAAGTCTGCTTTTTCATTGAACTGATTATTTTCAATTTTTGCCAGCAGCAATAAAGATTGACTAAGCTTGCTTAAACCCTGCAGTGCTGTATAGGCATTTTGTATATACTTACTGTCTGCCTCCGAAAAGTTTTCATTTTGAATAAGCATATCAAGCTTTGACCGGATTACTGCAATGGGCGTTTGCATTTCATGGGAAGCATTTTCCGTAAACTCTTTTAATGTTTGATAATCCCGCTGGGCTTTAGTCATCGCATTTGCGGATACCTTATTAAGGTAGTTAAATTCATCAATAGCAGTTTCTTTAAAATGTATTGCCTGTGTTTCACTTAAATTGAAGTTTTGCATGGATTGCAGTGTTTCATAAAAAGGTTGCCATAACCTTCGTAAGACAAACCTGTTTATAAAAAAGGTTGTTATAAGTATAAGCAGGATAAGTGTAATAGTGATAATAATGATGGAGTGGATCAGATCATCTGTACCCGCCAGTGACTTGCTTACACTTACCAGGAACCATCTGCCATTTACATTGACATTAAATTTTATAATCCGTTGAATTTCTTTTTCTTGTTCAGCAGTGCTATAAGCCTCTTTTGTATAAATACTTTTTCCAATAAAAACAGGAGAGGCCACCTGTTCATAGGTTGTATATTGATCCCGTACTTCGATGATGCCCGGCAAATGTTTGTTTCGGGCTACATAAGTAAGTATTTCATTTTTTTCAATCTTCAAATCCTCATCAATCTGGCTGATTACTACGTACCGCAGCAAAACAGCAAATGCAATGCAACCGATCAGAAAAATAATTACCGTAGAGATTACGTTAATGCGGTTATATTTTGTAAACAGCTTCATTGCAGTTTATTTAGACAGGCTGAATTTATACCCCATCCCATATACAGATTTAATATAATCCTGTGTTCCCCGCTGTAACATTTTTCTGCGCAGGTTTTTAATATGGGTATAAATGAAATCATAGTTGTCGGCAAGGTCCATATCGTCGCCCCATAAATGTTCGGCAATTGCGGATTTGCTGATCACTTTGTTTTTATTACTGATAAAATATAATAACAGGTCAAATTCCTTTTTGGTAAGTTCTAATACATTTCCTTCTATAAAAACCTGCCTTGCGTCCAGGTTTATGTTTACTGAATCAAAGCTGATGGTATTATTACCATAAAATGATTTTCTTCGAATGATGGCAGCTACCCTGGCAGCCAATTCCGGAAGATGGAAAGGTTTGGTTAAATAGTCGTCGGCGCCGGACTTCAATCCCAGGAGTTTATCATCCAGTGAATTTTTGGCTGAGATAATGATTACGCCGTCTGTTTTATTATTCGCTTTTAATTCTTTCAATATATCTATCCCGCTTCCACCCGGAATAGTTATATCGAGTATGATACAGGCATAATCATACAAAGAAATTTTTTCCATGGCGGTATTAAAATCGAAGGCGGCCTCGGTAACAAATTTTTCAGTGCCCAGGTAATCACACATACTTGCAGATAATTGCTGCTCATCTTCTATTATTAAAATTTTCATGTCACAGGCTTTTGAGATTACAAAAGTTCAAATCATTTTTAAGTCTTTTCTTAAAAAGCAGATAAAAAAAGCTCAATTGGCTAAGTTAACTTTCGTATCTCCTGCTGTTTGAATTTATTTAAAAATATTCAGGCTTTCATTATACACCGGGCTTTGCATACCCAGGAAATTTAAGACACTGTGAAATACATAATTTTGAGATACTGTTTTTAAAGGCTTGAGCTGTTTAGAATTATCGGACGTCCAAACTATAAAAGGGATCTCATATTGTTCCCTGGGCGCAATGCTTAAAGGCAATCCATGCATGTATAGATTTTTTTCTCCTAACGATTCTCCATGGTCTGACACAAAAATCATTGCACTTTTATACTCTTTTAACTGTTTTAAATCTTCAATTATATTGTGTAAAATATAATCAGTATAAATAATCGTATTGTCATAGGCATTGATCAGTTCCTGATGAGAACAATTTCCCAATTCAACACTATTACAAACGGGTTTAAAAGTCTCAAACGCCGGTGGGTATTTCTTGCTATAGGTGGGCCCATGGCTTGTGCTTGTGTGCAGCACAATTAATATTTTATTTTTTTTACTGGCTAATATTTGCTCCTTCAGGCCAGCCAAAAGAATTTCATCGTAATTACAGTTATCGCCTTTACATGCTGATCTTAAAAAATCTTTGTTTTGATAATTTTGAATGTGAACCGGAGGTTCTCCCCAGTTTGTAGTTCTCCAAACAACTGCTACATTATTTCTATATAAATAATTTGGCAAGATTTCATACAGATCATCGGTACGGGCATGCTCTAAAATACATTTTAGGCCTGCGGTGGTATATGTTGCACAGGAAGTAGCGTCAAAATGAAATACGTTTTGGGTTTTGGAAAGCAGCGGGTTTGTATTTCTGTCATAACCATACAAAGAAAAATTTTGTTTTCTTGCAGACTCTCCTATGACTAAAACAACAACCGATTTTGCGCTGTCTTTTATGGTGGCAGCCGGTAATAAGATTTCTTTTTTATTTTTCTGGTGTTTATGAATATAAAAGAGTGAAGTATTGACCGTATAAGACCAGGGCATTGCAAGACCGCCTAATTGTTTTGAATTTTTATCAATCCATAGCCAATTATCCGCATTGGCAAATACCATAATGATGATAAATAGTAAAGCCGGCAAAGAGGTGAATAAGAATTTTTTCAACGGTACGTTTATTATTTTCACTTTAATTATGTAAATGCCGGGAATGACCCCAAGCAGAATTGTATATATTATCAATTTAACAGAGAAAAAACTGCTGGCTTCTTCATATTTCGTATTAAGTACATTGCCAATCATACTTTCATCTATTATAACATTGTAGGTATTAATAAAGTAGACGGCAATTGCATTGATAATAAAGAATAAGACCAATAAAGATTTTCCAACAAAACGGGAGAGAAAAAATACCAGGTGAAAAGTAAATGCGTTTGCAACTATCATTAAGATAACCAAGCTGGCTATAATAATTACGCCATTCAAACTTTTATAATCAACATGATTAAAGACAAAAGTGTAAAATGGAAGATGAAAGAATAAAAAACTTAAAAAGCTCATCAATAAAGCAAACTGTGTTAAGTTTAAAGTATAAAGCCGCGTTAACTTCAAGCTATTTTTTAGCATACGTATTAATGATTTTATACAGCGAAACAACCAGGCTGGCAAATGATAAATCATAGGTTACCAGGTTTTCATTAAGTATTTTGTTGACTAATGCAATGCCACATACCAGGAGCAATAAAATAAATACCGGATAACTTTTCTTATTATTGACCCAGGTGAAAATTTTATACTGCCGGCTGATAAAGATGCCTGTAATACCCGCAATATATCCAACGATACAGCCTGTAATAACATCAACCGGATAATGTGCCCCTACAGCTACTCTGGTAAAGGCAACTATTAATCCCATAATAATTACGGAAAAGAACCAGATGAACTTATATTCCAACTTTCCGGGCATGAATGCAAACAGCAGGATGGTAAGTATAGTAAAGATTGTAATCGAGTGCCCCGAAGGCAAACTGTTGAACCCGGATAATTTTTTTCCGATGATAATAATACTATTATTATCAAACACTGCTGCAGGCCTTGGTACTACAAATATCGTTTTTAGTGTACTGGAGAGCAGGAAAGAAACCAGCAAACCTGGTATTAAAGATTCCCAGATTTTTGGAGCATACACAATGAGAATGCTTAAAAACGATAAAGAAATTAAAGCGTCTCCAAATTGGGTAAGATTAAACTGGAGGGTTGGATATTGCCCCAGATTATGGTTAATATAATAGAAGCTATCTTTTTGAACCTGTATATATCCATTAACACACAAAGCATCCCGGCTATACAGCAATAAAACAATTGCAGTTAACAAAAATATAGGTATAAAAAAAAGAGATGCGCTGAGCCTTGAATAATTATTAATAACGTTTTTGTTCATCACCTCTTTTTATTTATAGTTTATTATCCTCTTATCGGAAGCAGCAGGGGGTAAACCACATAGAGCAACGGGGATGGAAGCCTGGTGGTTATGTCAAAGCCAAACTGATGTAAGTGCCCTTAAAAGATAAATTGAATTGAAACCGGCATCTTTTTTTGCGCGCAGGGAAAGTAAAATAGCTCTCGTGGAAAATGAATGCTCTAAAGTTGTAAGTAGTGCAGAAATCCCACCTTTGGTAAATTTAGTTAATATCTTCCAGCTACCCATATTTTGCTCATTAAAAACCCGTAAAGTACAAGGGCAATTTTGGAGAAATTTTGAACTTCAAATTATACTATCGGCTGATGGAGGAAAATTGCCCTTCTTCCTGTATGAGCTTCATCGGTATGATTTTTCCGTTTCCTTTATTGCGATAGCTTTACCGTAAGTGCTGCTGAATTGCTTTTAAGGCAGTGTAAATTGATTACAAAAACTCCAAATTATGTTTGTTGCATTAATCGCAGTTGATGGGGTATCACCTCTTCTTCCCTGTACCGCATATGAAGGCCAGGCATGCCCGCCATCTTTTGTAAGGTAAAGTTGAACAAGGGTTTTGCCGTCGCTATCATTCCAACTGCTTACTTCATATTGCTCATACTGTATTTTCACGGGATCTTTCTTACAGTTGTTCCGGGTTACCCAATAGTTAATACCGTCCATTGCGGGTGGAAAATCATAGCCCCCAATACCTATACCTCCGGCGAAAGGCACTTTCGTATCCGGCATAGCGTGGATATGCAGGATGGGAACAATTCCTTGCTTAGACACATCTTTAGGCGCCACCATATCACCGCTTACAATACCCACCGCAGCTATTTTATCAGGCAGTTCAGAAGCAAGCCGGTAAGCCATCATACCCCCGTTCGACATACCGGTTACATACACTTTCTTTTTGTTCACCTTAAAGCGATTGCTAATGTTGTCAATAAGCGTACTGATAAATTTAACATCGTTCACATTGGTGTACATGGCATAATCGCAGCAGCTACCGGCATTCCATGTGCGTATTTGAAACAGGCCTATGCCATCTTGCTTTTCTACCCCATCCGGAAAAATAGTTATAAATCCTTCTTCGTTGCCTTTCTGTTCAAATCCGTATGCTTTCTCAAACTGTTCTGCATTACCGCCTGTACCATGCAACCCTATAACAAGTGGCCGGGCAGTATCCTTTTGGTAATAGTCCTCCGGGAGCTTTACAATGTATGTTCTGCGAATGCCGTCAATAACAACCTGCTCGGCAAAACGAAATTGAGCAGGCTGTGGCTGGGTACTGTCTTTGCCACAAGAGAGAAGCAGCAAGCAAAAAAATGTATTGATGAAATTGATCATAATCTTCATACTATTCTATTTATTGTTGATAAACAACACAAAGAAAATTACAGATGTAAAGACGCAGAAAGATAAACACAGCGAAGCAGGAAAATAAGGGATTGAGGCAGGTTGGTTAGTAATAACAGGAGTAAAAAGCCACTCTTCCCAACAAAAAAATTTAATTATTAATAGCTACAGCAACCTACATGGAATACTCCTTCATAAAGTACAGGAAGGTGGCAAAAATGAACAGTGAAACGGCGCGCCTGAATTACTATGTTGTTGTTGGATAAAAGACCAGTTGTGCTACCAATGTGGTTTTCCTGCCTGCCGCAGCCTGTTAAGGCTAGAAACTCCATTTTATTCTAACATACGCCTGGTGCGATATTGCCTGAAATGTATCTTGTACATCGGAGAAGAAAGATTGCCATATTAGGTCTATATCAAGATTAGTGGCAATATTGTATTGCAGCATAGGAAAGAGGATAAGCAGGTTGGTACCTGGCGCATACACTGTACTAAAAGTTGCGCTAAACAAAGGTGTAAACTGCTTTGAGGTAGTAATTATCACATTCCATTTAGTGGGCATCGGATGCTCAGGAGAAAATTTTAAATTTATTTCATTCCAGTTATTTACCGGTTTGTTTAAACCATGTCCTGCGATTAAGAATCCAACATTTACATACCACCCATTCTTAAACATATAATCCATTTGCGTAGAAATATTTGCAATGGAAGCCGTGTCTTTTGGTAAAATAAAGTATTGCATCTCACCTTTGAAACCTACATTGTTGATACTTCCGGCCCAACCTGCCCCTATTGTAGAATAGTCTCTGTACCATCCAGTAATTATTTGCATATCATAACCCCACTTATTAAGTGAATAGCGCAGCGCAGCAACAGAGCCATTGTTATTTCCTGTATAGGTATAAGCTGCTTCTATATTCGAGAAACTATTGAATAAATACTGCAGCTTTGCACCATCTGCACCGGGACGTTCCTCATAATCAAAATCGAGGAAGTTATAGGTATTGAAAATATCATTAGGGTTCCAGGTTGTTGTCACACCCCAGTTAATACGCTGCCGGCCTACACGCACATTCCATTTGGTGGTATAATAATTAACATACAAACGCTCCACATTGGTATGCATAACGAATGAGCGAGTGTTAATCCAGGCCCTTTGTAAATTCAACCATTCATTGCTATTCCTGAGTAAGGATGCATAGCTGGTAACAGACCTGACTTCACTGCCCCAGATCAGACGGTTACGAAGTTCTGCAACAGCAGTCAATTTATCAGAAGGCTTCCACTTTAAATTAAGCCGGTTATGGAATAGAACGCTGTAAGTATTTTCTTTAAAACTTTTATTGAATACGAATGTCTCCAGGTTCTTAATATAGCCATTCCATTCCAGTTTCTTTTCCGCTTCTTTCTTTTCTACCCCTACAGAATCTTGTGAAAAATTGAAACAGGGAATCAGCAAACATGATATAACCAGTAGTTTTTTTAACATGTTGGCGACATTTGGTTATGCGCTACATTAACATCAACGACTGCTGTATCAGACGCCACTTTTCCATCCACCAGCGTAATCACCCTTCTTGCCCGCTCAATCACTCTTGGATCATGCGTAGAGAACAAAAAGGTCATATTTTCTTCTGCATTCAGTTTAGCCATGATGTCTAATAAATTAGCGGCTGACTGGCTATCCAGGTTGGCGGTAGGTTCATCTGCCAGTACAAACTGTGGCATAGAAGCTAATGCCCGCGCTATTGCCACCCGCTGTTGCTGTCCACCTGATAGTTTTGCCGGCCGTACGTTCATCTTGTCTTCAAGCCCTATTTGCTTAAATAGCTGCGCCACTCTCTTCTCTCTTTCATCCTTTTTATCTCCCTGCAATTGCATAATGAATTCGGCGTTTTCTTTTGCGGTAAGCACTGGAATCAAATTGAACGACTGGAAAACAAAACCAATGTTCTTTAACCGGAAATTGATTAATCGGTTGGCCGAAAGCTTAGTTATATCTACATCATTGATAATGATATTTCCTTCAGTAGGTTTATCTAATCCGCCAATCATATTAAGAAGTGTAGTTTTTCCAGAACCAGAGGGCCCCACCAATGCTGTAAACTCACCCTTTTCTATATGCAGGTGCACATTGTTGACCGCATACACCGGTATAGCGTCCGGGTTATATACTTTGCTTACATTGTGTGCATCTATAACAGTGGCGTTCATAAATAAGTTTTTAATTTAAGTGATACAACAAACAGGTCATCTTCTCAAGGCGTCTGCGGGTTGTAGCCGCAATGCTTTGATAGTGGGGAACACAGCTGCCAGCAATGCGGTTAATATTACAATTATTAGTATAGTTAAAATCTTTTCAAAAGGAAACTCCGGATAAATCACACTCTCAAATCCGAAGCTGGACATAGCCTCCTTTGAATACCTGGATATATTAATTCCATTCTTAGAGAAATATTCGGTACCTACCCACGCCATTGCAAATCCAAGTGGTGTTCCCGCCAGGGTTAGAAAAATAGTTTCGCATAAGATCAGTGCCGTTAATTTCAACTTATTCATGCCGAGCGCTGTTATCATTCCTATTTCTCTGGTGCGCTCCAAAACTGCCATCAGCATAGTATTAATAATGCCAAAGGCGAGTGCCATCATGATAATTACTACTACGATATACATATATTGGTTGGAGGATACTACCATCAGTTCCGTTTCCGGAGAAATTTCACTCCAGCTTTCTATCAGTAATGAAGGGAATTGCTTTTGGAGCTTTTCCTTTACTGTCTGCAGCTGCTCATCCTGTTTTAAGATAATAGCAATTTCATGAAAACGATCATCTACCCCCAGCAATCCGTTTAGATCCTTCTGCTGCACAAATACATTACGTTCATCCAGCGGTGTATTAATTGTTTGATAAATGCCTGCAACCCGAAAAGCAGCGGAGCTAATAGCATTTTTTCTGTCAGTAAAAGTGAGTACCACCTTATTGTTTAATTTGATCTTTAGTTTATCTGATAGCTTTTTGCTTATCAATACCTGGTTATGTTTGCCGGTATCAAATGCATTGCCCTCTATTATTTTTTTGTCAAGTTGTGATACTGCATTTTCACTTAACGGGAATATGCCATTAATCTGTACGCCGGAACTGCCGGTGGCAGTTGCCAGCATGCCTTGTGTAATGCTCCTTGTAGTAAAGTATTTTATTTCGGGTAATTGATTTAAAAATCCCTGTAAGTGTTCTTTATCTGCAATAGTATAATCAGCATTGTAGTCCATTTTAAATGCCGGGTTATGAATTTGTAAATGGCCGATTTCGCGGTTTATTACGGTTTGCACTCTTGCACGCAGCATGCCTTTGTACAAGGCGAGTACCGCCACACCGGCAAAAAAGCCAATGGCTACTGATAACATGATTATCAGGCTCCGCATTTTATTGCGCCAAATGTTTCGCCATGCCATTATTAAAATCATAATAGTTTGTTTTATCTCCTCATAGCTGTTACAGGATCCAGGCGAATAGTGGTGTAAACAGGATATAGTGATAATACCAATCCTATGATTAAAACAATTATGCCTTGTGTTACAAATATGTTCGTGTCGGTAGAGGTTGGCCAGATGGCCTCGAAACCAAATCGCTCATATACCTTCGCTGTGTTTCCTGAAAATTTAATGGGATGCTTTTGCAAGTAATAAACAATAGGAACGCTGGTTAATAAACCCAGTATACAACCTGAGAGTACGGTAAGTAAAGACTCAATTAACAGCAAAAAGATGAGTTTTATTTTCTTCATCCCAATGGCAACAAGCATCCCCATTTCATATTTACGTTCCACCATCATCATGATAAATGTGCCAAAAATGCCAAACGAAACCAGTATATATAAGATGCCCTGAATGATCTTCATATTCGCAGTGTCTGTTTTCATGTGTTGCAATACTTCAGGCATAATCTCCTCCCACGTCATTACTTCATAACCATCGCCAACTGTTGATCTTAACCTGTTAGCGGTTGTATTTAATATGGACGGATTCTTCAAGGAGAGCACGCAGGTAGTTATCATGCTATCGGCACCATATAACTCCTGCGCCAGCAGTAATGGCATATATAATACTTTATCGTTCAGTTCAGGCGATCCAAATTTTAGAATACCACCTATTTGGTATTTACCGGCAGCGGTGGCGCCATGATAACCTTGCCCGATCAATACAATTGTATCGTTCAGCTGCAATTGCAGCCGCTGTGCTAAGCCACTACCTATCAGTACTGATTTATCTGAGGAATGGAAGTAACGCCCTTCTGTTACTTTATTTTTTAGTTGCGTAATGCTGTTTTCCCGCTCAGGATCAACGCCCATCACCATACAACCTTTGGTAATATCCCGGGAAGAGGCTAAAGCAAAAGACTCCAATCTTGGAGCAAACCCATTGATGTTACTGTCTTGTAACAGCTGCTGCTGGACTGTTTTTGTTAATTGAAAGCTGTTGTCTAATACCTGCTCATTCCAATAACCATTGCTGTGCACCTGGATATAACCACTATAAAAACTCACCATGTTTTTAATAAGGTTATCAAAAACCCCTTTCCATAAACTGCTGGTAAGCACGGACAGAATAACCGCAAAAAATATAGCAGCTATGGTAATGACTGTGCGGCTTTTATTTCGCCATATATTCTTCCAGGCAAGCGCAATTATCCACATAGTACATCAATTAACAGTTTTCATTTTATCAGCGGTAAAAAAAACATCTTCAATTGGCCGGTTATATAAAACGGATTTATAAACCATTTCAGTCTTCTGATGTTGCTTATCTGCTGGTATCATTTCAAAATGAGTAGGTATCAGTCGTTGATCCATCACTTTTACATCATAGGCATTCATAGTGTTGACGAGCTTTCCATCTTCATCGTAAAACCTTGTATGTAGTTCCAGGTAATCTACCTTATCAATGCAAACAATGAGCTTACCCCACACTACTGCCGCTTCAGGTTTAGGCAGAAGCTGCAGGATATAACAGCTCCTGTTATCTATAACCGTATCCCCGATAATACTATGGTTGTAATCATTCACTATCGAAGATTCTTTTACCAGGTCATCATTGGTAAAATCAGTACCCATCCATGACTGACTCATCATAGAGGGTGGCAGTTTGATTGTTCGTTCCAGACTCGGCATCCAGTTCCACACTTCTTTCTTTCGTTTTAAAAAAACAATGCCCTTGTCCTTAGCCGGAGCTTGTATGAGTATCATGGCAAGATCAGCACCTTTCATCCATGCCTTTACACTCATCTCTCTCGACCATGTTGGACGAACTGTTCTAATAGTCATCTCTACCTGCGAGGTATTGCCTCTGAACTTTTCATCTGCTTTTTTAATAATGGCCATTGCATCCTGCGCATGCAGGTTGAGTATGCAGCAAAAACTACAGGTGAATAACAGGAGAAGCAGCTTCATGCGTCTGAAGATTAGTCCTTCCCGAATGTAGTGACAGGAAGAACAAAAAAGGATGACGATAATTACTGAATAAAGTGACAGCGGTCAATTCAACCAACAAAACTTACAGCACATAAGATCCATTCAATAACCTAACAACTTTGAAATCCTAAACCATAAGCATGTAGCAGTACTGCAGCAAATTGTAGAATGGTTTGGGACAGCCATTAATCACCATCACAACTGATCGCTGTCATTGCCCTGCTTTAGTAAATATTATAATTTGAAAAGAAAATAAAACAATGAAAAAAATATTACTTCTCAGTGGAATTTGTTTGGCCATTGCTGTTTTTTCCTGTAATCAATCCGGCTCAAAAAACAAAGAAAAGTCAACAGCCGCCGCAGATAAATCACACGACTCGCTACTGGTACTTGCCCAGGCTTTCTTCAAACCATTGCCGGCGGTTGCTGAAAACAATGTAAACCCGCTAACAGTGGAAAAAGTGCACTTGGGAAAGGTGTTGTTTTATGATCCCCGCCTGTCGAAAGATGGTGATATAAGCTGTAATTCCTGTCACAACTTGTCCACCTCCGGCGTGGATAACGAACCCACTTCTACCGGCGAAAAGGGACAAAAAGGAACCCGCAACTCGCCCACTGTTTTTAATGCCGCTTTGCAAAATATGCAGTTTTGGGATGGAAGGGCAAAGGACGTGGAAGAACAGGCAGGCATGCCGATTTTGAATCCGGTTGAAATGGCCATTCCGCACAAAGACTTCCTGGTAAACAGACTGGCCGGAGTACCATTATACCAGGACCTGTTTAAAAGTGCATTCCCACAGGAGGCTCAACCAATCACTTACGACAACCTGCAAAAAGCAATTGGCGCCTTCGAACGCACCCTGCTCACTCCTTCCCGTTTTGACAAATACATGCAAGGCGACCAGCGTGCATTGACAGCGCAAGAGAAAGAAGGACTAAGCGTTTTTATAAATACAGGCTGTCCAACGTGCCACCACGGTGTAGCCATTGGTGGTGCCACGTTGCAACGGTTTGGTCTTGTAACAGATTATCGCACCCTCACTAAAAGCAGAATAGATGACGAAGGCAGAGAAGCAGTTACAAAGAACCCTGCGGATAAAGACGTTTTTAAAGTACCGACACTGCGCAATGTTACCGCCACCTTTCCTTACTTTCACAGTGGCAGTGTTTTCAACCTTGATTCAGCGGTTCGCATTATGGGAAAGGCACAGTTGAATAAAGACTTGTCGAAGCAACAGATTGAGCAGATCATTGCTTTTCTAAACACGTTAACAGGCGATATCAATCCTGCAGCTAAAACGGTTCCTGCAGAGCTTACAAAAAAATAGCGGATGAACCAATTCATGATATTTATTAATTGTTGCCTGCATCCTGTAATTGCAAATGGTTATTTTGTGCGTTATGCAATTCTTCAATCAATACGGGTAAAGGCCGGATGACTGCAGCAGCAATCTTGCCAGGCAATGCAATCTCGCTTTCGGCTTCTTCCATTGTTTTTGCTACAAGGCTTTCACTGAATGCAACTATCTCATCAGCTTTTTGCTCAATAAAATCCTTAAGCAATCTCCTCTTTGATTTCCCTTTTTGTTCAACGTATATTTCAATAAAGATGCTAAGCCTTTTCTGAATGCTTTTGCCTTTGCTTTTTCTTTTTCATAAAATGATTTTTCAAAACAAAGCTGCCTGTTTAAACAAATGAAGTCAATAGATAAACCACAACTTTAGTTGTATATATCAAATGATAATTCGCAGAAGATATTTCGTCGTGTTATGATTAATAAAATGATAACCGCTTTGTTCATTATTTCTGTTTTAATGGGTCATCATCGGCGTTTACATACGTTACGCCTGAAGCGCCATAGCCTGTTATTTCAACAATTACAGGTTCACGCTTCGTCATTGCAAAATGATTTTGATCGGGAATTTCGGAATACACGCTGCCGACAGGTAACTTTTTTAATTTACGCTCATCAAACTTATCGCCATAACCAAAATACCACGTGCCTGAAACCACGGTCCCTATCCTGTCATCAGGATGCAGGTGCGCAGGGATTTTTGTATTCGGCGCTACTTTTAATAAGATGGTATAAAGCCCGGGTTTCGAGGGATCGCCGTGAATAACAATCACCTGCACAGCACTTAAATTAGAAGACCCCGGAGCAGATGTGCCGCCGGATGATTTTGTATTAATAATCTCCTGCTGTGTCATTCTTAACTGCCCGCTGTCTGATTGTGCACTTGAATTAACTGAATTAATCACTAGAAGTGCAGCGCTTAACCTGAAATAAAATAAAATTGATTTCATAAATGTTTTATTGAAGGATTATAATGTGTTTATAGTAGATGTATATTTTAAAAATGCAAAAAAGCTCCAACTTCAGTAAGCGCATTAACCATGTTATTTACAGTATCCTGCCGGTTCCAGTCACGCTGCAGTTCACAGGCTAATTGTGCAACGCTTACGAGTTTTGCACCGGCCTGTTCAATTCTTCTTAAAGCTGTTTCATGGGCAATTAAAGAAGTGCCGCCAACTGCATCAACAACAGCATATACATCATAACCTTCTTGCAAAGCATCAAGTGCAGGAAAGGCAAGGCATACTTCTGTCCACAGTGCTGTTATAATTAATTTTTTTCTACCCGTAGCTTTTACCGCTTCATTAAATTCTTCGTCTTCCCATGCATTTATTGTTGTTCTGTCATAAGAAGGCACATCTTTTAAAACCTGCCGAAGCTGCGGAATTGTTTCGCTGTTAATACCTGTTTTTACATTTACAGTTGAAAGCACTAAAGGCATATTATAGCTTACAGCTAACCGCGCCACAATGGAAATATTTCTAACCAATTCGGCTCTGTTCATAGAGTTAATCGAATAAACCTGTATTGGTTGAAAATCTATAATTAAAACTGCGGCATTTTGTGGCGTAAGCAAATGATCATTTAACTGGTCGCGAATAGAGAGGCTGCTCATTTTTTAAAATGATTTAATTGATGAATATTTTTTTAAACTTATTTAGCAAGCAGGAATGCCAGCATATCATGCTGCACCTGTTCCGTATTTTCCTGCACCATCCAATGCCCGGAACCTTTAATGACTGATGCTGTTACATTATCTGCAACCAGCCTGCAATGATCCGGTAAAAAACTACCGCTGTATTCACCGCCCATTGCCAGTAAAGGCATTTTTAATTTATGCTGCATGAGTTGTTTGTTATCTAAAGCATCCTGCGGAAATGCAGCAAACCAGTGAAAAGCGCCATAGGTTGATTTAGGTGTTGAATATGCCCTTACAAATTCATTGATTTCATCTTGTGTAAAAGCATTTTCTTTATGGCCCACAACCGGCCAGAAGCCCGTTAAAAACTCTTTTTCTTTACCTTCAACAATGCTGGCTGATGTATTCCATCCAAAAAAGCCAAACCACCATGCCTGTGCTTTTACCTGGCTCCAAACAGGTTCTACTCCCGGCAATAAAGCATCAAGCAAAGCCACTTTTTTTACTTCCTCACCAAACTGAGCCGCATAAGCATACGCCACCATTAAACCAATATCATGGCCAACCACATATTCGCTTTTAAAACCAAGCTGCTGCATTAATGCGTGGAGATCTTGCGCTAATTGTTTTTTTGTATAACCGCTGTCGGGTTTATCGCTTTCGCCAAGCCCGGGTAAATCAGGCGCAATAACAGTGAAATGTTTTGAAAGCTCCGGCAGCAAACGGTTCCACATATACCAGTTTTGTCCAAAGCCGTGAATTAATAATAACGGTTCGCCACTTCCGCCAACCACATAATGAATGTTGATGCCATTTACATTAGCCATTGTGCTTTTAAAGTTTGATGGCGGCATTGCAGGCTGAATTTCAACAGCGTTATTACTATTTATTGCAGTTGTATCATTTATTGCTTCAGGTTTTTTCTCATTAGTATTACATGCAATTGCAAACATTGCAACCGTAATAACAGTAAGCATTTTAAACTTATACATAAATAAATTTTGTTTAAGTGAATGGTTTGTGATTTGATTTTATTTATTTACTTTTGCAGCAGCATCAATAACGGCAGCAACTTCTTTGGCTTTGCTAATAAATAGTACATGACTGCCGCTAAGCTCCGTTACAACAGCGTCGGCCCTTTTATACATCATTCGTTCAAGTGATGGGTTTATGCTCTTATCTTCTGTGGCAACTATAGCATAAGAAGGCTTCGTTTTCCATGCTGCCTGTGTAAGCGGCGTAGTAAATGCTTTAGCAGCAATAGGCCCTTGTGAAGCATACATAAAATCTGCTTTTTCACTATTAACATCAGCCGCAAAACCTGCATGAAATTTTGCTTTATCATAGTAAATAAATCCATTATCATCCGGTGGAAGAATGCCATTTTCAGGTGCAGGCGCTTCAGATGTTGCAAGCCCTAAGGTTGACTCGCCGATTTCTGGAACAAATGCAGCAACATACACAAGCACTGCAACTTTATCAGAAACACCGGCTTGTGTTATTACAGACCCGCCCCATGAGTGGCCTACCAAAACAACAGGTCCATCTTGCTTTTCAAGCGCTCGTTCTGTTGCTGCCACATCATCTTCAAGTGAGGTAAGAGGATTTTGTACCAGCGTTACATTATAGCCATCGTTTTTTAGAATGTTGAAAACGGCTTCCCATCCTGAAGCATCGGCAAAAGCGCCGTGCACAATCACAATATTTTTTTTGATCCGGTTGTTGCTTTTCATTGTTGTGTTTTTAGTTAGATATGAAGAAGAATTTAATTACAGTTGATTAAGCCAATTCAGTATATAATCCGCATCTTCTTTCCAGGTAGCCTGCCCTAAAACAAAATGATTACGCCCGTCAAATTCTTTATATTCCGTAATTGAATTGCTGCGCTTATATTTTTTATAATTAGCGTAGTTAAGTGATGCAGGAATAGTGTGGTCGTCGCTGCCTGACGTAAGCAGCAATGGTGCATGTGGATTTTCAAAATTTACTTTTGCAGCACTTGTTATAGTATCTCTTACAATCAGTTTTGATTCGGGTATAAGAAACTTGTAGTAAGCGTCTTTCTGTTCATCGCAATCCATTCCATTTGTAAAAGCGTATTGCCATTGTTTATAAGACATCAAAAATGATTTTTTGACTGAAGTAAAAAAACCAAGCGGCCCCCAGCCTGCTTTTAAAAATGAAAATTTAAAAGTGAAAATGCCCTGCGGCGGAACCGAATGAATGGCAACGCCCGCAGCGCCTAATCCTCTTTGCAATAAAAGCTGCACAATAAGCCCGCCGATTGAGTGACCGATCAATATGGGCTTTTCGGGCAATGCTTTTACAATGGCTGCGTAATGATCGGTTAAAGCCGGTAACCTGTTAGCGGCAATCTCTGCATTGGGATGGCTGTTGCGCAACGTTTCAGCAGGTGCGTTTTTATGAGGCCATGGCTGGGCAACTGTATTGTAGCCTTTACTTTCAAAATATTTCTTCCACTCATCCCAGCAACTGTGGTGCACAAAAGCGCCTGTGATAAAAACGACTGTTTTTGGAGAATCATTTTTCATGAATGATTTTTTATTGATATTGGATATCGTAATGCCAAACAGAATGCCATCAGCTTAAATAGATGCCAATCAAACACTTAATAAAATGCGGTTATAAATACACCGTGAGATATCGCGGTAATGAAATGAATACCACGAAATAAAGTGGCTTGGATGGTTTTTAGAAAAAATGCAATTTCAAAAGCAAAGAATGATTAATTTATGCCATTGTTACGAGTACAGTGAGCGAAAAGATTATAACTGAAAAGTTTTTTTGTACTTATCTATCAACTATAAAATACCAGGCACCTTGTATGCATTTGATTTGTAACACATGCGAAGATTAATTATTTATCTCATAATAACAGCCGTATTTATGCCTTCTGCAGCTGTTGCGCAGCAACCGCATTATAATGTTGCTGACCTGTTATTGCAATTACAAAAAAGTAAAGAAGATACAGCGAAGGCAAACCTGCTGCTGCAATTAAGCGAACACTATTTTTTTTACCCATCCGATAAAAATTTTGACAGCGCTTTGTTGTATGGACACGCCATGGAAAGGCTTAGTAAAAAACTGAATTATCAAAAAGGTTTAGGAAACAGTTATGAACAGATTGCCAAAATTCTTCATGCGCAAGACAAAGCTGCTGAAGGCAGGCAATTTGCCGACAAAGCAATTGACATCTTTAAAGCAAACAGTTGTTATCTTGAATTAGGTTTTGCCTATTATGATGTTTCAGGTTATTATTCAATCAATAACAGCAATGAATTGGCAGAAAGGATACGCATTGTAGAACAGCTTGCTTTGCCGGCATTTCAAAAATCCGGAAGTAAATTAAAAGAAGCTGATATTTTAAAAGAGCTGGGAGATTTGTTGCAATTAGAAGGACAGTATGTAAAGGCTTTATCAGTCCTGCATCGTTCCTTACAGCTATACCAGGCTATTAAGCATCCTAATCTTGAAGGTATCTACGACCTTTTAGGCGTTGTATATGGTATAACCGGCAATAACGAACAGGCCTTAAAATATGGTTTGCTCGCAGTAAAAGCTGCATCAACCGTTAATGATACTACCATTCAATTAGCAACTATTTACAATCGTATAGGTTCAACCTACAGCGCTATGAAAAAATATGATGCTGCTTATGATTATTTTCAAAAAGCATTATACGTTGCAAAAAAATACGACAACACAGAAACGATTGACCTGCTGCTATCGAAGATTTCAAGAACATTAATAGCATTAAACAAACCGCAGGATGCGCTTGCCATTTTAAAGCAGGCGCAACAAAAATATCCGTCAGAAGACATCTATTCGAATTTATATATAACGGCAAGTTTTTTAATTACCTACAATGCTTTAAAGCAATACAGCCAAGCTGAAAAATATTGCAATCAGTTACTGGCAATTTCGAAAAAGCTTGATAAGTATGAACCAGACCAAAGTGAGGCGCAATATCCTGTAACAGAATTTTACCTGGCAACACACCAATATGAACTTGCCCGTAAGCATCTTGCCGAAACCGATAGCCTTTATAAAAAAATTGAAAGCCCGCTGGAATTATATAAAAATCATTTGTTATGGTTTAAGCTGGATTCTATACAAGGGAATTATATTTCTGCCATATCGCATTACCAGCAATACAAGGCTTTAAGTGATTCGTTGTTGAATGAAACAACAAATAAGCATATTGCGCAATTGCAGATAGAATTTGAATCTGAAAAAAAGAACCAGGACATTAAACTGCTTGAGAATGAAAGTAAATCGCAGCACGACAAACTAACACAGGCAAATATAACCCGCAACTGGGTTTTTGGTTTTGCCGGATTGCTGCTGATAATAATGGGTTTGCTCATTAATAATTCCTATATAAAACAGCGCACAAACAAGACATTAAAAGTGCAGCAAAAAGAAATTGAAAAGAATAATATTGCGCTGCAGCACCTGGTTACAGAAAAAGAATGGCTGGTAAAAGAAATACACCACCGTGTAAAAAATAATTTTCATACAGTTTCCGGTTTGCTGGCAGCACAAGCCGAGTATTTAAAAACCAATGAAGCAATCAAAGCAATGAATGAAAGCCGTAACCGCGTTCATGCCATGTCGCTTATTCATCAAAAATTATATCAGTCAGAAAATTTATCAGCTATCAATATGCCGGGTTATATTCATGAGCTTACAGATTATTTACGTGATTGTTTTAATACACCAAAATCTCTCCTGTTTAATTTGCAGGTTGAACCGGTTGAATTAAACCTTTCGTATTGCATGCCGCTGGGATTGATATTGAATGAAGCTATCACCAACGCCATTAAATATGCTTTCCCCGGTAATAAGAACGGTATTATCAATATTGCATTGAAACATATACAGGGAAATAATTTACTCTTAAGTATTAGTGATAACGGCATTGGATTGCCGCAAAATTTTGATAATGTAAATGCGCGGTCAATGGGTATGAAACTGATGCGTGGATTGAGTGAAGATATTGATGGAAAATTTACAGTAACCGGTAATAACGGAACAACAATAGTTGTTGAATTTATATACGACGGCTAACCATTTAAACTGTTTGTAATGGCTGAATAGAATTACTAAAAGTACAAGGGAGTGACACAACAAAGCTTAATAGCTGCAATGCAGCCAGGTACATAAAAAATGTTTAAATAATAAGCAATATGAAAGAAAAAATATTGATTGTTGAAGATCAGTTTGTAGAAGCCGATTATTTGCGGCTTATGCTTACACAGGCGGGCTATAATGTTACAGGCATAGCACGTTCCGTGGTGCAGGCAGTGGAAATGATGCGGAAAGAAAAGCCCGATTTTGTGTTGCTTGATATTTTTTTAAAGGGCAAGCAAACAGGTATAGACCTGGCTAAGCAGTTATCAGCCGTTAATATTCCTTTCGTGTATTTATCAGCTAATTCAAATGAAGATATTTTGAATGAAGCTAAGACTACCGAACCTTATGGTTTTTTAGTGAAACCCTTTAGGGAAAAAGATTTGCTTGTTACGCTTGAAATTGCACGCTACCGTTACAAGCATAGCCTGGAATCAAAATATAAACAGGAAGTTGAGTTGAAAAAAGAAATCAAAAATATTGCAGGTACGTCAACAAACCTGAACGAGGCGCTCTTAAAAATTGCAACAACTTTACAGAAGTATATTCCCTTTGATTACATGGCAGCGGGCTTTGATAATATTGGGCAGCCTTCTTTTCACGGCACTTGCTTTTTGAGAATTGGGTTTAATGAATATCAGCAAATTGGTTTAAATGAATTGATGGCTATCACCGGAAAAAATTTACAGGAGCTTATCGCATTACAATCAGATAGCCCAAAGGAAAGTATTGCAACGGTGTATAACAATAACGATTTTAATAATATTTGCCGGCAGCCTTCGTTAAGAAAATTATTTGCTGAAACTTTCCAGTTAAAGTCGCACCTTGAAATGCCGATGTTTATTTTACAAGGCAAGCCTTTCAGCTTTTGTTTATACAGCAAAATACCTGACGCCTACAATGCCAGCCATATTAATTTATTTGAGAATGCACAAATGCTGCTCATAAACAGCATTGAAATAATGTTGAATAACAAAAACAACATTCAACATAAGGTGAATAAAATAGAGAAAGATGAATTTATAAAAGGATGTGAAGGCATTATCGGCAAAAGCCCGCTGCTTTTAAATGTACTGGACCATATTGCGCAGGTTGCGCCTTCCGATACTTCAGTTTTAATATTGGGTGAAAGCGGTACGGGCAAAGAAAAAATTGCTGATTGTATCCATAATTTATCAAACAGAAAAAGCAAACCTTTTATAAAAGTGAATTGTGCGGCATTGCCTGCAACACTGATTGAATCTGAATTATTTGGCCATGAAAAAGGCGCTTTTACAGGAGCGCTTGATAAGCGCATCGGCAAGTTTGAAAAGGCTAACGGAGGAACTATCTTATTGGACGAGATTGGTGAAATGCCGCTTGAATTGCAGGTGAAATTATTAAGGGTTCTGCAGGAAAAAGAAATAGAAAGGATCGGCGGAAAGGATACGATAAAAATTGATGTACGCATTATTGCAGCTACCAATAAAAACCTGGAGAAAGAAGTGGCTGAAGCACGCTTTCGCCTGGATCTTTATTATCGTCTGAATGTTTTTCCCATCGAGTTGCCGCCTTTGCGGGAACGCAAAGAAGATATTCCTGCACTCGCTTATCATTTCATGAATTATTATAACAATAAAACCGGCAAAAAAATACATGGTATTGCAGATAATGTTTTAAAAAACATGATGGCTTATAGCTGGCGTGGTAATATTCGGGAACTTGAACATTTAATGGAAAGAAGTGTATTGCTTGCAAAAGGAAATATGATCGAAGAAATGCCTTTGCCTTTTACCGCAGAAAATTTGCAGTACGATACACAGAAAGCTTATACAAAAACTATTCATGAGAATGAACGGGATTATATTATCTCCATATTAAAAAAATGCAATGGCAGAATTTGGGGTGCAGGGGCAGCAGCAGAAATTTTAAATATCCCCCCTTCAACTTTAAAATCTAAAATGAAAAAGCTGGGGATAAAGAAAGAGTTTATTCAATAGCAAATAAAACTTCATTTTTTTCAAAACATGTACAATTCTTATGCAGTAGCGAATCGGTTGCACATCAGCACCTGCTTCCTTCATCTTTTCAGCATAAAGACTTTAGTCTAAGTGTCACCAGATTCACTTTGGTTAAAACTAATTGAAACAGGTTTCATTCATCTCAATGCTAAAAGCATTGGATTAATTGAATTTCTGATTATGAATAAGTTTAATCAATAATTATACTGCAACAAAAGTTTTCTCCATCTGTTTATTAAGATCATACTGAACGTCTTCATGCAGTACACTAATGGCGGCTTTAATTTTCTTCACCTGTTGTGTAAGCATATTAACCAGCGCCGTACTCTTGCGCATATCAATTCCTGATTCTTTCAGCAGCCAACAAAAATGTATAAGCACCTCTGCTTCAGTTTGCTTATTGCCCGTGAATTTTATATACTTATTTACCTGCCGTAAAATTTTGCGCAAGTTCTTTTTTGCGAAATATAGCTTTACCGTGTTTACTTCTTTAAACGATTCATTCATGAAAGTTTTTATAGTATTGGTATAGGCCTCTATATCACCAGCCTCAAAAAGCAGGTAAGTAAGCAATTCTTTATTGTCTTTTTTAAATCTTGCCAGCTTTAAGCACAACTCTGTTATTTCTTTTACAGATGCCTGCTGTAATTGCTGTTTCAGCTCCTGTATGCTTGCCGATTTCATGGCGATAAAAATACTTATTGTTTGTACACCAGGCAATGCGGCTGATGGCATTATCTTTACCAACAATATTATTGCCTTATGGTACAGGTGGGTATGTATAATACGCTTAAAGTTTCCCGCAAAGTAGAATTTGGGTTTTATCTTGATGATGGCAGCGATGGCCTGTTACTGCCCAAAAGGTTTGCACCCAAAGGCTTGCGTATTGGCGATGAAATAAAAGTATTTGTGTATCATGATTCGGACAACCGTTTAATTGCTACTACACAAAAACCTGCAGGTGTTGTTGGTGATGTTGTGCAACTGAAATGTGTGGACACCACGGCGCACGGTGCTTTTCTTGACTGGGGTTTGATGAAAGATATTTTCGTTGCCAAATCCCAGCAGCTTACGCACATGCATAAAGGAGGTGAATACCTGGTAAAAATTTATATTGATGAACAAACCGGCCGCATTGCCGCTACTGAAAAAGTGGAGAAGCAATTGAGCAATGATGTGCTTACCGTAAAGGAAGCGGAAGAAGTGAATTTATATGTTCAGCGTGAATCTGACCTGGGTTATGTGATGATCATTAACGGCAAACATATCGGGCTGCTGCATGCCAACGAAGTATATAGAAATTTAGAGGTGGGCGATAAGCTGAAAGGATATATTAAAACCATACGCGCCGATAATAAAATAGACCTTGTGCTCGACAAACCGGGTTATGAACGGGTGAGCCAGGAAGAAGAAAAAATACTCAGTTTATTAAAAACGCATAAAGGCTTTTTACCTTATCACGATAAAAGCAGCCCTGAAGTTATTTATGACTTCTTCGGCATGAGCAAAAAAACTTTTAAAATGGCGCTTGGCGCTTTATACAAACAACGTAAAATAGAATTGACAGAGAAAGGAATAAAGGCAGTGGTAAAGTAATATAAAAATTAAGGCACGATATAGTTACATATAAAGTTTCCTGCCATTTTACTTTTTCTTTAAGAAGCATTTAAAACTTACCTGAATCAGCCGCCGGTTATAATTTAGCAGCAATCTTATAATTGTCAAAATTTATCGTTTAGCATGCATACTTTTCTTTTCTCAAGCATAATGGGCTGGGTTGGCGCTGTGGCATATCTTGTTGCCTATCTTTTATTGAGCATTGGAAAACTAAAATCAGACAAGCCTTTTTATCACGTGCTTAATGTTATTGGAGCGGCGGGTTTAATTACTGATGCTATCAGCCTTAATGATTATCCCAATCTCGTGGTAAATTCTCTCTGGGCGCTTATTGCTGGTTTTGCCATTGCAGTTATTTACCGGAAAAGAAATTCAAAGCCCTAAAATTTTAATTACATGCGATTTGTACAGGTTAAGCTTATGCTGGTATTCGGTTTTATCATCTGTGAGCGATAAATAATAATAAGCTCCATCCACCAATGTAAAAATCCAGTCGGCTGTTTTTGCAGTATCTTCTATTTTTAAAGTGCTTGCATTGTTGCATTCTATAATAATCTGTTCCAGGTTGCTTCGTAAAGTATCCAGCAACGATTTATATTTTTTCCTGATTAAATCATTCCGAAATGTTAACGCATAACAACTGTATGATACACTGTCATCAAATAAAACATTCCATTTATTCGAAAACAGGTTATCCAATACAATTTTTAATTTCTTTGCAGGATCTTTCTGATAACGCACAGGAATTTTAAAAATCAATAAATATTTAGCCAGGATATATTCCACCAATCCATACACCAAATGTTCTTTGGTTTTGAAATAATGAATTACCAGGCTCGGGTTAATATTGATGGCTTCAGCAGTTTTTGCAATAGATACATTTTCCAATCCTTCAGTTTTGGCAAGATTATAAAAGGCTTCTATAATTTCTTTTTGCCGGGGTTCTTTTAAACTTTTTCTTCCCATTGGCTTATCTTTTAAGATTAACAATAGCGGGCATTAAAGGCCTGTTTACTTTTAAATATTTTTTGAGTTGAAAAATTAATGCATTTCCATTTGTGCAAGATTCGTTTATATCTGCAATTTGTTTTGAAAATGTGTAAAGATATCTTTAGCCTTTTTATAAATGATGGGCTGTATATTCATTCCTCACACTTCCATCCTCATATAAGTTTAGTATAGCATAGCCTGGCGGTGTTTCAAGATAATATCCTTCTCCCGCAGATTCTTTATCGCCCTTTCCCCACCAATAGCCGCTCATAGCGCCATTACAACAATACAATACTTTATTATACAAGGTTTCATCATATAAATGATTATGCCCGCTCAGAAACACTTTTACCTTATCGCGATGTTTATAAAAAAGGTCTTTTAATTTTTTATTGTCTGAATGATTGCCGCCTACGAGAACAGGAGTTGCACCAAAAACCGGGTAATGCGACATTAAAAGTACAGGTGTGTTTGCCGGTAAACTATCCAGTTCTTTCACCAGCCAGTTAAATTGTTCATCGTCTAAAGCAATATTTTTATTGTTGCCATCCAGTATTATAAAATGCCAGTTTTTTTTTGAGAAACTATAATAACGTTTGGGAATTTTAAGCCGCTTTACCACGTAATCTTTACCATACATATCATCTGTGGTTGATGGCGCAGCCCACCAGGGGTCGTGGTTACCAACACAGGCATATATTTCATAAGAAGCAATCGTTTTTAAACAATCATCCCATATCTGCCATTGATTTAAAACGGCTTCTCTTTTTACGTTATCATAAGAAGCATCATGTATAGAATCGCCGCCATTCAGAAAAAAATCAACGTCCTGTTTTTTTATTTTTTCAAGACAGGCTTTGAATCTTTGCGGGGCATTATCGCCTTCCCGGATATGTACATCGGTTATATGAGCAATACGCAGTGCTGGTTTTTTGTTTTGATGATTTTCTTTAACCGGCATTGCCATGGCTGCATTACCTGTTAATGCAGCCATGCTTCCTAATGCGGTTATTTTTTTTATAAGCGATCGTCTTCTCATCTTTAAATATGTAAAAGCGATAAGGCAAATTCCTTATCGCTTAAATATGTTATAAAATTATTGCCATCCAAATGGCTGAACCAGGTTTGGGTTCAATGCTATTTGTGTGTATGGAACGGGCCTGTAATAATATTGCGGGTCAATAAATTGCCGTGGCGCCGTTTCGGTAACCATTGTGCCGCCGTTATTGCCATTGCGTAAATACACCGTTACACTTTCTCCGTAACTACCGGCTTTATAATAAATCAAAACCTCGCCAAGCCCGTTTTTTTCCTTTTGATCTTCAGAAGGAATATCGCTGTTTTTATCGATGAGGATAATGTCATCATAACCATCTCCTGTAAGATCATATTTACCCAATCCCGGAAAGTACATACCCTCGGGTATATTGGTTAAAAGATTCCCGGCATGCCAGCGCATGAGGTCATCGTAACGATATCCTTCCATAGCAAATTCTATTCTTCTTTCCCTTCTTATTTCTAATAATACGCCTTTGTTATTGCCTGAAACATCAGGATATTTTGCTTCCAGCACAGGATCCGGGTTCGCATTGGCAGCAGAAAGATTTATACCAGGCAGGCCTGCACGTTGTCTTACCAGGTTAATGCTTTTATCAAGATCTTCCTGTGTTATAGAACCAAGTTCTGCAAGCGCTTCTGCATAAATTAACAGTACTTCTGCATACCGGTAAGCAGGAAAATCGAAGCTGCCGAGTATAGTTCCATCGGTTGATGAATTATAGTAACCTTTTATCTGGTGATAGCCTGTAAAATTCTTATTCAATCTTTGTACGTAAGGCTTGTTATCCGTTATTCTTTGAAAGCCGGGATAAGCAAGCGTTTGCTTCATGCGCGGGTCGCGGTTCTCAAATTCTTTTACAAAACCAAATGTTTTATACCCGGGAACATCAGTAAATCTCGACCCGTCGCTCATGAGGTAAGATTGCACCAAATCCCGCGAAGGCGATTGTTCATAATCACCAAATACGGTGCTGTTATTATTGCTGCCGGATGCGCCTTCCTTGCTTGCATCGTAGGGCGTATTTAATATAACTTCTTTGTTTCCGGATAAATCCTGCGAAGTAAACAGCGTAGCATAATCGCCTGCCGGGTTACCGGTATTATACAGTGCGAAATTTCCGGATTCCATAATTTCCTGGGCAACGCTTTTTGCCGTTTCAAGGAATGATGATGCCGTGCTTTCCAGCTTTAATTCCGTGTGGTATTTACGGTAAGTGCCTTCATACAAAGCTGTTCTTGCATAAAATACTTTTACAGCCCAAACATCCGGCGTACCGGTTGGAACAGATTCCCTTACATGCGCTGCTGCAAAAGCAAGGTCTGCCATCACGCTGTCTATTACCTGCGCCCTTGGTGTTTGTGTCATATATAAAGAAGAAGAGTCAGCAGGATCAATGGCGGAAGAATACCAGGGTACATCATTGTATCTTTTAACCATGCCCATATAAAACATCGCCCTGTAATATCTCGCCAGTCCTGAATAATGATCTTTAACTTCCTGGTCAACATCCGCATTATTATAATTATCCAAAAAATAATTGATATTACGCAACCGCGTCCAGCTCCAGCCAGATGTTATGGTTTGAGAACTTGGGCTACCGGTCATGATGTTTTTAATTTCAATAGAACCCGTTGTGGCCATGTTATCGCTGCTTTGATCGGCCAGGAAGTTACCGGTACCCGGAAGGGTTAGCAGCCCATCCACGTATAATTTAAGGTCTTCCTCAGATTTAAAAAAGAGCTCCGGCGATATGGTTGTTTGCGGATAGCGGTCTAAAAAGTCTTTCTTACAAGACGCAGCAATCACCGTTATAAGAAGTATATAATATGATAATTTTTTCATGTCAGAAATTTTAATAAATGAATAAATCCCGGCGGTTATAAATCCACATTTACACCAAATGAGTATTTACGCTGATAAGGATATTCCCATCCATAACCATCGGTTATAGATTCCGGATCTAAATACTTTTTAATGGGAGACATTTCATAAAGATTTTCACCGCTAAAGAAAACCCGCAGCCTGTTTAAACCAAATCTTTTGGTTACCGATACAGGCAATGTGTAGCCTATGGTAATATTTTTAATACGCACATACGCCGCACTTAACAGGTACTTGGTTTGCGGAACATCTAAACCGCTTCCGTAATTATTATCAGCCAGCCACGATTGCAGCACCGGGAAATAGGAATTGGTATTGGCATCTGCCAAACCTGCTGCTATATAAGATTTTGAATCGCCTGCCCTTTGCGCTTCGCTTTCTCCTGAAGCCCTGTAAAAATCAAGGTTCCAGGGATAAATGTTGGCATAAGGCTGCTGATAAGGCCCCCAGAAAAGATAATGATGCGGATAATAATCCTGCTTTGCCACACCCTGTAGAAAAATGCTGAAATCAAAATTTTTCCAACTGGCATCCAGGTTAAAACCAAAACGGTAGCGCGGGCTGGTATTACCGATGATCTTAAGGTCTTTCGGGTCTAATGCAGAAGTGCCCAATTCAATTTTACCATCGCCGTCAAGGTCTTTGTATTTAGGCCATCCTTCCACTATACTTAAAGCGCCCCAGGGAATGATCGCCGTTTCATCAAGTTTGGCAATTTCTTCTTCATCTTTAAAAAAGCCATCATTTGTCAAACCCCATAATTCACCAATCTCTTGCCCGGGCCTGTAAGCGGCAGAAAATGTTTGCAGGGCGTTGTTATATTTTGTGATATGGCTCCTCGAATCAGACAAGATAAATTTTGCATTGAAAGATAACGGGCTGCTGCCGGCAGTAAAAGAGTTGTGATAACTGAGCGAAAGCTCCCAGCCTTTGGTTTGCAGGTCGGCAGCGTTCTGGCTGGGCGCAGAGGTACCTAACACAGCAGGCAATTCCTGGCTCGGCGCAAGCATGCCTTTTGTGTTACGGATATAGTAATCAAAAGAAGCCATCAGCTTATCATTAAACAATCCTACATCTGCACCTATATTGCTTGTGGTTACTTTTTCCCAAGTATAATTATTAGGATCAACTGCAAGAGAAGGCGCAGAACCTAAAACAGTTTGGCGGTTGCCATCTATTAAATAAGTAGAAAGATAAGTGGGCAATGATTGCACATAACCATAGTAACTTACACTCTGGTTGCCCAGATCGCCATAAGAAAGACGCAATTTAAAGGTTGATAAAGCGGGTGCAAGCGGTTCAAAAAAAGATTCTTTGCTGGCTACCCACGCAGCTGAAACGGAAGGAAAGAAACCCCAGCGGTTATTGGACGGGAAGCGGGATGAACCATCGTAACGGCCATTACCTTCTATGATGTATCTATCTTTATATGTATAATTTATACGGCCAAACCAGCTGCGGATGGCATAAGCATAATAATCAGAACCACCGCCAGTTGCACTAATTACCGCATCTCCCGTTGTTAACCCGATGTAAGGAACTGATGCTGATATCAATCCTGTTTTAGATGCTGTAACCGGAGACCACTCATAACTTTCCTGGTTATAACCTGCCAGCAATTTAATAGCATGATCGCCAAAACTCTTGTTATAGTTCACATATACGTCAAATACATCCTGGACAACAGTGCCATTCGTTTCTGAAATGGAACCAATGCTGTTTTCCTGCCTTATATCATCCGGCCCATAACCAATAAGATAAGGAAGGCTTTCAATGTGGTATTTCCATAGCTCCCGTTTAAAACTTGCATCGGCAGTTATTTGTAATTCATTATTCAGAAAAGATGCTGTTGCTCTTGCAATATCCTGGAACCCAAAACGGGTTTGCTGATTGCGGCCACCATCGGTTAACTGTGCAGCCAGCCTGCCGGCTGAATTATTACCCCACGTACCATCTGGGTTTTTCACAACATTGGTTGGCTGTAAATAATATACATCGGTAACACTATAAGTTGGCGCATCTCTTTTCAACTGATAAACAGAAAGATTATTATCCACTTTCAGCCAGCGCAAAGGCGTAAGGCTTAAATTACCCCTTAAGCCATACCGCGTCCAGTCATCTTTGGTAATTTTAATCAAGCCGTTTTCATTGGTATAATCGGCAGATAACAAATAATTAACCGGCAGCTTTGCATTGTCTGCAGAAGAGCCATTGAGAGAAATTGTATGATACTGCGAAAAGCTTGCTTTGTTAAAGAAATAATTATTCCAGTTGGTGTTGCCCATATAAGCCCACCTGGTAGGGTCATCGGGGTCAACCCTTACATTTTCAATGGAAGGATCATCAGAACGTGCTTTAGCCCATTTATAATATTCATCGGAGAAATTTACATAATCCCATGGTGTATTATCAGTGGAGGTTTCCAATACCCTTGAATAAATATAAGGATCGGTTACCGCATCGGGCAACACGGTTCTTTTTGAAAAAGCGAAATAATTATTGTAGCTGATGTTTTGTCTGCCCCCGCTTGCTCCTTTTTTTGTAGTTACGATTAATACGCCATAAGCAGCCCTGGCGCCATAGATAGCTGCCGAAGCAGCATCTCTCAATACGGTAATGGATGCAATGTCTGACGGATTAATTCTCAAAAGATCATCTGTTGCAGATGCAATACCATCAATTACTATCAATGGCGAGCCACCATTAATTGAAGTAAATCCGCGCACATTGATAGTAGGTGTTGCGCCCGGCTGGCCGCCGCCGTAAGTTATATTTAAACCGGGGCTTAAGCCTTGCAAACCTTGGAACACATTGGCTATTGGCCGTGCCGCCAGCTGCTTTCCTGAAATCTGGTCAACAGCGCCTGTTACTGTTACTTTTTTTGCGGTGCCATATCCAACCACCACTACATCATCCAGGTTTTTTGATGTTGATTTTAAACTGATAACTATTGGCGATGTTCCGGCCCTCGCAGTGTAATCATTTACAAGAGCAGGTTCATACCCAACGCTTGAAAAAGACAAAGCATATTTTAATCCATTTAACAGTCCCGAAAAATCAAATCTTCCTGAACTGTCTGTAACTACGGATCTGGTGTAATGAAGCGAATCGCTTTTCAATGTTACGGATACACCTGTCAGCGCTTCCTTATTTTCATTTTGCACAATGCCATTGATTGATCCGGCATCCTGCGCACTTACACTTGTTCCTGGCAAAGAACAAAGCGCACCTGCAATAAGCAGCATTATAAGCAGCTTGTTTTGCAGTTGAATAGCTCTTCTCATAATTGTTTTTTTGTTTTTGAATTTTGTTTTATATGAAATACCTGTTTGCTTAACCGGGATAAATATTTTAGGTTTCGTGGCGATGCTTAGTGTTCCGTTGTTATCAAAAAGATTACAGCCTGTATTATTAATTCCTATATTATTTTTCAGTTGATAGATAAGTTGCCCGCCCGCAATGCGTTGCATTCAGATTTGTTTGGTAAAATTCCTGATAAGCCTGTCTTAGTAATTTTTTAATTGCTGAAGCAGCGTCTTGCTTTGTTCTGTTTGTGATTGTTTGTATTGATAATTTAATAAAGCCCCCATCCATTCTCCATACATAGCATTGGGCAATACAATAAAGTGGCTGCCAAAGCCTGATGCATTGGTTTGTACCAAAGCATCTCTTTTTTCGTATGATTGATGATCATAAATACCGGAAAAATCGCCCAGGTTATCGCCTAAAAAAAGTAATACGGAATAACGTTGTGCAACAAGTGCACGCCTCGCATCTTTACCAGAAGTTCCGCTCTTAAGCAGTATGTGTTCAGCATCAGCATTTGGAAAATTCCATTTTTTAAGGTTGGCAATAGTAGCCTCCAGTTCAGCTTCAAGCCTGTTGCTCACATAAAAAACCTGTATGTTTTTGGCAGTGGCATATTTTAAAAAAGAAGGAGCGCCGGGCACGGTATCACAGTCTTTTTTAGCAGTCCATTCCATCCAGGAACTGTCATCATAGCCTAATCCCTTTAACCCCTGGTGCACAGAATAAGGGCTGTTATCCAAAACGGTTTCATCAATATCTGTTACAACAGCAAATGGCTTATCATGGCTGGCTGATGCATATTCATCCAGGCGTAATGTTGCAAGATTATAAGCCTGAAAACATAAAGCTTTATACTCTGCAGTTTTCTGTTGCCATAACGCTGCCCAAACCGGTCCATACGTAGCAAGTTGCGGAGCGGCTGTATTTAATGTTGCTGCATGTTTCGTATTGCTGCAGGCGGCCATACTTAAAAAACAAACGCAGACAATTGAATATCTTGCAATATTTATAAGTTTCATTTTAATTCGTTTTATCAGCAGTTTTATTATTCAGGATTACCCAGTGGTTAAGGTTATTATCGGGGCCTTGCAGAAATAATTTATAAAAGGCAGAAGGCATGTCTTTTACATTCAATGTTGCCTTTTTATCTGCCAGTGGAACAGTTTTTAACAGCTCAAATTTATCTTCGCCGCCTTCTTTATAGTTGTTGGTTGCTGACGCCCATATTTTTACTGATCCTGCTTTTGCTTTTGCCTGCCACCCAATTGTTATTATACCATCTTTATATTGTGCAGCAGCATTGGTTAATGATAATGCACCGATAAGCGGCACACCATCAACTTCCCTTGCTGTTTCCAATGGAATTTGCAGGTTCATAAAGCGGGCAATGGTTGGAAAAATATCTACGATTGAAGCCTGGTTGTTTTTAAAATATCCGTTCAGGTTTTTTGCATTGGTAAATATCCAGCCTGCACGTTCCCTGTCTGATTGCCCGCCATGCCCTTTGCCTGTTTCAGCTGTGCGGCCATGATCTGTTGTTATTATAATAAGCCAGTCTTCATTAAAATTCTTTTCCCTGTATTGAATGGCTTGCCATATCTGTCCAACATAATCATCTGCATATTTAATAGCCTTATAAAATTGCGGGCTGTCGCCATATTTATGGCCCATATCATCTGTATATTCCAGGTAAACCCAGGAAAGATCGGGCGCATTGGTTTTAATAGATGAAGCGGCAACTTCTGCAACTTTAGTATCTATATTATGCATGTAAGCACTTTCCTTATCATGTGGATAATTAACCGTATCCAACTCCAAACCATCAAACTTATAATCAAAATGTATGTTGCCGGTTGCAGCCAAATCATCGCCAACAAGCCTGGTGCGGTTATCAGTCCATGAAGAAAATATACCTATCTTTTTTTCGGGGTTATTTTCCTTTAATATCCTGAAAATGCTTTTATAATTATAGTTGGGATCCTGTATATCATTATCCCAGACATTATGTTTATTCACCCATGTTCCGGTTAATATACTGTTATAGCCCACTGCAGAAATGGTAGGCGTTTGAGAATAACCGTTTTTTTCACCACCAACCATAGCATGGGCGTATCCACCAGCCTTTGCAATTTCATTCATGTGTACCGGGTTAACTTTTTCAATCACATCTGCCGGGATACCGTCAATAATTATATATACTGTCTTCTTTGTTTTGGGTTGGGCAAATAATACGCTGGCTGCAAACAGGGATAAACAAAAAATAATTAAATGCTTCATTTTAAATTATTATAAAAATTGAATAATAAATGCCATCCGATCGTATGCCCCAGGAACAATGCCTCATTACATAATGAAGCAATATTATATATATGCCTATGATATTTTTAAAAGATCCCGGCCAGGTATATCAATCCTGGTTCCTTAGAAATTTCCGTACTATAAATTAAATTTTATTCAGATTATTCGGCAGCAAACTTATTTATTATCAATCTTATTCAAAATTAAATTTAAATGAACATTCAATCAATTTATTATTAATTTTTGCGCAAACGTTTGCGCGGATTCTCTATTTTCAGGCATTACCAAAAAGGCTTATAACAACAACATGTATTCATCAATATTGAGAAAAGTAAAAGATGCAACTATAAATATTGCTTAATACCAAATATTATTTCTATTTTTCCGGCGACTAAGTTTGCTTGAAGAAGATTATTACCATATTACTGATTGCTATTCATTTCTTTTATGCTTTCGGATACACGCTGTTTTTTTCCGTAATGGAAACCGCTGCCGACGAGCGCATGATGGCATTATTGGATAATAACAGTTATGATGAAAACGACCTGGTGTTATTAAAATTTGCATTGTATGCCCCTTATATTCAAAGCAGTGGCGGTTACCAGCGTTGTGACGGGCAAATTGAATTAAACGGCACTCAATACAACTATGTAAAGCGGATGGTGCGCAATGATACTTTGTACTTGTATTGTATTGCCAACAAACAAAAAACAGACATCAATAACACTAAGAATTTATACGCTCAGCAACACAGCGATAATTCATTAGACAAAAAAGCTGATCAGCCTTCTTTAAAACAATTCAGCTTAATACAGGAATATAATATTGCATTTACTGAAGTTACATTCAATACCTATAATACTTCGCTGAACAAAACCCGGTCAGTTAATAATCTCCATACGGAAAAAGGTTTTATACTTAGAACCATACAACCTCCCGACCTGTTTATTTAAGCTTTTAAATTGTTTGGGTTCATAGTTTATGAAACGGCTTTGAACAGGAACCTGCGGCTGCGCAATGATGTGCAGATAACGGTAATGCGACGCAACTGTGATGCCATCCGTTCATAAGCTGGTAACAGAAATTATCCAAACAATTTATGTTCTGTTATTTACCGGCATGCATTTGTTGTGCATCATCAGCTTAAATAATTATTCCATGCCATATATTCCATTGGAAGAGCATTTGCCCGGCATTACGGGCCTGCTTGAATATGATAAAGTTGCCGCAGCTCCTATACGGGAACTTACGCAGATTTTGCTTCGCGGTGAAAGCACTTTAACCGAAGGCGAACGTGAACTCATTGCAACGGTTGTATCAAACGGCAACCAATGTAAATTCTGTACGGCGGCGCATACGGCTGCCGCTGATATTTTATTAGGTGAAAAGGAAACATCGCAAAAAGTAAAAGAGAATATTGTTACTGCGCCTGTAAGCAATAAAATGAAAGCGCTGTTAACAATTGCATTGATGGTTCGCGAAAACGGCAAAGCCGTAACACAAGCCGCCATTGATAAAGCAAAAGCGGAAGGGGCTACCGATATAGAAATTCACGACACGGTTTTAATTGCAGCATTATTCTGTTTGTACAACAGGTATGTTGACGGCCTTGCTACCATAACACCAGCCGGTAGTGAATTCTATAAAGGATTAGCAGAGCGTTTAAAAAATCATGGCTATAACCGTTTGCCGCAAGGCTACGATCATTTGAAAAAAAATAAAACAGTTGTGTCATGAAGCAGGTTGAAGTAAATATTGAAGAGCGTATTATAATTGCTGAAACTCTATACCAGCCTTCCGCCGCTACGAAACGAAGCCTGGCAATAGCATTTATTGTTTGCTATATCAGCATTATGTTCAGTGGCATTTCCTCCATGCTGATGTCAGTTTACCTGCCTGTGGCAGTAAAAGATTTGTTAGGCAGCATATCAGATGAACGAATGAATTATATAAGTGCTTATATAAATTCAATCTTCATATTCGGCAGTATGTTTGGCGGTTTTGCCTGGGGTTTTGTTTGTGATAAAATAGGCCGGTCAAAAGCCGTAATATTTTCAACAGCGTTATATGCATTATTCACGGCACTCACTGCTTTCTCCTCTTCGTGGCTTATCGTTGGCGTTTATCGCTTTATAACCGGTTTTGGCGTTGGCGGTGTAATTGTAACCACCAATATCCTGATCGCCGAAATATGGCCTGAAAAAAAACGTGCCATTGCATTGGGAATAGTATCCGCTGCCATGCCTGTTGGTTTTATTGTGGCCGGCGCATTAAATAACCTGGTACCGGAATGGCGCAACGCATTTCTTGCAGGCATCATTCCATTAATCACAGCCGTTATAGCCATGTTTATGCTGGCCGAACCTGAAAGCTGGAAGCAGGCAAATCATGCACAGGATAATAATAATGCGGGCAAACAAATTTTTTCAGGCGGTTACAGAAAAAATCTTGTCAGCGGCTCCATCATTTTTGGTGCTATGCTCATTGGATTGTGGGCCATTTTTTCATGGGCACCCACATGGGTGCAAAGCATCACGCCGGATAACAACAAAGCAGATGAACTGCGTGGCATAACGATGATGATACTGGCATTATCCGGTTTGATTGGAAGCGTTGTTTCCGGCTGGATAGTAAACAGGATCGGTATGCGTAAAACAATGATGTTGTGTTTTGCTGCAGGTTTTATAATGACTGCTGTTGTATTTAAACTGAATTCTTCCATAACCACTGTAACATTGATTGAAATGGGCATAATGGCTTTCTTCTTTGGAATAAGCCAGGGCGCATTATCGGTTTATATACCTGCGTTATTTCCAACGAAAGTAAGGGCATCTGCAACAGGGTTCTGTTTCAATATAGGCAGGTTATTTACAGCAACTGTTGTTTTCTTCATCGGTGCACTCGTATCATTTCTTGGCGGTTATGGCAATGCTATTTTTATTTTTTCATTCATTTTCATCATTGGATTGATAACAACATTCAGAGCCCCTGCCCTAAAGGGAGAAATGATTAAGTAATAAAATTTATAATCAAATTAAACTTGTTACCTCCGCAAGTTTTACTCTCCGCCATGGCGGAGATGGGGGCAAATAGTTATGGCATACATAAACGTACCAGAAGGAGTTCCCGGGATCAGAAGCCTGGTAATGTTTCGCCCGGAAACAGGCAAGCCATTATATGAACTGGCACAGGTATTATTAAGAGGCAATTCAACATTAACTGAAGCGGAAAGGGAATTGATAGCCGCTTATGTTTCTAAAAGAAATGATACCATGTTTTGCATGATGAGCCATGCCGCCGCGTCACGCGCATTATATGGAAATGATAAAAATATTGTGGATGATGTATTAAAAGACATGCAGCAGGCAAACATCAGCAGCAAAATGAAATCGTTATTAAATATTGCAGGCAAAGTGCAAATTCTTGGCAAAGAAGTAAAGCCTGGAGATATTGAGGCCGCAAGAAAAGAAGGCGCTACTGATAAAGAGATTCATGATACAGTTTTAATCGCTGCGGCATTCAGCATGTTTAACAGGTATGTTGATGGCCTGGCCAGCTTTACGCCAACCGATGAAAAAGAATATGAGGCAATGGGTAAACGCATGGCGGAGAAAGGATATGTGCAGCCAAAATAAAATTCCGGAATGTAAAATCTATAATGTTAAACTTATAACACACTATGGCATTTATCAATTTACAAAACGATTTGCCCGGTATCCGCGGGCCTATGCAATACAGCCCTGAAACAGGTGAGGCATTGAATGAACTGGCAGAAATTTTATTGCATGATGATAACAATACTTTATCACGCGGTGAACGTGAAATGATTGGTGCTTATGTATCCTCACAAAATGATTGTTTTTATTGTCAGAACGTGCATGGTGCATTGGCGCAATATTATTTTGAATGCGACATGCAGTTGATTGATGATATTAAAAAAGACTACGAGTCAACGTCCATCTCACCAAAATTAAAAGCATTATTAAGCATTGCGGGCAGTGTGCAAAAAGGCGGCAGGCATGTTACACCAGCGCAGATAGAACATGCTAAAAACCTTGGTGCAACTGATAAGGAAATACACGATACTGTTTTAATAGCGGCAGCTTTTTGCATGTTCAACCGTTATGTGGATGGATTAAACACATGGGCGCCGCAGGACAGGAATGTGTATGTAGAACGCGCTGCAATGCGTGCAAAAGAGGGCTATGCAAATATTAATTTGAATAAATAAAATTCCTTACAACGGTTTGACGCTCTAAAAGCGTCTGACCCGATAAAAATAAAAACTACAACTATGAAAATAAGAACATACCCTGTTGGCAGCGTTCCCCGGCCAAAATATTTAGTGGAGGCGTTAGGTGGATTTGCACAACAACAAATAAATGAAAACGAATTACAGCAACTTTTTGATAAAGCTTTAAAAGAAACTATACAACGTTTTGAAGAAACGGGCTCGCCGGTTATAACAGATGGTGAACAAACAAAACCAAGCTTTGCAACTTATCCAATCAGTGGTATAAAAAACCTTTCACCAAATGGCGTGGTAATTCCTTTTGCAGACGGGCATACAAGGCAATTGCCGACCATAACATCAGGCCCGTTTCATTATACAAATTATGCAGATGCTTATTTAAAGAAAGCAAAGCAGTTAACAGGTTTGCCGGTTAAACAGGCGGTGATAGCTGTATCTGCCATCAGTTTATTATACCCGCAGGAAGGCATTGAAAATTATTCGCAGGAGCAGTTTATAAATGACCTGGTGAATGAAGCCGAAGCCGATATAAGAAGCTGTTTAAACGCCGGCGCTCATCTTGTGCAGGTGGATTTTACGGAAGGCAGGCTTGCTTTAAAACTCGATCCTTCAAAAAGTTTATTGAGATCATTCATTGATTTAAACAATAAAGTACTGGCCCGTTTTTCTGAAGAAGAGAGAAAAAAGATCGGCGTTCATTCTTGTCCGGGCGGCGATCATGATTCTACGCACAGCGCAGATATTAGTTACAATGATTTATTGCCTTTATTGTTTGAATTGAACGCAGGCAATTTTTTCCTGGAATATGCAGGCGAAAAAAATAAAGAGGATGTTTTACAATGCATCAAAGAAAATCTTCGTCCCAATCAAACCGTATTTATCGGTGTAACAGATGTATTGAACCCACGCATTGAAACGCCGGAAGAAATACGCGATGTTATTATTGAAGCATCAGCAAAAATTCCTTTGCAACGGCTTGGCACAACAGACGATTGCGGCTTCTCTCCTTTTGCCGATGATGTTTCAACTTCAAGAGATACAGCGTTTGCAAAAATTAAAGCGCGTGTGGAAGGAACGAAACTCGCTGAAGAAAAACTTTTTAAATAAGCATTGTAAAAACCGGTCAGACGTTGTTGAAGCCCTGGCCGAACAAACTATCTGCAATGAATAAGTATAAAAAATGCTGTCTTTTAATTGCCATCACCATAAGCGTTTTACATGTTTATGGCCAAAAGTTCAGCGTAAGCTTTACACCAGCCGCATCTGATGAAAACTTTTCAGGCAAGGTGCTTTTGTTTCTTTCGAAGGAGTCCAAATCACCAAAAGACCAAATGGTTGGCGTTGAAAGGTTTCCCTGTTTTGCCATCACGGTAAATAACATACAACCAGGCAGTAAAATTTTGTTTGATGATAATGCAGTTTCATATCCTGTTAAACTATCGGATATAGAAAGGGGCGAATATAACGCACAGGTGGTGTGGGATAAGAATGAAGGCGGGCGCTCAATTGCTGAAAGCCCCGGCAATATGTATAACGATGCAATAACGGTGCAGCTCACAAAGCATACGGGTGCAGTTTTTAATATTGCCTGCAATAATGTAATCAAAGAAAAAAGCTTTGCTGAAACACAATTTGTAAAGGAGTTGAAAGTGCCGTCGGCATTACTTTCTGCATCTTACAAAAGACCAACAACTATTAACGCAGCCATATTGCTGCCCAAAGAATATTATGAGGAGCCCGATAGAAAATTCCCGGTGTTGTACTGGATTTCAGGCTATGGCGGCGACTATCATAATTATTCCGGCAAAAACGATCCCTCCATGCCGGTAGACACAACGCCATGCATAAGGGTTTTTCTTGATGGTAATTGTTCCCTTGGCCATTGCGTGTATGCCAACAGTGATAATAACGGGCCATGGGGCGATGCGCTTACGCAGGAACTTATCCCGCAGGTTGAGAAAACATATAGGACTGATAAAGCAAGATTGCTGACGGGCCACAGCAGCGGAGGCTGGACGGTTTTATGGTTGCAGACACATTATCCAAAAGTGTTTGATGCATGCTGGTCAAGTTCTCCCGACCCGGTTGATTTCAGAAATTTCCAGCAGGTGAATTTGTATGAAGACAAAAATATTTTTTATGCAAAGGATAGTTCATTAAGGGCGGCAGGCACTATTGCAGGCCGCTTTCCATGGATCACCATGAAAAACATGTTGCAGATGGAACATGTAATATACCGCGGCGAACAGATGCATTCTTTTGATGCGGTGTTCAGTATAAAAAATAATGACGGCTCTCCGCGAAGACTATGTAACGAATTAACAGGTGAAATTGACCCGGTAACAGTTGAGCATTGGAAGAATTACGACATCTCATTGTATGTAAGAAAAAACTGGCAGCAGCTTGAACCTGATCTTAAAGAAAAGATAAGGGTGTCTGTGGGCGAACAGGATAATTTTTTATTGAATTATGCAGTGCATTTATTCGACAATGAAATGAAAAAGATCAATGCAGATTTTGTGTTTGCCTATTATCCCGGCGATCATTTCACCGTATCAACGCCGGAATATAAAACGGCGGGCTATCAATTCCTGCAGCAGCAGTATAATAAACTAAAAGACAAATAATATCACTCACGGTCTGACGCTTTTAAAGCGTCAGACCAATATGCAAAACATCAAAAATTTCTAATTAAAATAAAACCAAACTATGCCGTACATAAATGTAGATCCCAACCTGCCGGGCATTAGAAGCCTGATGGCTTTCAGCCCGCAAACAGCAGAGCCCATGGGAAAACTTGCCAACTTAATGCTGCGTACTAATGAAGGCTTAACCATGGCCGAAAGGGAAATGATCGCCACATATGTTTCTTATCTCAATGATTGTTTTTATTGCCAGCAATCGCATGGCGCCATTGTGAGCTGTTATTTGAATGATGACAATAAGCTCATCCATCAAATAAAAAATGATTATGAACAAGCTGAAATTCCCGATAAGCTGAAAACATTATTAAGCATTGCAGGCAGCGTACAAAAAGGCGGCAGGCATGTAACGGAAGATCAGATTAAAAAAGCAAAAGAAGCAGGCGCAACAGACAAAGACATTCATGACACAGTTTTAATCGCGGCTTTGTTCTGCATGTTTAACCGCTATGTTGACGGGCTTGCCACCAATACACCGGCTGATCTTTCCACCTATCCGCCCAGGGCCAAACAAATTGCCGAACATGGCTATGGCAATTATATTTTTTCAACACCTCAACCTGCATAAAACCAACTAACAATTTTTACAACAAACATCAAAACACAAAATGGAACCACGCTGCTAATTTTTTTCACACAGGGATTATACATAGCGGGGTTCCATGAGGCTATTGAAAAAATAAAAAATATACGAATGAAAAAGAGGCTATCAATTAACGTAATGTTATGTGTGCTGTTCTTTCCGTTGTTATTATCCGCACAGGATAATGCGGTGAGTTTAAAAGTGCAGGAGTCAAATGGCCAACCTATCGCCGGTGTAACCATTTCGATTGATAAAAAAAGAACGATGGTTACAGATGCACAGGGCGCTGTTACCATACCCAATGCAAACAATTCAATCATTGTGCTTAGTGCAACAGGTTTCAAATCCAGGACAATAAAAACGGATACGTTAACACAATCAGTTATTATCCTTGAACAGGATGTTGCCAACCTGGATGAAGTAATTGTAACCGGTTTATCCACCAATGTAAAAAGAAGAAATCTTGCCAATGCTGTAGCCACCATTTCTTCAAGGGAGTTAAGCAGCACAGCGCCTGCACAAACATTAGACGGCGCATTGGAAGGTAAAATTCCGGGCGCTTATATCAACGCCAATTCTGGTGCACCCGGCGGCGGCATTACGGTTAAGCTGCGCGGCGTAACATCGGTATATGGCAACACACAGCCCTTATATGTGGTGGATGGTGTGTTTGTTGATAACAGCGCTACTTCTGCCGGTTTAAATGCCGTTACATCTGCGGCCAGTGGCGGTGCCGCCACTTCAACACAGGATAACCCATCAAACCGTATTGCTGATATTAACCCGCAGGATATTCAAAACATTGAAATATTAAAGGGCGCTTCTGCAGCAGCTATATATGGTTCAAAAGCCGCCGCCGGTGTTATCCTCATCACCACCAAAAAAGGCAGGCAGGGAAAAACAGCTATAAATGTTTCGCAGGACCTTGGGCTGATAAACGTAAGAAAATTATTGGGTGTAAGGGAATTCACTGCCGACCGCGCCGCAAGCTTATCAAGCGATTCCGCTACAAGCGAAGCTTTGAGGCAACAATTTCTGGATGCACAGGCCGCAGGCCATATTTATGATTATGAAAAAGAAATGTATGACAACACCGGCTTTGCACGCAATACAGAATTAAGCTTAACCGGCGGTGGAGAACAAACATCTTTCTTCTTTTCTGCATCACAAAAAGATGAAGGCGGTATTGTGAAGCATACGGGCTATCGCAATACCGGTTTAAGGCTTAATGTTGACCATCGTATTTCGGATAACATAAAGATTGGTATAACGACAAATTATATCAACTCCTCTTCAGACAGGGGTTTGTTTGGCAACGATAACGTTGGTGCAACCATTGGCGTAGTGCTTTCCTCAACTCCCTCATTTGCAGAGCTGCATCCTGATGCAAACGGTAATTATCCTGCAAACACTTTTGCAGCTTCCAATCCTTTGCAAACAATTGCATTGATGAAGAACAATGAATCTGTAAACCGCTTTATTACAGGCCTGAACCTTGAAGCCACACTGCAAAACAGCGGCAAAAGCACCACGAAATTTATTGCAAGGGGCGGCGTTGATTTCTATAACCTTCAGACGTCGGCGCTATTCCCCGGCACCCTGCAGTGGCAGGCCGTAAATAAAGGCACATCTATACAGGGCTTTACAAAAAATGTAAGCACAAATTACATTGCTTCACTGGTGAACACATTCACGCCTTCTGATAATTTATCGCTTACAACATCGGCTGGCTTTACGCAGGAAACAGGCGATTACAACAACCTGCTGAATGTGGCAACACAGGTGATAGCAGGCCAGGAAAATGTAAGCCAGGCCGGTGCTTTAAATGCAACACAGCTTCGCACCAAATATCTTAACTCGGGCGTTTTTATACAGGAGGAAGCCAGCATTATTGATGCCGTTACACTAACAGCCGGTGTGCGTTTCGACAGGAGCAGCAATAATGGCGATGCCGCAAAGTTTTATACGTATCCTAAAGCAGGTTTGTCATGGAACCTTACAAGATCGGGTATTGTTGATGAAGGTTTTTTCAACAATATAAAACTGCGTGCAGCTTACGGGCAGGCTAATAATGTGCCCGCTTATGGCAGCAAGTTTACAGGTATGGCCATATCAAATATTGCGGGCAACCCGGGCGTAATTGTGAATATACAGCAGGGCGATGCCAACATTAAACCGGAACGGCAGAAAGAGCTGGAAGCAGGTATTGACTTTAGCGTTTTAAACAACAGGCTAAGTTTTGAACTGACTTATTATAATAAAAGCATCAGCGATTTTCTCATGCTGCAAAGCCTGCCGTCTTCATCGGGTTTTTCAAGCAAATGGCTGAATGCAGGTGACCTGCGCAATCATGGTGTTGAACTGGGCCTGAATGCCATCCCTGTTCAGTCAAAATCTGTAACATGGAATACATCGGTTAATTTCTGGCTCAACAGGTCGAAGGTTACAAGGCTTATTATTCCGCCGATACCGCAGGGTTCTTTTGGTTATGTGTTAGGTTCGTTCCAGGTAGAAGAAGGAAAATCTGCTACGCAAATTGTGGGCCTGGATGGCGATAATGGTGTTGGTGTTTTAGGGGATGCTGAGCCAACCTTCCAGATGAATACCTATAATGAAGTTACTTTCTTTGGCAAGCTGAGCCTGCGTTTCTTATTGCATTGGAAAAATGGCGGCGATAATATTAACCTCACTTCACTGCAAAGTGATTTTGGCGGCACCAGTGCCGACTATGATAAGGTAACGAATAAGATGGGTGTACCTGATGCTGTTTATCGCATTATGCAGATAGGCACAACGGCACGCATATTTGTGGAAGATGCAAGCTACCTGCGTTTGCGTGAAGCCGGCTTGTATTATACGTTCACCGAATTTCCTAACAGCTTTATCAAAAGCATTAATGTTGGCGTATCGTTCAATAATTATTTAACGATCACGAAGTACAGGTCTTACGATCCTGAAGTATCCAATTTCGGTACAGGTTTCTCTACCGGTGTGGATGTACTGCCTTATCCTGCCAGCAAACGTGCAGCATTTCATATTTCATTCAGCTTTTAATTCCAACATATACTATCATGAAAAAATATAATCGTATACAAACATTATTTTTTGCAGGAACTATCTTATTCTTTTCTGCCTGCAAAAAAGATTATGGCAATTTAAACGGCCCCACTGTGGAAGCCTATCAAAATAATGCCACTGCAGCAGAACTTAACAATCTCGTAAGCGGCACAGAATCGGGCATGCGCAATTCCATTGCTTTTTATTTGGATGATGTGGGAACGATAGGCAGGGAGATATACCGCTTCTCTCCTTCCGAGCCGCGTTATGTAACAGATTTGCTTGGCGCCAACGATGCAGAATTAAGCGGCAGCAACTTTTATATTGCCACGCCCTGGGCTTCACGTTACAGGGTTATTAAAAACTGCAATGTGCTGATTGATGCTGCTAACAATACCACGCTGATTACCGATGCCCAGAAAAAGGGCTATACGGGTTTTGCAAAAACCATAAAAGCCCACCAGCTTTTAATGAACCTGAACCTTACTTATTCAAATGGCATTCGTGTTGATGTTGCTGACCCGGATAACCTCGGGCCTGTTGTGGATTATAATGCCGGGCTGGCTGCAATTTCATCTTTATTAGATGAAGCCAAAACAGATCTCGCAGGTGCAGATGTTCAATTTCCCCTGGCTGGATTTGGCGCATTTGGCAGTGCTGCCGGTTTATTAAAATTCAACCGTGCACTGGCTGCAAGGGTTAATATATATGAAGAAAAATGGAGCGATGCTTTAACGGCACTCAATGAATCTTTCTTTGATTTGAACGGCGATTTCTATACAGGCATAAATAATGTGTTTGGTACAGGATCGGGCGACCAGCTGAACCCTGCATTTATTCCGCAAAATCAAAATGGGGAAGTACGTGTGGCGCATCCTTCTTTTACCGCAGACATTGCTGCAAATGATGACCGCATTAATAAAACAGCCTTGCGTAATACAACGGCATCCATACCTGCCGGCTTAAGCAGTAACCGTGATGTGTGGGTTTATACTTCAAGCACTGCACCTATGCCAGTTATAAGGAATGAAGAATTAATACTAATTTATGCTGAAGCAAATATTCAACTGAATAATTTCAACGAAGCAATAAAGGCATTGAATGTAATTCGCTCAAAACATGGCCTTGGAAATTACAGCGGTCCCCAAACACAGGCGGCATTGATTAATGAAATGCTGTATGAACGCCGCTATTCATTATACTTTGAAGGGCATAGATGGATTGATATGCGCCGCTATAATAAGTTAGATGAGCTGCCAACAGACAGGCCGGGCGACGATGTGTGGGCGGAGTTTCCTTTACCGGTAACAGAATAATTAACAGAAAAGGCTTTCTGTGAATATTAGTTATGAGTGCTTGCCTTCCGGCAGGCACTCATGTTTTAGCGGAAAACAAATCCCCGTTATATTTGGCCTGATAAACCACTAACTGTGGCTATGAAATCCGCAGGTTAGTTATTAAGACGATACATTTGACACCTTGCCATCACAACTATTATCCATGAATCAATATTATTTTAAAAGAATCATCAGCCTTATTTTACTCGTAGCATTTGCATCTGCAACAAATGCCCAACAGGTAACAGAGCCAAAGATTGATCCGGAATGGATAAAACCTTACCCGCCTTTTAAAATTGCCGGTAATTTATATTATGTCGGCACGTATGACCTGGCCTGTTATCTTATCACAACATCAAAAGGTAATATGCTTATCAATACCGGAACAGCCGTTTCGGCATCACAAATAAAAAAGAATATTGAAACGCTCGGGTTTAAATTTAATGATACAAAAATTCTGCTTACAACGCAGGCTCATTATGATCACACCGGGGCAATGGCTGTTATTAAAGCCCAAACAAAAGCAAAGGTGATGGTTGATTCGGCAGATGCCGGCGTACTTGAAAGTGGCGGCTTGTCTGATTACGAACTGGGTAAATACGGCGTTACATTTAAACCTGTGCATCCAGACCGCTTATTGCATGATGGTGATACGATAAGCCTTGGTGAAATGCAATTGGTTATGTTGCATCATCCCGGCCACACAAAGGGTTCATGCAGTTTTTTGTTTACGGTGCACGATGCTGATACTTCTTACCGTGTATTTATAGCCAATATGCCGAGCATTATTGTAGATAAGCCTTTTAATGAGGTTACTGCCTATCCAAACATTCAGCAGGATTACGCCTATACTTTAAACGCTATGAAAAACGTTCAGTTTGATATATGGCTTGCGGGGCATGCCAGCCAGTTTGATTTGCATAAAAAACATCATCCCGGCGATGCGTATAAACCTTCGGTGTTTATTGATCAAAAGGGTTACGTTGATGCATTAGCCAAATTGGAAAAGCAGTATGATGAAAAAATAAAGGAAGATGTGAAGAAATGACCGCTGCTTGATTTGCTATTTAAACATTATATCTACAATACTTCCGGCACTTTATCCACCCGGTTTGTCAAGTATTGGCCCTGTATTTTACACAAAAAATTACTGCCAATAATTTTGATGGCAAGTGTTGCTATAGTTGATGTATTGCAATTTTATAGTTTGGGGCAATCGAGTGCTTTCATTTTTTTATGCCTGCCTATGCCACCAAACGATTCACTGCGTGAAAACATATAAATAATAGAAAGAGAAGAAGTATAATAATTATCGTTATGGGATGAACTGCCGCGTTGCACACCTTCGGCAGGAAAAGATCGTGAAGGATCAATCTCATCACCCCTGTATGAAAGATCAACAGCGAGTTGCCCGCTCCCATGCTGCAATGCAGCTTCATCGGGATAAGTTTTGCTTACATCATCCAGGTAATCTGAGAATAAAAACCGGCTGCAAAACTCCAGCGCTACATGCCAATGATCTGTAAGCTTATACTTAACACCAACACCAAGCGGTATGGCAAACTGCGTAAGTGAATACATTTCCCTGTCGGGATAGATTGAAAGGCCCTGGCCTTCTGTGCCCAGGTTTCTTAAATTAACCCTTCTGCCTTCATAAATGGTATAAGGGTTATGATAAAACAACGCTCCGCCTGCGAAAACATATGGGGTAAATTTTTTTTCATCCAGCGTGAATAAATCGTATTGTAAAGCAAGGCTGGCTTCTCCAAGTTTGCTTTGGAAGCTAAGGTTACGGACTTTAAAGCCACCGGTGGAATCGCTGCCCTGTATTTTTCCGTATGTAAGCGCCCCGCGTATGGTAAAATGGTTGAAATTGTATAATAAACCGCCACTTATGGCAAACCTGGCCTGGCTGAAAGTATATACTTTCTTTTGCAGGTCGCCGCCATAATTTATAATTCCTGGCGAAGCGTAAATACCAAAGCCCTGGGCAACAGATGTAATGGAAATAGTTAGAAAAAATGCAGCGATTAAAGTAAAAACAGTTGCTTTTTTGCTCAACATATAATGCTTCATAAACATAAATAACGCCAAATAGCAAAAATTATTCCCTTGTGCACGAATATTGCTAAATAATAACAAAAACCGGCAGTTCGGGCTGCCGGAAGCTTTAAACCGCAAGCCGTGAAACGGCCTCCGGCATACTGTATTGCCCTGTATATATCAGAACAGCAAAGCCTTTATAGCCGGTTTAAAGGCGGCAAGCCCATCCCATACAAACCGGTTATTATCATGTTCCCGTTCGCCAATATTTATTATTGCGCAATGTGCATTTATTTTTTCAGCAAGGTTATCAATAAGCTTAATGTTTGTAAGCGATTTTATAGCATCAGCAAACTGTTCTGCAAAAACATGCCCCCATATTTCAATGGTTATTGAATCGTCTGATACATCAAAATCTTTATTATAATTGTCGTAATATTCTTTTTTAACAACTGATATAAATTCTTCCATTGCATCTTCCGGCAGTTTCTTTACCAGTTCAAATAACCCTTCATTGCTTATGATGCCTATGCTGTTGCGATGAAATAAAACTGCAATGGTTTTATCCCTTATGATTATATCTTTCTTCATGTTTTTACTAATGTGATGTACCGGCATCATCTTATCCATTAAAAAATATCCGCCTTGTATTGCATATCCGGTTCTGATAATGCGGAATTATTCACAAAACTGCTATCGTTTAATGTTTGCAGGAAAGCCTCGAGTTGTTCTGCTTCTTTATTCGTCATATCAAAACCCCGCCTGCCTTTATGCATCAATAACGTATCAAGATTCGGATTATTTTCAATATAAAACCTGTATTGCGGAATAATGGATTTGAACTGATACAATTGCCCGTTATGCATATAAGGCGCGGTGTAAACAAGGTTGCGCAACGATGGCACTTTAAACTTATACATATCGGCTGAATCATGGGTTATATTAAAAACGCCTTTATCTTCTGTTGACACAATATTAAACCCATTGTTCCTGAATGAATAATCGGTAAACAAGGGTTCTTTATGGCAACCGTTGCAGGTTCTTTTGAATACTTCATAACCGGCTGCTTCATCTTCTGTAAATGTTTCGCCTTCATGCCGCATCACTTTATCATATTTCGAATTGGCGCTGATGCACATGAGCATAAACTGAGATAAAGCCTTTAATATATTTTGCTCTGTAATTGTTGAAGACCCAAAGGCTTTCTTAAACATAGAACGATAAGCTTTATCCGGTTGCAGCCTTGCAATAATCGTGTCAATAGAACCATCCATTTCCACATGCCCTGTAATGGGAATAAGCGCCTGTTTGTCTAATGTTGCTGCACGTCCGTCAAGCATGAACGATGTTGCCCATGCCAGGTTCATAACAGGCGGCGCATTACGAATGCCTGTGCGGTTATTTATACCGTGGCTTACAATATGTCCGTGCTGTGTAAATGCATCGCTTTGTATATGGCAAAAACCGCACGATATTTTAGCATTACCAGACAGCCTTGTATCATAAAACAAATATCTTCCTAATTCAAACCCGGCTCTTGTTACAGGGTTTTGTTCAAAATTATAAACAGGCTCGGGAAAATTGGAAGGCGGCTTAAATATAGATTTTGACTGATGGGTTGTTATATTGGTGAATGCATATAAAACCACAACAACAAAACTTAATATGGTAAACATTTTTATACGCATGCCCGCTTTTTATTACTGTTGTGTTGCAAATTCTTTCACAATAATACCGCATTTAAAAAATCAAAAAAATATTACGCAGGTACAGCTAACATGAATCAATTATTGAATTGCACCTGCTTAAATACTACGCTTTTTTTATCGTTATTGCTTTTTGTAAAAGCCACAAGTACTTTATTTTTATCAGCCGTACATATCACGGGAAATGAAGCGCCGCTGTTTTTATCCGTAATATACCTGCGGAGAATATTTTTATTTTCCGCGTCTTTTTCTTCCAGGCCAATGCAGCTACTATACGTATTGTTTACCGGCACACTTTCATCCCATACCGTAATTAAATTTCCCTGTGGCAGGGATGCAATCTGGCTGTGTTTTGCAGCATAACCGCTAACCATATCCCTGCTGCTGAACACCGTATCACTATGGGTTAAACTGGTATAATAAACACCTGCCTCCTTTCCACCGGTAAACCAGGTGCAATGCAACCCTTCTTTATTTTCAGTCATGCAGGGGCCGGTGTGTGGACAGCCGTTAATCACCCAGTTATCATTGCTTATTCTTTCAGGCCGTGAAAATGTTTGCCCGTTATTTTTTGATTCGATATGGGCAATATCGCGAATGCTATCGTTAATTATAGCACGATATAAAACATGGATATTGTTTGATTGATCAACAAACAAATCTGTGCGGCAGCACTGGCAGCAGGGTTCGCTGATAAGCTTTTCACTTTGAAAACCTCCTTTATTTTTTGTTACAGCATAATATAAACCGGAGCCTTCGTTGTTCATAGTTTTACGGTTATCCAGCCACACGATGGCAGCTTCTCCGCTCGGTAACAATGCCACATCAAAATAACGCTGGTCATAACTTGCCGTATCATTTGTGATAAGTTTTTTTGATGCCCATGTTTTACCATTGTCAAAAGACACAGAATAATACACAAGGCCCGCATAAGCATTTTTAGGATTTTTATTGGCAGCGCCCCATACCGCTATTATTTCACCGGAAGGTTTGAAAATAAGCTTAGGCATATTTTCCCCGTGCGGATAAACATTATCGCTTGCTGTAACCTCTATTGTGCTATCAAAGGTTTTGCCTTTATTTTTTGAAACCGCATAGCATACGATGGCTTTATCAGAACCCGTTTCCCTTACCCAGCTAAGGACGATATTATTGTTGTTGTCTTTTGTTAGAAACGGGCAGGAGCTTTGTGCGCTGTCAATATTCTTTTCCTGCGATAAACTGATAGAAGGCACGCTATTTTCCAGGTGGCAGGAAGAAAATATGAATATAATGATAGGATAAAAAGGAATTATCTTTTTCATGTCAATATGGTTTGCCATTATTTATTTATTTGTTTGACTGTCTTAATCCTTCTTAAGGTTTAATTTTAAAATACACAATAACTTGTTGTGCTATTAAAAATTTTAGGAAGTACTATTAAACAATGTTTTTAACACGTCATGCCGAGGTAACGAGACATCTCTGCACAATTACAAATTCAAAATAAAGCAGAGATTTCTCCTATCGTCGAAATCACGGCTCACCCTCCTTCTATATAGTTTAGTAGCACAACACGTTAAATAATAACCAATGTTCGATCTTCATTTTGCAGATGTTACAATTGAATATTCTTTTGAGTATAAATATTCACGTCATCATTTTCCAAACTTATAAGAAACACCAACCGTAAACGCCCTTGGATCGCCCAGTTGATAGGTATACCCGGAACCTGAATAAGTTGATAAAACAGAATAATATTTATCAAATATGTTTAAAGCGTTTATCCATATTTCATAATGCTGTTTTGCATAACCTGCTCTCAGGTTGAAAACATCATACCCGTTATAAGTATGCGTATTTAAATTGTCCATAAAGTATTTGCCAAGATGCTGCCATTCCGCATCAATCCTCAACCCTTTTATAACATTTGGTTTATAAGCTATTTCTGCATTGCAAAAAAAGTTGGGCGCAGCACTCATATCATAGCCATTATAATTTACACCACGTGAAATATAATTTACAAAGCTGTGCCTGGCATTGGTTGCGGAAAAACGCAGCATCCATTCCTTTGATGGTGTATATGTAATACCATATTCCAAACCTTTATGTTTTGTTTGCCCGGCATTCTGTGATTGCGAAGTGCCGTCATCCATCCTTACAGAAATGATCTCCTCTTTTCCATTCATAAGATAGGCGCTCCAGTCAATATATAATTTATGCTGCACCAGCGACAGCCATCCGCCAATTTCATAATTAATAAAATTCTGTGGTTTTAAATAAGTGCTGTTGGTTTTAGCAAACACATCTGTGATCTGCGGTGGCACATAACCCTGGCTGTAATTTCCATAAAACCCAATACCATTAAAGTTATAGGTGAAGCCGAGTTTCGGCGCCAGCTTATGATAATTGGTAACGGTGGAAGGGCCGCCTGTAACCTTTGAGCCGGTAAGAAAATTTACAAACGAATACCCGAATGCATCATACCGCAACGCCGTGGATATGCGCAGCCCTTTTGCAACTGCAAAATCATAAGCAGTATAAACGGATGCATTGGTAACAAGTGTTTTAAATTTTGCCAGCAGCGAATCCGGGCTGGCTTTTGTAAAGCTTACATAATTCCCGTTTTGTTTTTTTACCCATATAAAATCTTCATGAAAACGCTGCGGCGATACTTCAGCGCCCGAACCAATGATGAGCCTGCTTTGCAGGAATTTAAACTTCTGAACATGTTGTATAAATAATCCATAAGAGCTGAAGCTGTTGCTGTTAATATTGCCTGTGGCCGTATCATTCGATATAGGATTGGCTGCAATGCCCCCAACAGGATAAGAGGCAATCTGGTAGGCGGGGTTTTGTATTACAGAATTATTCCGGTACATAAAAGTTGCCGTGGTAACACTGTGATCATTCCATGAATGTTTCAATACAGACTTTCCCCTGAATGCATATATCTTCCTGTAGGTAAAAAATTTTTGCGCTGCATAATTTTTCTGTGCAAAATGTGCGCTGTCTAAAGAGCCGTACATATCGCTGTAATAATCCACATAAGTAACGCTGTTACTCCAGTTGGTTTTATTATCAATTTTATAATCCATCCTGAAAGTAGAAGCCGTTTTATGAAAATCACTGTGCTCTATGGGGCCGTTGGTTTGATCAGCATAATACCCGCTGTATATAAATCCAAGCTTGCCTTGTGTGGCGCCTGCCTGCGCATCGATGCGTTTATAACCCCTGTTGTTTAGCTGTGCGCTGATATAACCGCTTGTATACGCCGGCGGGGATTGTGTAATAAGGTTTACTACACCTGCAATAGCTTCTGCGCCATACAAAGCCGATGAAGGGCCTTTGATGATCTCAATATTTTTCGCCGCCGTCATATTCATTTCAATCAAAGCATTATGATTGAATACGGCTGAATTACGCAGTGGAATGCCATCTTCAAGATATAGAAAAAGATTGTTGGTGCTCATTGGCTGGCGTATGCTCATTTCGTGTTGCTCATTGCCAAGGTTCACCATGTTTACGCCGCTTACCTTATTCAACAAAAAATCCAGGCGCTGTGCTTTTGCATCTTCAATAGTTTGTTTATTGATAACAGCTATTGCAACAGGCGCCTCACTGCGTTTTTGCGCTGTACGGCTAGCACTTACTATCACCTGTGCCAGTTCGTAGACAGATGGTTGCAAAGCAACTGCCATATCTGAACCTGTAATTTTAATTGTGGCAATAGCATAACCTGTGCTGCCTATTTTTAAAATGCTGTCGCGGGTATTAATGGTGAACTTTCCATAAATATCCGAAACAACAGTTTTATTACCGCTGTTAATTGTAGCCCCATTAATAGCTTCCTTGCTTACCGCATCAAACACCTTTCCTGAAACGGAATGTTGTGCAACAGCCATGAGAGCTGTAAAACTGAAAAACAGGAATATAATAATACCTTTCATCTGATAATTTTTAATAGACCAGATGCAACACCCCGATAAATATTTTCAGTGTGCCAAAATTTGTATGGAGTGTCATAATCATCTGATCGTTATGTTTCGCTTCTTTCTGGTTATAAAAGAAACAACGTGTTTTGAATGTTTGTTCATAAGGCAATAACAATATTTAAATTACATTATGCATGGTCTATTTACATGCTTATAACCGGCACGGTAAGACCGATGCTGTTAAAAGTTATGCCTGCGGAGGATGGAAAATATCAGATGAACAGTTTATGGGATGATAGCAGGAAATAAAAACCTGCTTGTTATTATTAATGTCTGCAACAGGAACAGGTGGCAGTGAAGGCGCATGGAATTTTGAAAAAACAGCGATTTCCGTTTGACCACCTGGTTTTGTTTCAGTATTGTCCTGGTCCTTTTTATTCTCTTGTTGAAGCTTTTTGCTTAACCGGCATTTACCATTGCAATGCATTTGAGGTTTGTCCTTATTAATGCAGCGGGCAGCATAAGCATGTATGTTTGTATAATAATCCGCTACAATAAAAATGCAGGAAAAGCTTTCTGCAATCATCAATATTGCAAAAACCAATGCCGTTAAATACCTGTATGTTTTTTCTGCCAGCAATTAGTTATAATGTTTTAATATCGGCTATTAATTGTTGAACGGATTGTTTATCCGTAGCATCATAAAAACCGCGGATACGATTCTGTTTATCAACCAGTGTTATGTATTGCGTATGAATAAATGCACCATCATCACTGGCAGCAGTTGCCGTATCAGCGCTCAGCAAATAATCCTGCTGCGCCATTTTATATAATTCGTATTTATCACCTGTTAAAAATTCCCATTTGCCCGGGGTAGCATGTATGCGCTGCGCATATTTTTTTAATTCGGTAACGCTGTCTACACCGGGATCAACCGTGTGTGTAAGAATGATCACATCATTGCGTTGCTTAAAAGCATCCTGAACAGCTTTCAGGTTGTTATTCATAACCGGGCAAATGCCTTTGCAGGTGGTAAAAAAATATTCTGCTATGCGAATTTTCCCTTCAACATCCTTACCGGTAATGGTTTTGCCATCCTGGTCAATAAAAGAAAAATCACCCACGGTATGGCCGGGTTCTCCCAAAACCGGTAATGTTTTTTGAAAAGATGAATAGAGAAATATGCCAGCAAAAAACAGCAAGCCCATTAATATTACACCAAGGAAAAATTTACTGATCTGCTGGCCAACACGGAATTTCTTTTTCTTCGCCATAAGTAAACCGCTTTACAAAGCACATTGCTTAACTATAATTTCTTTTCTTTTTTAAGTACTGTAACAAATGCATTTTTACATTCTTTTGAACAAAAGCCATACACCTTGCCATCAAACTGTAAAGTATCTTCAATGCCTGCGCTTAAAGGCATGCCGCAGCTTGTATCTTTTTTTGTTGCAAATACAACGTGGCTAAAATCTTTCTTCACTGTATCTTTTGGCGGGCCTGCTTCAAAAACGGTTTGGTGTTCTTCTTTGTCTGATGCTGAATGGCAGGCTGCAATGCCAAAGCTTACAGCCATGCATGCAACAAAAATTATTTTATTCATGATTAATTTATTTTATGCTGAGGCGGCATAAAACCGCCGATATTTTAATGTTATGATAGTAGCAGGGTTTATGCGGTCAAACGCTTTAAACGTCAGACCGGTAGCAATCTCAGGCGCCTTATTAATAAACACCTGCTTTACCAAATGCAAGGCAGCTTTTTCATGCAATATTATATATCAGCATTGCAAATATTTTATATGCCTGTGCAGCATTACAAAGTGCTGCAGGCACTGCCTGCAAAAAGAGATCTTTAATAACTGGTGAAGATTATAGCTACTTATGCAAGAGGAGGGTGAAATATGGAAGAAGTATAACCCGGCAATTCAATATTGATAATATCGCCATAAGTTATAGGAAATGTTGTGCGGTAAACAATAGCAGTAATTTCCTGCGGCAATTCATAAACAGATACCTGTAGTTTTTCGGTTTTGTTATCGGCTGCCTGTTTATTGCTGCCTTCTTCTTTTTGCTTTTGTTTATTAAGGTAACAATGGCCTTCACAATGTGTTTGGGAATTGCTTTTGTTTACGCAAAAATTTTCCGCGATATAATTTTTATTGAGGGAATAAGCCGCATCAAATACAAACGAACTAAATGTTTGCACCATGATGATAAAAAGAAGCAATATGGAAATAGTGATTTTCAATTCTTTTTTAACCTGCGCAAAAGTAGGGATAATGTTTATTACGATAATATGATTTTGATCATAAGTAAGACTATTTAATGCAGTGCCCCGTCAATTGCATCCAGCAAACCACCGGTTGGTTTATCATCGGCAAGCTGCCAGAACATAATACCGTTTAAACCTTTATCAAGCGCATATTTTGTTTTCAACGCCATTGATTGCTCATTATCGTACGTAAATAATTTATGCTGTGTTTTATTATACATATAAGGCGCTTTGGCCGTATCATCCCAATAATAAACATATCCCTGCTGCTCCATATCCTGCTGGTTAAAATTCTTCCATGAAATGCCATGATCAAATTTGCCGGGCTGGTACAGGCCATTCTCTGCATCATTGTTTACATTAAATATTCTTCCATACATGGCAGCGCCAATAACCACTTTATTTAAAGGAAAATGTATGGAATCAAAAAAACGAATGGCATGGTCTGCCGACGCTACCTGTTGTGGCGTTGAATATAATGGTGTATGATGACCGGTAACGGTGCTGTTGCCATGCACTAGGTCGTACGACATTAAATTCACCTTGTCAACATACCGGTTAATCTTATCCCATTCAACAGATTCATGCAGAAAATTATCAAGCCCGCCGGCAGCAAAACTTATTTCATACTTGCTGCCAAGTGCTTTTCTGAGCTCCTTCATCAAAGCCGTAAAATTCTGTTTATCCTCCGGCAGGTATTGATGATCGGGATAGCCAGGGATAGCAGGATATTCCCAGTCAATATCAATGCCGTCTGTTTTAAAATATTCGTTTAAATGTTTTACCGAAAGGGCAAAATCTTTTCTTCCCTTTTCGGTGGCAAATACCGGCGAGCAGGTTTTGCAACCGCCCCATCCGCCAAGTGATAAAATAATTTTCAGCGATGGATTGCGTTTTTTCAACTCAACAAGATGCCGAATGGTTAAGGTATCTTCCATTTTATCAACATGCAATTCATTGCCCTGCAAATGACAAAAGCTGAAAATAATATGGGTGAGCTTTTCAACCGGGTAGGCGTCTATGGCGGTTGCATTGCCGGCATAATAGGCAATTACAGAAATCTTTTTGGGCGCGGTTTGCGCATTTGCCATACAGGCGACTAATAAACCGGAAAGCAATAGTAATCTCTTCATAAAATTTATGTTATGCTATGCAAGAATACAACATGCGGCCTGATATTAAAGCTGTTTATTTACGGGCGGATAATTTGCATAAGCCTTAAGCAGTAAATAAACATAATTAATTCAACATCACATAAAGCGATTAATACTAAGAAGCAATTTTTGATTTTCATTTAAAAATGATTAAGGGTTTATCGGTCATACGCTTTTCAGACGAAATAATTATAGATATCAATTAAAGCGTCACACCGTTAGCATTATTTTCATTATTTAAAACAGCTTCTTAATTTTAGAAAATATTTTGTACTACTAACAATTAAAACACCATGGCTGCAAATACAAAACGTTGCTTTGTTGTAATGGGTTTTGGTGTAAAAACCGATTACACTACCGGCCGCAAACTTGATCTGAATAAATCTTATCAATACCTTATAAAACCTGTACTGGAAAAGAAAGGATGGGAATGTATAAGGGCCGATGAAATTCCCAACACCGGCATGATAGATTTACAGATGTACCTTGAATTATTGCAGGCTGATGTAGTGATCGCCGACCTCTCAACCACCAATGCCAACGCCGTTTATGAGCTTGGCATACGGCATGCTTTGCGCCCTTTTACCACCATCGTAATTGCAGAAGACAAGCTGGTTTACCCATTCGATCTTAATCATATTGCCATTACCAAATACACCCATCTCGGCGACTCCATTGATTATGGTGAAGCGGAAAGATTTCATAGCGTGCTGGATGAGTTGCTTGATGCCGCGGCCAATCATACGCCGCCGCCAAGCGATAGCCCGGTTTATACTTTTATATCCAATCTTATTCCTCCCAAAATACAGAGTCAGATTGATAAGATTATCAGCAATGTTAGAACAACTGTTAATGCGGCAACTGCCGATGATGGCTCCGTAAAAACACTTGCGCTTATTTGCGATGAAGCGGAAGAAGCCTTAAAAGCAAAGAAGTTTACTGAAGCAAAAACATTATTTAATGCAGCAATGACGCTTAAGAAAAACGCTGACAAGAATAATATTTGTGTCGATCCTTATATTATTCAGCGGCTTACCTTAGCCACTTATAAGGCCGGTGAACCCGACACCGTAACAGCATTGAATGAGGCACTTCAATTATTAAACCAGTTAAACCTGGATCATACAAACGATCCCGAAACCGTTGCGCTGGCAGGCAGCATAGAAAAGAAATTATATGAAAACGGCCAGGGCGAAGAGCATCTTAAGAATGCTATCCTGTATAATGAACGTGGTTATTTTTTATTGAATAACCGCTACAACGCTATTAACCTGGCATATACTTTTAACTGCAGGGTTAACTCAAACCTGTATTCTAAAAAAGAAGATAAAATTGCGGATATGGTTTTTGCCAACCGTGTAAGGCAAAGGGTCTTATTTATATGCGATAACGACTGGGCGGAAATTGAAAAACGGGAAGCCGCTGAAATGGCAAGAACAGGCGATGCAGGTAACGCAGATATTCAAAAGCAGAAAGATTATAACAACGAACAAAAATTCTGGATACTGGTAAACAAGGCAGAGGCTTATTTTGGACTGGGCCGGTTTGACGAATACAGGCAAGCTATTGCGCAGGCGCAGGCAATTGAACATGCCGACTGGATGATGCAAAGCTTCCGGGAACAGGTAGATAAGCTAAAAGTGCTGCTTATAAAATATGGCAGCTTATTGGAAGAACCCTGGGTGTATAAGGAATAGTAATGAAGAAAAAATCAAGGTCAGGTTAATTGTGAGATTGTTCGTACTAAAAACGATATGTTATTCTTAGCATATCATTAATCGGTTTGAACGCGCAATATGATAAGTTCATCATTTTTTAACTCCGAAGGAAGGATGCCTTTCTTTCCATTTAAAGGACTTACTATTACAACATCATGGTCTTCGTAGCCAAGATCAATATATATCCTGTCATCTATCATCCAGCCGGTGCCCTTTATTATATTACCTTTTTTATTGAAAGTATTTTTTACAACAAGGTCCTGCTGCAACTGAAAAGATATAAGCTCACCGTCGGTGAATTTTTTATACTTCCCTATAATATTCGCAGCAACAGAAACAACTCTTGCCGGTTGTCTGGCAATATTTAATGAAGAAATATAACCTGAGGAATCATTATTACTTACATCCACCGTCATTGTATTAAAAGCGGTGGTATCAGCCTGCATTTCCTGCAAATGGCCGGCTGGATTTTGAAGCGCATTAAAAATATTGTAACCAAAATCTTTCATATAGAATTCGGGGTATTCAAAAAGCTCTTTCACAGCAATAATCTTATAAACATAAGATGCTGTTTCCGCGTTAAGGTTCATGGAAAAATAATCATTATTGCCTTGCTTATTTACAGCATTAAAAATATTCCCAATGCCAAAATTGTAGGCGGCGGCAGTTAATACCCACGATGATATATTGTATTTGTTTCTTATCATGCGGTAGTAATCCGTTAAAGTTCGGCAGGCTGCATTGGTTGACTTATAAAAATTTTCGCGGTCATCACCGTTTTCCGAAACATTCAGGCCAATGCCGCGGGCTGTGGCCGGCATAAGTTGCCAAAAACCACCTGCGCCTGCACTCGACGTGAGGTTTTGAAACCCGCTTTCTATAATGGGTATGTATTTTAAATCTTCGGGCAGGTTATTCTTTTTTAAATAATCTTCTATCCATGGAAGGTAAGTATTAGCGCGTTTGCGCAATGCAGGCATATTGATGTTCTTAACCTGTTTCCGTATTACATCCATCAGCTTGCCCGAAACAATAGCATTATTGGCAGGCACTGTTTCACCGCAAAAAATAATAGTATGCTGTGCGGATATTATTGATGAAGGAAATAAACTGGCACAAAAAATAAGATATGTTATAACAATAAATTTCATCCATGTATATATTATTTTTTTTGCCGGATGGAACGCCTTTATATTCTACTGTTTGAAAATATTTTACACAGGCATTTCATAGTTGCTGGCAATAAAGCATGCAATTTTTGCTACTATGGTTATTGCAAACAGGCATACTGTCTCAGTGCCCCTGCTCTTTGTTGTAAGCGGAGCCGGGTATTGTTATCTCAAGTTTTAATTTATCAAGCCTGTCAACTAATTCGAAGCGCAGATTTTCTTCATCAGCAATCGCTGCAGGCCTGGCTACATATACCAGCACCTTTTGCCTGCCGCCTAAAATTATAGGATAGCTGGCAACATAGTTTGGATAGAGCTTAATAGAATCCTTGCTGCCGCGTGGCTTATAACTCAGCAACATTCTGCCGGTAAGAAATTCTGTGGAGTCGTAATTCTGAACAAGAAATTTAAAATAAACATTGTTATGTTTAAAGTCTATATTTTGGCAAATAAGCTTAACATTACCGGAACTATCCATTAATTCAAGCTCAGGTTTTAATGACATTATTTCCCTGCCGATGAGGTTGCTTTGTACATTAAAATTTAAGAGGCTGTCAAACTTTTGATCAGTAGGAGAACTGAAAAAATTAATGTCAGGATATTTCCTGTAAACATAACCCAACGCAGGATCTTTCGGATTTGGATAATAAATGGCCGGTGCATAGTAAGCATAAGCCACAGGCGCTTTTGCACGCACGGTATCTTTATTGGTACCGGCAATGCTTTTTCTTTCCAATTCATCATTAATATTTGTGATAACAGTTCTTACATATTTAGTGATGTTTACCAGGTTGTATTGGCTTTGTTCCAAAGTAGCGCTATCCATATTGCCAACAATATCGAGGTACTTCCTGTAGTGGAACAAAACCTCTTCATAATTGTCTTTATATTTTAGTGCGTCTTTACCTTTTTCATAAGCGCTCATCGCCGAATCAAATTGCTGCTTTAGTGCTTCATGCGCCCTTTGTTTTTCAAGTATGGTTAACTGGTCTTGTATATAACTAACCTGTCTTTGAAGATAATATTGCTGTTCCGGTATGTTTAGCGCCATTGCCGCCTTAAAATTATCAAGGGCCAAAGGGTATAACTGCGTTGCCATTGCAATTTCCCCGTTGGCAATTAATGAATCAGCCTGGCTTTGTATAATTTGCTTTTGCGCTATTTCAGCCAGCTCAGAATCTATTATCACTATTTTATTTCTCGCTTCAGGTTCATCAGGTTTTATACCGGCTGCTTCAGAAAACATTACACGTGCTGTGGTATAATCTTTTTCACTATATGCTTTTTGTGCATCTGTAATAAGTGCTGTATATTTTTTATTGATCTCGTTTATTTTATTAATACTGTCTTTTTCCGCCTGCTTTTTTATGGCGTCTTCCGTTAATATGTGTTCTATTTCTGTTATCCTTGTATTGGTATATTCATCATCGGTTTTATATACCAGTGCAGCATTATATAAAGATTTCGCAGTTATATATTCTTTTACGACAAAAGCATCATCAGCTTTTTTTATAGCTGCCGTATATTTTATATTGTTGAGAGAATCCTGTTTCAGCTTTAATTGCTTTTCTTCAAGTGCTTTCTTTATCTGGGCTATTTTGGTTTTTGAATACTGATCATTTTTGTTAATGGTTAATGCTTTGGTATAACCTTCAAGTGCATCATTATACATGGCTGCCTTATAGGCCTCGTCTGCCTTACTGATCAGGTCATTGTATTGTTTTTGAAGGATTTCATTCTTTTGTTGTTCAATTTCTATCCGGGCCTGGCGTTGCTGTTCAGCTAAAATATCATCTATCTTTTTTATTTGGGCATTGGCATATACATCGCCCGGTTTTAGCAGTAAGGCACTATCGTAACCAGATTTTGCAACGCCAAAAGTTTTTTCAGTGAAAGCTTTATCCGCCGAATTGATATATGCAGCGTACAAATCTGCGTTTTTCCTGTTCACTGTATTTATGCTGTCTGCAATAATTTGCTGATTGATATTCTTCAATCTTGCTGCAACGGCTGCATCGCCGGGCTTAATCAGTAAAGCCTGGTTATAAGCGGTTTTGGCCGCGTCATACGATTTTTTATGCACCGCTGTATCGCCGAGCATAACATAGTTTGCATACAACGCTTCTTTCTTTTGCTGAACGGTTTTCACACTATCCACAGCAATATTTTCGTCAAGCTTTTTTAACCGATCCAGGGCAGCCGCATCACTCGGTTTAATCTTCAGCGCCTCCAGGTAAGCTATTCTTGCGGCGTTGTATTGTTTATCATTTAATGTTTTGTCGCCCGCATTAATATAGCTTTGAAATGAACTGTCTTTACGGCGATTTTCTTCTTCAATCTTTGCTGTTGCTATGTTCTTCTGAATAACCTGCACCTGGGTATTCAGGTATATATCATCCGGTTTTAATGCCAGCGCTGCCGTATAAAATTTAAGCGCATCATCATACCGGCTGGAAGTAAAAGCATTGTTGGCCCTTCTCACCAAATCTGCATATTTCGCTTCATTATTATCTGCTGTTTCAGCAGTTTGCACTGCAGCAGGCGCTTCATTTTTGGGTGGTTCAGGCTCAGGTGATGCAGCAACAGGCTCGTTTACGGGCGCTTTGCTTAATTGTGCTACGAGGTCCAGGTCAGTAAAATAAATATCTCTTTCGGCATCTTCAAGATGCTCTTTATATATAACGGTAAATTTATGTTTGCGCCCGCCTTCGGTTACATACAAGGTATAAGGCGCTGTCACATCACTTGATGTTTCTAATGCAATAGATTTTTCATCGCCCAGCAGGGAATTGAATTTATAAGGGCAGGTGGCTTCACCAAAATTATACTTGGTATAAGCATCGTGAAAATATAGCGTGGTAGCATATAGTCTGGATACATAAACTTTATAGCCGTTAATGTTTTGGGCCAGGAGGTTTTGCGAGCCGGCCAGCAAAAAAAAGAATAAGAGGTAATTATGCCTTTTCATTTTTCGTTTAGACGATTAAATGAAGATCAGGCAAACAAAAAAGCTTAAAGTTTGATGTTCAATATTTCAAAACTCGCAAGTGCACAGGTCTATTTTCAAATTTCTAATTCCTGATTCCCAAATTAGCCACCAATCAACTACTCTCCGTTATTCAAAATCTTCATACAGCAGATACTTTTTTCTTATTTGTTTAAACTTATCCAGGCCGGGTTGCCAGCTCGCACGGATCTCGGCTTCTGTTTTCCCATCTTTTATCTGCTGCATTAAAATATTGTTGCCGGCGAGTTTATTAAAGAAATAATCACCGGTTTTTGGCTTTAGAAAGAAGTTGTTTTTATCAGGAAATAATTTATAAGCTTCCAATAAATAACTAAGGTTTATTTTCCCGTTATCTGCCTTCTCATCACTCACATTCCATCCGTAACATTTTTGATTCACGAGTTTAGGCGCTGTAGCGCCGGGTTTTGAAACCGGCGTAAAAGCATAGAGGTTTTTTGGTAAAGACGGGTGGCCGAAAATTTCAAAAGGCTCATCTGTTCCCCTGCCTTCACTAAGATTGGTGCCTTCAAAAAAACAGGTGGACGGATACCAGTAAACAGCGCCCATATCCGGCAGATTAGGCGATGGTTTCACCGGCAACTGGTACCTGCTTTTGTGATTATAATTCTCACATTTAATTACCAGGAAATGAAAAGGCGTATCCACCGAATTCTGCGCATGATTTTTATACCAGGCAAATTTTTTATTGGCTTTGTCAGTAAACAGCCAGCCTTCGCCGGAAATCATCATGGCATATTCGCCCATCGTCATTCCATACACAACAGGTATGGGTTGTTTGCCAATACCACTCCTGAAATTTGTATCCAGCACGGGCCCGTCAACATAAAAGCCATTGGGGTTTGGGCGATCGAGCAGCATTAAAGGTTTATTGTTTTCAGCAGCAGCTTCCATAAAATATTGCATGGAATTGATATACGTATAAAACCTCGCGCCCACATCCTGTATATCAAATACCAGCACATCCACATCTTTAAGATCATTTGCATCGGGCTTGCTTTTATTGCCATATAAAGAAACAATGGGCACATGCGTGTCAGGGTCAACAGAATTACCCACATGTGCACCGGCATCTGCATTGCCGCGAAAACCATGTTCGGGCGAAAATATCTTTACCACGTTAATACCGCTTTTAACGAGCGTATCTACAAGATTGGTTTGATGAATAACGGAGGTTTGATTGGCAAACACACCCACACGCTTTCCCTTTAATAAAGGCATATAAACGCTGGTTCTGTAAGCGCCGGGAATAGCAGGCTTTGACAGATCAACCTGGGAAAAGCAAACTGTTGTACATAATATGCACACTACAAAAACGGGCAATAATTTCATGTAATAAAATTATGTGTTGAAAAATAAACTCTTTGTGAAAAGATCAACTGTATTTCAAAAATAGGCAAGCAAAACAAAATTGCTTTTTAAGATATCTTCAGCGTAATTTTATTGAGCGATCAAACTCACTATTTGCATTATTCATTAAATGTTTTGTAAATATGCCAGTGCAAAATCCTGAAACAACATCTTTAAAACCCCGTAGCTCAAAGCTGAAAAAATTTTTTACCATATTGATAATAATACTTGTAATAATTGGGGGCGGCATCTTCTGGTGGAATTATCTTTTTGTGTTTGGTGAAGGCGTAAAATCCGGACAGTTAAATTATGTGGTAAAGAAAGGCAACCTGTTTAAAACCTATGAAGGCAAGCTGATACAAAGCGGTTTCCGGTCACAGGCTGCCGGCAGTATTCAGTCGTACGAATTCGAGTTTTCTATTGCCAACGACAGCCTCGCCAATTATTTAATGAACAACAGCGGCAATTATTACGACCTGCATTATAAAGAATACAAACATGCTTTACCCTGGCGTGGCTTTAGCCCTTATATTGTTGATAAAATAATTAAGATGCAGCCTGTTCAGCCGGGACGTTAATCATTGATGCGCTTCATAATAATCCCACATTATTTTAAACACTTTGTCTTTTAATGCTTTTGCAGAGGTATTAACGCTTTCCACAGGCGGCAGAAAATGCATTTCCAAACGATGCGGTACCAAGTAAAATATTTTATGTGCGGGCAAAACTTTCCTTGTATTAAAAACCAGCGTTGGTACAATTGGTTTTTGCGTATCCACAGCCAAACGAAACGCCCCGTCATAAAATTCCTTCAAAGGTTTATCTGTTCTGTTGCGTGTGCCTTCAGGATAAATAACCATATCGAGGCCCTGGCTTAATACCCGCTTCATATCATCGTAACTTTTACGCCGGCTGCGGTCATCATTCCTGTCAACCAATACGCTGCCAAAGCTGTATATCCACCCAAAAACCGGTATGCGTGAAAAACTTTTTTTGGCAATGGTTTTATTTGCCCTTGACATAAACGGTGTTGTTACCGGCACATCCATTAAGCTGTTGTGATTGGAAACAATAACACAATTGGGCAAACCTTTAAAATATGATGCGCCTTTAACTTTGAGGGGGCAACCAATAAGGGTAAGGTAAATGAACATCCAAACCCTTGATACATGCCGGTGCCATTTTGCTTTTTGCGGCTCTTTTAAAAAATGACAGGGGATATAAAATATATAGGCGATAATAATTGTACTTACAAAAAGAACCAGGGCCCATGTTGCCCAAATGCGTCCAAATATTTCTTTTATAAATTTCAAAAAGTAAGCGTTATTTTTTTGTTACCAGCTACTGTAGATGTGGCATCACGGTTGTGTCACTCCCTTCAGCTGCATATTTTTAATCAGCTATAACCCGGCGGAATATTTCAAAATTCAGTATTTCTCAAAAAATGCCATGCTGCCGCCAACCCATTCACGGTCTTTGTTATAACGAACACCAATCATTTTGCCTTTGCTTATGCGGGCCAGGTTTTGGGCGGCCACCGGCCTTGCTTCGCCATCTTTCCAGAAATAGAAAATTCTTATTTCCACCTTTGCATTATCATCAGGCGTTTTAATAACATCAGCATATTTCACCTTGCGCTGCAATATCCAGTTATGCCGGTCTTTCACCGCATCAATATCTTTCTTTGTTATATCAATTACCACACCTTGCCCTGCAAAAGAAAACAAAGGTTTCAATACATAATTTTCAAGGTCTGAAGGCAATTCTTTTACATCGCTTAAAAACTTTGTTTCAGGCACGAACTTATGTTTTATAAACGGCAGTGTGTATTTGCTGATGCGGTAAAACCAGTCAGGATGCGGCGCCCACTCAACATCCAGATCTTCAAATAATATTTTACCTTTTTTCTGTACTTCGGATGATTGCTGCTGAAGTTCATCGAAAATAATCCTGTTGTAAATGCGTTTTACTTCAACTTTCTTTTCATGCTGCACATAAAATAATTTTTTCCCTTCTTTTACAAGCTCTGTCAAACAAACCACGGGAATGTTTAAATAATCCTGTGTACAGTAAAAGTCAATTTTAGTTTTTTGTTTATGCGGAAAAATTTCAAGCAGTATTACATTTTCAGGATCATGGCCTGCAATAATTATATCTTTCAATAACTGTATGTAGGTGCTCTTTATATAACCGTTTAGGTAAGAACTGTAATTATCCGGAATATTAAAATGTTTGCGGGTAACCTCATCATCTAAAACCTGGTAAGCAAACAAGGTGGGAAAGCCCTGCATTTCTATCAGTTGCGGTTCCAGTTCGCCATCAGTATTTTCACAAACACCAAAATCAAATGCTATAAAATGCGAATGCGCATTTTCGTTTGGCACTTTCAAATCCTTGGGTACAGCATTAGCAGTAAGTTGTTTAAAATCCGGCTGCGCAATTACATCAACAATGCTTTCGCAGGCATCCAGCATCTTTTTTGTAAAAGTTTTATCTACAAACACAGGTGTTTCTGCAAGCCTGAATTCAATACCGCCCGGATGCAGCGCATTCATTTCTTCTAAAAAATCTGTATATTTTTTTTGCGTAAACGCTGCATTGAAATTATCGCGCAAGCCAGGTACCATACAGTTGTTTTAATGCAAAATACGAAATGACAAATTAGATATTAAGGAATCTATAATCAATGGTCGCCAGTCATACAACAAAACTCTCTACTCACCATTCATCACCTATTTTAAAAATCCTTCGGTATATAAAACTTATTACGCTCTTTCACTTTATTGTCCTCATACAGTTCAAAATAAAACCAGCCGGAACGCATAAAATCTGTTTTATCAAGCAGCAGCATCGGTTGTGTTACATGCTGAATGCCGAAGAGTGGCTTATGAAATTCATCAAAAAAACGAATCCTGTAATTTTTTTGCAAAGCATCTGCAAGTGATATCTGCACATAGCCATCAGCATTGGTGAATACATGCGGCGAAGGCATCCAGTTTATATTGTTGGCATAATAGCGTATCAGTATATCTGCATCAGTTAATGAATACAACGTATCTCTGGTATAGTTAACAATCGAATCGCGGAAATGTTTGTATTGATCATAATTAAGCTGCGCAATCACTGTATCATCGTCGTGCACGGTAACCAGAAAATTTTCATCAGCCTTGCTTGCTTCGCTGATATCATCCGTAAAATCAGACCCGGTTTTAACTTTTTTTGCTTTTGTAAAAAAATAAGAACCGTTGGCCAACACATAAAAAACGCGGTAATACATACCATTGTAACCGGCAGTTTCATCAATATAACCGTTTTCCGGAAGCCCGGGCGACAAAGGTGAAAAGATAGTCTTGTAGTTTTTTACACTGTCCCATGAGCGCTGCACATTCAACTGCACTACGCTGTCTCCATACGGATTAGTCCATGCAACCCGCACTTTGGTATTGCCTGCATCTGCCACTGTTACTAAAAATTTATTCTGAGCATGTAAACTATTTGCTGCTGCGAAAGCAGTAAAAACAAAAAACAATATATATATCTTCTTCATACCGGTTACGTACGGACAAATATAGTGTCGATGCTTTTTAGAAACTGAAACTTTAATACATTAATGTAAAAACAGTGCAGTGTCAACGCAAATTTTATCATTTATTTTGCTGCATGAATAAAACAATTCTTGTTACAGGTGCAACATCAGGCCTCGGAAAAGCCATTGCTGAAAAATTTGCGGCTGCTAATTATAACTGCATTATTACCGGCCGCAGAAAGCAGCGGCTGGAGGAACTTGCTGCAACATTATCATCAAACCATAATATAAAAGTTTTACCGCTTGCTTTTGATGTAACTAAAAAAGAAGAGGCTTTTAATGCCATCAATAATTTAAGTGAAGAATGGCGCAATATTGATGTGCTCGTAAATAATGCAGGCCTTGCAGCAGGCCGCGACCCTTTTGATGAAGCTTCCCTTGACGATTGGGAAACCATGATAGATACGAATATAAAAGGGTTGCTGTATACATCGAAAGCTGTTATTCCTTTCATGAAGAAAAATAAAAAGGGCCATATTATAAATATTGGCTCAACAGCCGCTAAAGAAGTATATAAGGATGGCAACGTGTATTGCGCTACCAAGTTTGCGGTAAATGCCATAAGCCAGGCACAGCGTATTGATCTGTTGCCGCACAGGATAAAGGTTACATGCATTAATCCTGGTGCTGTTGACACGGAATTTTCAATCGTACGTTTTAAAGGTGATACGCAGAAAGCAGATGCTGTGTATGAAGGTTATGAACCATTGCATGCAGAAGATGTGGCTGACACTGTATTTTACTGTGCTACTTTGCCCGCGCATGTTTGCATTAATGATCTCGTGATGACCTGTTTATCTCAGGCAAGTTCGTTTTATACATATAAAGAATAACCTCATCATCATTCTCTTCTCACAAGTGCAGAGGTTATCCAATTGCAGCCCCGTTATATAGTCTAATTCACATTGTTGAAAGATATTTCACATCCTTCATAACATGCTTTTTTACTTTGCAGCATGGATACAACATTTTCTTATCAGTCTTTATACAATTTTACTTATTCCGTTTTTAAACATATTGGCTGCAGCGATACCGATGCAACAACTGCCACAAAAACTTTACTGGCTGCGGATGTGCGGGGTATTGACAGCCACGGCGTGGCCCGTCTTTCAGGCTACGTGCGTTTATGGGAAGCGGGCAGAATTAATAGTAAACCCAACATTTATATAAAACATCAAACGCCTTCTACCGCTGTTGTTGATGGCGATGCAGGTCTGGGTTTGGTGGTGGCGCCGCATGCCATGCAAATCGCTATTGAAAAAGCGGCTAATGTGGGAACAGGCTGGGTAAGTGTTGGCAACAGCAATCATTTTGGTATAGCCGGTTATCATGCCATGATGGCTTTGCAACATGATATGATCGGCATTGCCATGACCAACGCCAGCGCGCTGGTTGCACCAACCTTCAGTATTGAAAAGATGTTGGGAACCAACCCGATCGCAGTGGCTATTCCCGCAGGCAGTGAAGCACCTTTTGTTGCCGATATGGCCACAACAACTGCCGCCAATGGCAAGCTCGAAATTTTACAAAGAAAAAATGCAGAAGCACCTTTGGGCTGGGTGCAAACAAAAGAAGGCTTCCCATCAACCGATGCGAATGCATTAAAAACAGGCGGTGCTTTATTACCGCTGGGCAGCGACCGGGAGCACGGTTCGCATAAAGGATATGCATTGGGAAGCATTGTCGATATTTTCTCTGCCGTATTAAGCGGCGCCAGCTATGGCCCCTGGGCGCCACCTTTTCCTGCCTATATTCCCATACCGGAAAACATGCCGGGTAAAGGGCTTGGCCATTTTTTTGGCGCCATGCGCATTGATGCTTTCCGTACCGCTGATGAATTTAAACAGCATATGGACAACTGGCTGCGCCGTTTCAGGAATGCCAAACCTGCTGAAGGCTATGAGAAGGTGCTGGTGCCCGGCGATCCCGAAAGGGAAATGGAGACAATAAGAATGATGGAAGGTATCCCGGTTGTGGAAAGTGTTGTAAACGAATTGCTGGCTGTTGCCGCAAAGTTCAATATTGAATTCCGGTAAGATTAACCTGCATAATATAAACAAACTGAGGTGATGCTTGAAAGATTTAAATAAGCCGGCTATTTTCAGGCAGCTTTCCGTTTAAGATTGGGCAGAAAAGCTGTGAGCAACCCGATAAGCGGCAGAAAAGCGCATAACTGGTAAACATATTCTATGCTGGTTTTATCGGCCAAAGCACCTAAAACCGCAGAACCTAATCCGCCCATGCCAAATGCAAACCCGAAAAACAAGCCCGAAACCATACCAATTTTTCCCGGCAGCAATTCCTGTGCATACACAAGAATGGCGGAAAAAGCAGAAGCTATTATTACCCCGATAAAAACCGTAAGCACACAGGTGAAAAACAGGTTGGCATGCGGCAATATCAAAGTAAACGGCGCAGCGCCTAAAATGGAAAACCATATCACATATTTTCTACCAAAACGGTCGCCGAGCGGACCGCCCAATATGGTTCCGGCAGCTACCGATGCCAGGAAAATAAACAAATAGATCTGTGATGATTGCACCGAGACATTGAATTTATGAATAAGGTAAAAAGTATAATAACTCGTCATGGAAGCGAGATAAAAATACTTTGAAAAGATGAGCACCAGCAAAATAACCACGCTGCTGATGATCTTTCTTTTTGATAAATGAATATGGCTTTCAGCGCTTATTGTTTTTGATTTTTTTCGCAACGAGAGATGGTCGCGGTACCAAAATCCAAGCTTGCTTAAAATAATAATAGCTGCAAATGCGAGAAGTGAAAACCACAGAATATTACCCTGGCCGTAGGGCTCTATTATTAATGCAGCCAGTAACGGGCCGATAGAACTGCCTGCATTCCCCCCTACCTGGAAAATAGATTGCGCTAACCCACGCCGGTTACCGGCAGCCATGTAGGCAAGTTTTGATGCTTCGGGATGAAATACGGAAGACCCGATACCTATTAAAGAAACAGCTACCAAAATAATTGTATAGCTTGATGCCTGCGACAGCAATACCAGCCCCACCAGGCTGAATGTCATGCCGGTTGCGAGGGAAAACGGCTGCGGCTTTTTATCGGTAAAAGAGCCAACCATTGGCTGCAGCAATGAAGCAGATAACTGAAAGGTTAAAGTTATAAAGCCAATTTGCGTAAAACTCAAATGAAAAGAGTTTTTTACTATCGGGTAAATAGACGGAATAAGCGACTGAACCGTATCGTTCAGCAAATGCGATAAACTTATGGCAATAAGAACGGGAAATATTGTTTTTGGCTGAATTGCGGCGCCGGCATTTTCAACTTCCAATTGCAAAATTTTAAGGCGCGAAAATACAATGGTAAATTTTTTCTATTTCGAAAATTAAAAGGCAACATTAAGCGGTTTATTAAGAATCCTTTCATATAATCTTTTGTACTTTTGCACTTCTAAAAGTTTTCTGATGATTAAAACAGGTAACCCCATTATAAGCATTTATACCGAAATGACGCCCAACCCGGAAACAATGAAATTTGTTGCCAACAAATTGCTCTACCCCGGCAAAAGCATAGATTTTCAGGATGAAAGCCAGGCTGGCCCCAGCCCGCTGGCAAAAGAATTATTCAGCTTTCCTTTTATAAAAGGGGTTTTTATAGCCAGCAATTTTATTACACTTACCAAAACTGCAGATACTGAAGACTGGCAGGATGTTATTCCTTCCGTAAAACAATTCTTAAAAGATTATCTCGAAAACGGCGGCCCGGTAATTAACGAAGATGAAGTGGCCAAAGTAAAACAGGATACAGGCAATATTATTTTGAGCGATGATACCGATGTGGTAAAACGCATTAAGGAATTGCTTGATAATTACGTGCGCCCGGCGGTGGAAATGGATGGCGGTGCCATTCAGTTTAAAAATTATGATGATGGCGTGGTAAGCCTTATGTTGCAGGGAAGCTGCAGCGGCTGTCCTTCATCAATGGTAACTTTAAAAGCTGGTATTGAAGGCATGATGAAACGCATGATACCCGAAGTGAAAGAAGTGGTAGCTGAAGCAGAATAGTTATTCTTATAAAAAAATTAAACGCCGGGCAGTTAATAATGCCTGGCGTTTTTATTTGGGATTGTTGTTTGGTCGTTATTTTTTTGGATTACATCCATTTTATCATAACACTTTGTCGATAAATATTACTTTGAAGCATTATTTTTAATTTTTAAATGATTGAATAAAATCATGCACAGGCATAAAAAGCTTTTTTTCCTTTCATTAATATGTTTAGTGTGTTTATTAAGCTGCCATTCAAAACAGGAAAATAAAGAGCCACGGCAATCTCCGCCACCAGTTGTGGATGTAATTATTGCGCAACCGCAAACTGTTTCAAATATTATAGAAGCAAACGGAACGGTTGTGGCAAATGAGTTTGTTGAGCTGCATCCCGAAGCCACGGGCCGCATTACTTATTTAAATGTTCCGGAAGGAAAATATATTACCAAGGGAACGGTTATAGCCCGCATTAATGATGCAGACCTTGTTGCCAATCTTAATAAAAGCAAAGCTGCACTTAAACTTGCACAGGATTATGTTAACCGCCTGAAACCTTTGCTTTCTGTACAGGGCGTGAACCAGGCCGATTATGATGTTGCCGTCAATACGGTTATAAGCACAGAAGCTGATATTCAATATACACAGGCATTGATTGACAAAACAGTCATCCGCGCCCCTTTCGACGGCGTTGTGGGATTGCGGCAGGTGAGCCTTGGCGCTTATGTAAGCAATTCAGATGTTATTGCCACCATGCAGCAGGTAAATAACCTGAAGATGGATTTTACAGTGCCGGAAGAATATGGCAAATACGTTTCCACCGGCTCCACAGTCCAGGTTACGCTGGATGCAGCCAACGATACATTGAAACATAATGCTACTATTATAGCTGTAGAACCGCAGGCTAATACGGTAACACGTAATCTCAAAATAAGGACTATACTGCAGGACAAGACAAAAGCAAACCCGGGTGCTTTTGCCAAAGTATATCTTGCGCAGGGCGGTTCCAAGCAAAGCATACTGGTGCCAACAAATTGTATTATTCCCAGCGATATAAACAAGCAACTTTTACTTGTTAAAAACGGCAACGCACAGTTTACAGATGTTACAACCGGCGTGCGTTTGCAAAACAATGTAGAAATAACAAAGGGCATTGCAGTGGGCGACACTGTAATTGTAACAGGCGTTTTATTTGCAAAAGATAAAAGACCCGTGCGGGTGCGCAGAACATTATCGATAGACAGCCTTACCGATTAATGTTACATATTTCATCCGGCAGCGCCTGTTTCATTTATCCGAACTATTCTCTGGCAGTATTCTTATATCTTCCATATTTATTTCGAAAAACTTACAACGGCAAGTGATTATTTTTGCACATTGTACTATGCCTGAAGCAAATTCAAATACAACATTAAAGCGGCTTCGCAACCATTACCGTATGGTAATTATGAACGATGATACTTTTGAAGAAGTAATAAAGTTCCGCCTTTCCCGCCTGAGCGCTTATATCGTATTAAGCACAACATTTTTATTAATGATAGGGCTTGCTGTTGCATTGCTGGTGTTTACACCATTACGGTATTATATGCCGGGCGCATCTGCCAACAGCGATACCCGGCGTGAACTGCAAACATTAAAAATACGTACAGATTCACTGGAGCAGGCGCTGAAATATAAAGATGTATATCTTAACGGAATAAAACAGGTGTTAGGCGCCGATGATGTTTTAAGGGATACCGCTTCTCTGAAAGTACCAAAATAATGTTGTCGATGAATGAGCCTGGTAAAAAGAAAGATACTTCAAACAAAAACCTGCTGATACAATATGCAGGTATTGGTGCGCAAATAATTGCCGGGTTGCTGATTTTTGTTTTTATTGGTAAATGGATTGATGGCAAGTTGCAATTCTCCTTTCCAATATTTATCTGGCTGATGCCGCTTATTTTTATTATCGGAACAATTATAAAAGTTATAAAAGATACTTCAACGAGGAAAAAAGATGAATAAACTTATTAAAAATAAACTCTTCGGGCCTGTTATAATTTTCTTTATAATCATTAATGCATTGTGCCTGTCATTTTCAACATGGCTTGATGAGAAGAATATCAATCACTCCGTATTGCTGGCTGCTAACTTCATCCTGTTTATTATTACTTTAACAGCCTGCTATATATATGCAAAATCTCTGGCCTCAGACAATGCGCATGCATTTGTGCGCAGCGTTATGATGGTTTCATTTATTAAACTGATGGCTATTGCAATAAGCGTTTTTATTTACCTGATTGCCGCAGGCGAAAACAGGAGTTTGTATGCAGTTGCCGGCGGCATGCTGCTTTACATCGTTTATACAGTGCTTGAAGTAAGTGGTGCAATGAAGGTTAACAGGCTAAGAAATGTCAAAAACTGAACATCCGTTACAGGCCCTTGCATCTTATTTACCTGATAACAGTTTTGAGCAGGTGGCCTATTTTCTCCAGCATTATAAAGTACACTTAACCATAACAAGACAAAGACAGTCTGTACTGGGTGATTACCGCAATGCGGTGAATGGCAAAAATCATCGTATAAGCGTAAATGGCAATCTTAATAAGTATGCTTTTTTAATTACGCTGCTGCATGAACTTGCGCATTTGCTCGCTTTTGAAATTCACGGTAACCGCATACAGGCACATGGCAAAGAGTGGAAACATTTATACAGCACACTGCTGAAAGATTTTGTAAACAACAAAATCTTTCCTGCTGATATTGAATTTGCGCTGAATGAATCCATAAAAAACCCTGCCGCCAGCAGTTGTGCAGAAGAAGGCTTAATGCGGGTTTTGCGTAAATATGATGAGCGAAAAAAAGGAATTGTGTTGCTGGAAGAACTGCCGAAAGGTGCTTTCTTTTCAACAAATGATGGCCGCATATTTAAAAAAGGCGAGCAGCTGCGCAAAAGATTTCGTTGCGTGGAAAAAGATACGGGGCTTGTTTATTTGATAAGCCCTTTATATGAAGTAAAAATAATGCAATAAAAAGCGCTTATACAAAATTGTATAAGCGCTTATATAATTTAAGTAACGGGCTTATTATGCCACCGCTTTCTTAACCAGATCGGCCGCTTCGCTCAGCAATATAGCCGACTGAACTTTAAGCCCGCTTTCATCAATTAATTTTTTTGCTTCTTCTGCATTGGTTCCCTGCAGGCGCACAATGATTGGTATATTAATGTTGCCTAAGTTTTTATAGGCATCAATTACACCGGCTGCCACACGGTCGCAACGCACAATACCGCCGAATATATTGATAAGAATAGCTTTTACATTCGGGTCTTTCATAATAATACGAAAACCGGCTTCAACAGTTTGTGCATTGGCTGTACCGCCCACATCAAGGAAGTTTGCAGGATTACCGCCGCTTAGCTTGATCATATCCATAGTGGCCATTGCCAAACCTGCGCCATTAACCATACAACCAACATTGCCATCAAGTTTCACAAAGTTGAGGTTGTATTTACCGGCTTCCACTTCTGTCGGGTCTTCTTCCGCAAGGTCGCGCAGTGCTTCAATATCCGGATGACGCATCAAAGCGTTATCATCAAGGTTCATTTTACAGTCAACCGCAATAATTTTATCATCGCTTGTTTTAAACAAAGGATTTATTTCCAGCATAGAGCAATCAAGCCCAACATAAGCATTGTATAAGTTGGTTACAAATTTTACGCAGTTTTTGAACGACTCTCCTTTCAATCCAAAATTAAACGCAATCTTTCTTGCCTGGAATGGCAATAAACCACCTGAAGGATGCACCCATTCCTTAAAAATTTTATCAGGGGTTTTATGCGCTACTTCTTCAATGTCCATCCCGCCTTCCGTGCTGTACATAATTACGTTCTGGCCTTTTGCACGATCCAGCAATATGGATAAATAAAATTCTTTTGTGGGATTGGGGCCGGGATAATAAACATCCTGCGCAATTAAAACCTTGTTTACCTTTTTACCGGCTTCACCTGTTTGAATAGTAACCAAAGTGCCGCCCAAAATATTACCGGCGATAGTTGCAACTTCTTCAAGACTTTTACCAACAGCCACTCCACGTTGTTCAGTTCCTTTAATTTTTCCCTTGCCGCGGCCACCCGCATGTATCTGGGCCTTTACAACAGCAAAATTATTTTGTGTCTGGCTTTTAATGTTGCGGTATGCTTCTTCGGCTTCATGCACCGTGCTGCTTGCATAGCCTTCCTGCACCGGCACGCCATATTTTTTTATTAATTCCTTTGCCTGGTATTCGTGAAGATTCATAATCTATGTGTTTGCGCGAAGATAATAGTTTGTGTTTTGATGATTAACAGTTAATAATATTTTTAGGAAACCGGTATATCATAAGGCAGTTAACCGCTTCAGAAAATCATCTTTCCTTCTTGTTGAAACTTCAATTTCTGAACCGTCATTCATTGTTACAGTTCCGCCTTTTCCTTTATTATACATTTTTATATAAGCAAGATTAAGAAGGTGCGAATTATGAACGCGGTAAAAATTATACTCAGTAAGCATTTCTTCAAACTCCTTTAGTGTTTTTGCCACAAGCAGCTTTTGTTTATCTTTTAAAAAGAGGGTTGTATAATTTACGTTGCTTTCGCAACGGATAATATCATCTGTTTGAATAAATACGAGCCCGCTTAACACGGGCACACAAATTTTTTTGGAAGCGCTTTGTATGTTTTTGAGATTATGAAAAAGTGCATCAAATTTACCGGCAATATCTTTCTGCGAGACTTTATCATTAAGCTTTTTCAGCGCTGCCTGCAATTCATCCGTATCAATGGGTTTCAGCAAGTAATCCAGGGCGCTGAACTTAAACGCCTGCACTGCGTATTTATCATAGGCAGTGGTAAAGATGACTTCAAAATTTATTTCCGGCAATTGTTTTAAAAGATCAAAGCCCGTTTTATTACCTATTTCAATATCTAAAAAAACAAGCTGGGGTTTATATGTTTTGATAGCAGTTAACCCTTCATCAACAGATTGAACGCTGGCAAGCAATTCAACCATATTGCTCGAATTTCCGGAAAGCATCTTCGTAAGCCGGTCTATGCAATGTTGTTCATCATCTATAATGATTGCTTTAATCATAGTGTGAATTTATAACTTAATCGCAAAAAGATTTGCCGTTAATGCCAGGCTTGCCGGGTTCACGTTTTCTCAAAATTTTTCAGCAGAAAATAAATCATGCTTTGCACTTAATCAATTAAGCTTGATACAATCCATTATACAATTTAGGTTTATGCTGTATTTAAAACAAATGAAAACAATGCCGTTGCCTGCATCGCCTGTTTCACTTTCCCCGGCTGTATATACCAATCGGAGTTTCTGCTGCATGTATTCAAAATGGCATTGTTTACATCGCTTTTAATGATGTGTGAATAGATTCGGGCATTATAATTCCATTTCTTTAAATACGATACCGATCACCAATCATAATTAATATTAATGGCAAAACATAATGTAAGGGTTAAGATTCCACGCAATGCAGAACACCTCCTTCAACTGGCGAATGCCGTATATTTAAAGCATATAGCAGATGCGGAAAAATCGCCGTTAAACCTGTTAAATGATTATAACTGGAAAGATAACAGCCACCGCATGACTGAGGCACAGGCCCTGCAACAGCAGATAAAGCAAGCTGAAAAGGAACTAGATAACTTATACCGTAAACGGGATACACTGCTCGCGCCTGTAAACCTCACATTAAAATGCAGCCGCGACCTGCTGCTGGGTATGTACAAAGCCAATTATAAAAAACTTACAGAATGGGGCTTTGAAGTAGATGATACGCCAAAACAAAAACAACCTGTAACCATTAATCAATAAAAACAGTATTACATTGAATATATGTTGTAAGAAATAATCAGAAACTCAATTCCAGCGGCAACCGTATTTCAGCCCTTACCCCGCTTCCTTTGCCAGCTACAGTTACGCTTGCATTGGTGTTTTTCTGTTTATTAATAACTTCTATACGTTCCCTCGTAATGCGCATGCCTAAAGACTTTCGCTTCTTCGTATTTTCATTTGGCTGCATACCAATACCATTATCTTCAACAATGCAATTAAGCATATTGTTTTGTTGCTGCACATGAACAAGAATTTTCCCTTCGCCTTCCTTATGGGCAATGCCATGCCATATACTGTTTTCAACAAATGGCTGCAGTATTAATGGCGGTATAAGTGTGTTTTCTTTATCAATTGTATCATCAACAATAATTTTATAATCGAATTTATTGTTAAGCCTGAAACGTTCAAGCTGCATGTATAATTCAAGGGCTTTAAGATCTTCATCCAGCGGAATTTCTTTTTGTTCGGAATTTTCCAAAACCATGCGCATGAGCCGTGCAAACTTTGATGCAAAATCAGAAGCAGCCTGCGTTTGGTTCTTATCAATATAATCAGCAATAGAGTTGAGTGAATTAAAAATAAAGTGAGGGTTCATTTGTGCACGAAGGGCTTTCATCTCAGTGTCGGTAACCATGGCTTGTAGTTCCGCCTCATTCTTTTGAACTTTTATATCCCGGTTGTGTTTATAAAAAATGAATGTGCCGATGCCTGCAAGTATTAAAAAAACAGAACCCGCCATTATAGCATTTTTCACTACATGCTGCTTCTGAATTTCTGCTTTGGCCAGCGCCTGATTTTTCTCGTTAACAGCTTTTATCGAATCCTGAGTTTTACTGAATTCATACTGCATTTCAAGGCGGGTTATTTTCTTAGTATTACTATTGTTCAATATGCTATCGTTCAGTACCACAGCCTGTTCATAAAAATCCAATGCCTTTTTGTAATTATTTTGTTTTATATAAATTTCTTTCATTGTTTCCAGCGCAAACCATTGCCTTCTTAATGCATTGATGCTTTTTGCCATATTAAGGGCAGTTTCATTAAATTTTATAGCGCTGTCAAAACGATGACCAGGATTAATTCCTGCATGCAGCAGGTCTTTATCAGGCGCCTCAAGTATGCAAACCGCCATAATATTGTACATTAAAGACAGATTAGATTTATCGTTTAGTTTCTTATACATAGGGACCGACTCTCTAATAATATCCATTGCCAGTTTATAATTGGAATGATAGTAATGAAAAATGCCAATATTGCCCATATTACTGGCAATACCAAACTCGTAGTTTATCTGTTTGCTTATCTCAAGCGCCTTCGTATAATTAGCTATGGCATTTGCAGAATCTTCCAGATTGTCATACGCTGTTGCTATATTACCAAGCGTATTTACCATTGCCTTTTTATTGCCCGTTTGCTCATTCAGCTGCAATGATTTTTTGTGGTACTCCAGCGCTTTATCAAAGTTTTCAAGGTTTAAGTAAATTATACCCATATTGGTAAATACATCTGCAATGCCCTGCGTATTATTTGTTTTGGTAAAAATGGTTAATGCCATTTGCTGGTACTTTAATGCTTCGGGTAAATTTGACATAAACTGATAATTCAAACCCATACCCACAAAAGCTTTCGCAATAGCCGCACTGTCATTTATTCTTTTAGCCTGCATTAAAAGTTTTTCCTGCATTTTCATGGCCTCACCATATTCCGACATATTAAAGTAAGCTGTGCCCAGGCGCTGGTAAGCATTCAGTAAAGTTTGATTAAAATTCCGTTGTTCACTAATAGCCAATGCTTCTTTAAAAGATGCGACAGCGGTTTTGTTGTCGCCTGCTGAAATATAATTTTCTCCTTTGCATAGATAAGCAGTTGCCAGCAATTGCATTGCATTTAATTTCTTCGCCAGCACAATAGCCTGTTCTGCTGTTTCTAATCCTTTAGCAGGATTAACATCAGAAAAAGCAAAAGCAAGATTATTCAGCAACTTTAATCTTACGGTATCTTCTTGCGGATGTTTGTTTAATGCGTTTAATAAGCTGTCTGATTCATTTTTCTGCGCAAACATCACTGCAGTTATCAGCAAAAAAGGGGTTATTAATAACTTTCTCATGTGGCAGAATATTTAGTATGAAAATGCAACTGTAAAAGTCAGGATTTCATAAACAGTTTTTTCAAAATCCCCTGCAAAAAATAAATCAAAGCCTTCAATTAATCAATGTTGCTTGTGTCCGGATTATAAGCAGGTTAGGTTTATGCAATAATAAGAAACAAATATAAACAACGCGGGTGTTAATGAATGCAACAGCAATGTTCATATAAATTTTCTTAAGACAAGAAATGTTTGGAAAAGAAGATTATTAATGCACCTGCATTTTAAAACCGAAACAATGAAAACTTATCAGGCATCAGGAAAAGAAATTCAATTGTACAATTTCACTGGCATTGTTGCCGAAACCGGCAAAAACATGGAAACAATTGTAAGCGGCGGCGGAGGCGGCGGTTACAGTTACCAGGGCACAGGTGGTACAGCGCCCGTTTCCATTCGTTCCCGCACCGTTGTGCACGACCAATTCTTTCTGGTTGATGCAAAGGGAAATGAAATGTCCTTTCAGTTGCAGGATTTTAATATAGCCTGCAGGAGAGACAATAAACTGACTGTGATATGGGGTATTAAAAAAGGCAAGGATAAAGGCCCTTACATAATTGTGCATAACCATTCTACCAATAGTACTTTTTATGATGATAAATCAATGGCCAGGCTTTTCAGGCCAAGCCCCTTGCTATTATTTGGTGGCGGTTTGCTTGCAATAATTATTCTCTGGAATATAATAGGCGGCTGGATTTTAGCCATCGCAATCGGGGGACTTATTTATTATGAAATAACGCTGCGCAAACAAATTAAAGCATTTAAAAACAGTATCGATTTTACTGAATTTGCCTGATTCCCCATCCCTTCTCTTACCCTTAAAATGTACCTTCTGTGAAAACAATAAAAACAATTTTATGAAATACGATCACTTCAAAACCACTTTATTATTTGCTGCTGCATTTCTATGTATGAATACAGGAAGTTTTGCACAGTCGCCAAAAGCAGACAAGAATAAAGACAAAGTAACGATTGAAGATATTAAACCGATATGTACTGATCTACCCAAAGAAAAAAAGCCAAGGGTAACCGTTGCTAATTTTAAGCTCACAGCGCCCAATGCGCCACGCGATCAATTTGGCGAAAACCTTGCCACCATGCTTACAAATGCCTTACAAAAGGTACAGTGTTTCCGTGTGCTTGAGCGGCTGGCCAATATGGGCGATGTGCAGGCAGAACTGGACTACCAGGGCAATTCAGGTAATGTAAATAAGAAAAGCACGGTTCAAAAAGGCAATATGATGGGGGCCAACGTAATCGTGCAGGGTGAAGTAACAGAGTTTGAACAAAGCGCCGGAAGCGTAGGCGTAACGCTTGTAAAAACAAAAAGCTACAAAGCTAAGGTGGGTATTATCATCCGCCTCGTTGATCCGGAAACAAGGGAAGTAATCGCATCAGAATCATTCAATGTGGAGAAGAAGACTGGCGGTGGTGTTCAGGTGGGCGTAACCATGCCTTATGGTTTAGGCAGCATTAATGCCATGAGCACTGCATTTCAAAACCCTGCCGTTCAGGACGCAACAGAAGATTGTATAATTCAAGCCACGCAGTACATAGCAGGTGAAAAAGATAAAATTGACCTGCCTGAAAATGATGTGCCTGATGGAGCCTCCCAATACACGCTTACATTTAAAAATATTGATTATACCCAATTGGGAAAAGTAACATCTGCCCTTGAAAAAATTCAAGGCGTATCAAATGTTAACAGCGATGATTTTAGCGACAATGTGGCCAATGTTATGGTAACACAAAACATTAAGCTGAAAGAAGTGGTTGATAAAATAATTGCTGCAAATACAGGTGTGAAATTATCTGTTTCCGGCATGTCGAAAGATGGGGCAACGTTTACTGTGAAATAATGTCTCAGCGCGTTACAATTCAAAAACCTGCATTTTCGATGCAGGTTTTTTGCTACGGTTGCAAAAAACCATTAACAAAAGCCCCTGTATATAATCCTGTAACTCTATTGTACCTTTGCACAAATTCTATATATGCTGAATACGATAGAAAGTGCGGTGGAAGATATAAAAAAAGGCAAACTGGTAATTGTGGTAGATGATGAAGACCGTGAGAATGAGGGCGATTTTATAACAGCAGCCCGCAATGTAACACCGGAGATCATCAACTTTATGAGCAAGGAAGGCCGCGGCCTTATCTGCGTACCAATGTCAGAAGAGCGCGCCAACGAGTTACAGCTCGACCTGATGGTGAGTAAAAACACAGCGCTGCACGAAACACCATTTACGGTAAGTGTTGATTTAATCGGGCATGGTTGCACCACCGGCATCAGCGCTCACGACCGGGCCAAAACAATACAGGCATTAATTGATCCCCATACAAAACCCGAAGACCTCGGAAGGCCGGGCCACATTTTCCCTTTACGTGCAAAAAAAGGCGGCGTTTTAAGGAGAACCGGGCACACGGAAGCCACCGTAGACCTGGCAAGGTTAGCCGGTTTTGAACCTGCTGGTGTATTGGTTGAAATTATGAACGAAGACGGCACCATGGCGCGTTTGCCCGAGCTGAGAAAAATTGCTGATAAGTTCGATCTCAAAATAGTTTCCATCAAAGATTTAATTGAATACAGGCTGAAATCGGACTCCACTATTGAAGAAGTGGTACGTGTGGATATGCCTACAAAATACGGGATGTTCAAACTGGTAGCATTTAAAGAAAAAACTACCGGCGGCGAACATCTGGCTTTAATAAAAGGCGAATGGAATAAAGATGAACCTGTTTTAACGCGGGTGCATTCAAGCTGCTTTACCGGCGATATCCTCGGCAGTTTCCGCTGCGATTGCGGCGAGCAACTGCACAAAGCCATGCAAATGGTAGAAGCCGAAGGCACAGGCGTTATTCTCTACATGAACCAGGAAGGCCGCGGCATTGGATTAATGAACAAACTGCGTGCTTATAAGTTGCAGGAAGAAGGAATGGATACGGTGGAAGCTAACCTGCATCTTGGTTTTGGCATGGATGAACGCGACTACGGAGTGGGTGCACAGATTTTGCGGCATTTAGGTATAACCAAGCTCAAGTTGATGAGTAATAACCCAAAAAAGCGTGCAGGGCTAAGCGGGTATGGCCTGGAAATTGTTGAAATTGTACCGATAGAAATCAAGCCTAATGAATTCAATGAAAAATACCTGCTCACCAAGCGTGATAAGCTCGGCCACAAAATATTATCACATAAATAAAAGGTGTTACACACCTTTTGTTTTTTATTTGGTTACCGGCAGTTGTTTTTCATGGCATCGTTCCTTGCCTCGCAACACTTGTACAAATTTTTCATGGCAGCAGTAAAACTGCATTAAAAATCAAATCATAAATCAGATATAACAACATGGGTTTCTTCAATAAATTATTCGGCAAAAAAGAAAAAGAAAGTTTAGATGAAGGTTTGCAGAAAACCAAAACCGGTTTTTTTGAGAAAATAACCAAGGCCATTGCCGGCAAAAGCTCGGTTGATGAAGAGGTGCTTGATAATCTTGAAGATGCATTGGTAAGCGCTGATGTTGGTATCGATACCACTATTGAAATCATTAAGCGGATAGAAGACCGTGTGGCCCGCGATAAATATGTTAGCACAAGTGAATTGAATAAATTGTTGCAAAGCGAAATTGAAAATATTCTTACCGACGCGCCGGAAGATTCCTACAAAGAATTTGATCTTCCGGAAGACAAAAAACCCTATGTATTATTGGTTGTTGGCGTAAATGGCGTTGGCAAAACTACAACCATCGGTAAGCTTGCACATAACTATAAAAAAGCAGGTAAAAATGTGTTGCTTGGGGCCGCCGATACTTTCCGAGCCGCTGCGGTTGACCAGCTTACGATCTGGAGTGAAAGGGTTGGCGTTCCCATCGTAAAACAGGCAATGGGCAGCGATCCGGCTTCTGTGGCTTTTGATGCCGTTCAAAGCGCAGTTTCGAGGAAGTCGGATATTGTAATTATTGATACGGCAGGCCGCCTGCATAATAAAGCACATTTAATGGAAGAGCTTTCCAAGATCAAGCGTGTTACACAAAAAGTTATCCCGGATGCACCGCATGAGGTGCTGCTGGTGCTCGATGGATCAACCGGTCAGAATGCACTGGAACAAGCCAAACACTTTACCGCAGCCACCGATGTTACTTCTCTTGCCATTACCAAATTAGATGGTACGGCAAAAGGCGGCGTTGTGCTGGCAATTGCCAATCAGTTTAAAATTCCGGTAAAATATATTGGTGTAGGCGAGAAAATGGATGATTTGCTGCTGTTTGACAAGCATGAATTTGTTGACAGTTTGTTTAATTTGGAAAAGGCATAAATTGTTTAAATTTGAATCATGTCAGCATTGATGAACAAACCTGAAACGCTTGTAGATGTGTACCGGCTTTTGCCGGAAGGCACGCCTATACAGGTTATCAATAATCAATTCTATATGAGCCCTTCGCCAGCATTTGCACATTTCTCAATTGCAAGAGAAATATTTAGGAGTATTGACGCATACGTTCTCCAAAACAATTTAGGCGAAGCAATTTATGCTCCCGTTGATGTTTATCTTGGTGACAAAAATGCGGTTCAGCCGGATGTTTTCTTCATAAGCAATGCTAACAAGCATTTTATTAAAAACGATGGTGTTTATGGGCACCAGATATTATTGTTGAAATACTTTCTCCATCTAATAAGAATACAGATCTTATAAAAAAGAAAGCCGTTTATGAGCAGTTTGGCGTGCAGGAATATTTTATTGTTGAACCTTCTGACAAATCTGTTTTAAGCTATTATTTAAAAGATGGAAAATACGCCGAACCTAAAAAACAAAAAGCCAGGTTTACCAGCAAAATACTGCGCAAGACATTTAGCTTTTAATTGAAATTTTTTGCACCGTTGCAATATTTATCTTTACTGGGGTGCAGCCAAAAATCTACATAGCACATTTCGATCTCGATTCATTTTTTTACAGTGTTGAGGTTTTAAATAACCCGGAATTAGCGGGCAAAGCTGTAATTGTTGGCGGCAGCCGTGAACGCGGCGTAGTTACCACCTGCAGTTACGAAGCGCGCAAGTTTGGGGTGCATTCTGCCATGCCTATGAAAAAAGCGGTGGAGCTTTGCCCCCATGCTATCCTGGTACGCGGCTCTCACGGCCAATATGGCAAATTTTCAAAATGGGTTACGGATATCATTGCTTCCAAAGCGCCTAAGTTTCAAAAGGCAAGCATTGATGAATTTTATCTTGACCTTACCGGTATGGATAAATTTTTCGATCCCTTTCAGTGGACAATCGAATTGCGCCAACTGATAATGGATGAAACCAAACTGCCCATTTCTTTCGGGCTTGCCAGTAATAAACTTGTTGCCAAAATTGCTACGGACGAGGCCAAACCAAATGGCTATCTTTTTATCCAGCATGGCAGGGAAAAGGATTTCCTGGCGCCGCTGCCGGTAAAAAAAATACCGGGTATGGGCGCACACACTTTATCGGTTTTAAACGAAATGGGTATAGAACTGATTGGTGATATTCTCAGGTTACCAAAAAATGAACTGGAAAACCGGCTTGGTAAGTGGGGGCTCGACCTTTGGGATAAAGCGCAGGGCCTGCATCACGGCAGTGTTTCAGAATGGCGGGAAGCCAAATCTATCTCTACAGAAAATACTTTTGAAACCAATACAAATGATGTTGAATTTCTTTTAAGCGAACTTATCCGCATGACCGAAAAAGTGGCTTTTGAACTGCGGCAGGATGAAAAACTTGCCGGCTGCATTGCGGTTAAAATACGCTATCCAAATTTTGAAACCACTTCCAAACAAACCGCAATAGATTACACTTTTCGTGACGATGAATTTATTCCCGTGGCAAAAGATCTATTTCATCAATTATACAAAAAAGGCATGCCTGTGCGGCTGCTCGGCGTTCGCCTTAGCGATTTTGCCAATATTACCATGCAGGGAAATTTATTCGATGATGTTTCCCGCAAATCAAATCTTTATAAAGCCATCGATAATATTAAACTCAAATTCGGGAAAAATTACCTGGCAAAGGGCCGGAGTATAAAATAGCATCAATAAAGCAGGTTTTGTACATCTGTGGCTTACTTTAATCAAAAACTTTGCTGCCTGCAAACCAAAAAACAGCCAGCCATATTAAACCTTTAATCAGGAAAAACAAAAACCCGGCCCAGCCAATACGCTTAAGCCAAAGTTTAAAATTCCTTGTTTTTTTCTCCTTCACGGCAAAGGCTTTAGAAACTGCAAAATTAAAGCACTCTTATAAGTATGGATGTGAAATTCAGGTAACAAAAAAAGCCATCCCGTTTTAGGCGGAACAGCTTCTTAATATTTTAAATGCAAAAACTTATTTACCGGCGAGAAAATCCTTGATCTTGTCTTTGTGCACAATCGCTTCCTTAAAAGTATAAGCGCCTGTTTTAGGGCTGCGCACAGTGCGGATTACTTTACTCCAGTTCTTAGCTTCTGCTGCGGCTTTCTGGTCTTTCGTTTTAATCGCCGTTTTTGCTGCTTTTGCCATCTTTATATAAGTTAATAAGTTGAATTGCTGGTTAAGTTAATAAGTTAATGGCAATACCAGTTAACCTTTCAACCGGCCAACAAACTATTTAATTTCTTTATGAACAGTAACTTTTTTCAGGATTGGGTTATATTTCTTCAATTCCAAACGTTCAGGTGTATTTTTTTTGTTTTTGGTGGAAATATAACGGCTTGTACCCGGCAAACCGCTGTTTTTATGCTCTGTGCATTCCAAAATTACCTGAACCCTGTTTCCTTTCTTTGCCATTTGTAAAAAGCTTTAAATATGATTACCGTTGGCCCTCAATTCTTTAATAACCGCAGCCAACCCTTTTTTGTTAATTGTACGAATAGCGTCTGTTGATACTTTTAAAGTAACCCACCGGTCTTCTTCAGCAAAATAAAAACGCTTTGTTTGAAGATTAGGTAAAAAACGGCGCTTTGTTTTTATGTTTGAGTGAGAAACATAATGGCCGCCCATTGGCTTTTTACCGGTTACTTCGCAAACTCTTGCCATAAATAATTTTTTTGGGACGGCAAAGGTAATAAACTGCAATCAATAAAACGCCATCATTACCAAAGTTTTTGCAAAAACTGCGTTTTTTGATGGCTTTTTTGGTTACCAACTACGGAACCCCATTCTACTTCATTGCGTCGCACACTGCAACTGAAGCAAATTATTCAGCCCCGGTTTCCGTTTCAAAGTTGCAGCATAATCACCAACCGCATAAAAATTTCAGGTTCTTTAATTCACCCGGCGCAAATTCCTCGTATTTATCTTTGAGAAACCTTATTGAAACACAACAAATGAAACCGGGTATGGTATTTTTTCTAACACGGGGAGATGTATATCCTGAGATCATTGAAAAATCAAACTTGTAAGAATGAAAATATTACTCCTTTCCGATATTCATGATAACGTTTGGGCCTTGCAAACCATTTTGCAATCCGGCCACGCCACTGAAGCCGGTGTTTTAATTTGCGGCGGAGATTTATGCTCGCCATTTATTATAGACCTGCTATCGGCTTTCAAAAAACCGGTTCATATTGTGCTTGGCAATAATGATTGTGATGTAGCCGCAATGACAGGCAAGCTGCCCAAATATCCCAATATCAAAATTCATGGCGAATATTACCGCGATGAGCTGGATAATAAAACCATTGCTGTAAACCATTATCCTGAAAAAGCACAGAAGCTATTGCAGTTACAGGCTTATGATATAGTTTGTTATGGTCACGATCATTCCATTTTTGCAAGGCAGGAAGGCAAAACCTTATTGCTGAACCCGGGCGCAGTAATGGGGTTTAACGCTATGCAGCTAAAAGATATTGATAGTTCCTTTATGATATACAACACCCGCACGAATGCTGTTGATGCGTATCGCTTTGCATCAAAAAAAAGTAATGATATTGTCCGTTGGGATGCATATTGTATTGACAGCCCTTTCTGAGTTTATTCGCTTTGATAAACTGCATAATGTTTCAGCACTTTTACCTTCAGTTTATTGTTGGCAAATGCAATCAGCTTCGATTCCCTGAACTTCTTTTCCTTATCTAAAAAACCAACAATGCATGAAGGGTGAATAGAATCGCCTTTTACAATATCAACAGCAGGCGGAGTACCAAAATTGGGCACACGCAAAGTGTCTTCCACTTCCATTTGTTTGTAAGAAATTTTTATAAGATACCTGAAGGTTTGCCGGGTTTCATATAAACCGACTTTAAATTCATCTGTTGTTTCAAAACTTTTTATGGTTTCCGTATATGTCTTTATAGGCTGGGGGTTTATATTGTTTCTTTCCAAAGGAATATTATCAGAAGTAAGTACAACTGAATCTTCCTGGTTCTCTGGGTTTGTACCTGCTGAATTACAAGCCGCCAATACGAATACTAAAAAAAAGGGGTAAATGGTTCTCATGCTAATAATATTGTTGTAAAAATAAAAGAGGTTGCTTTCTGCAGCAACCTCTTTTAAAAAAATATTTGGGAATTTATTACCTGGCTATAATCAGCTTTTGTGTGTGCTTATTGCCTTTTTCGTCCATAACCGTTACCAGGTAAGTACCGGCAGCGTAGCCAGAAACATCAATAGACTGCAGCCCTGATTTAGCCGATTGCAATTGTAACTTTCTTTGCTGCAATACTTTGCCTTTCAGATCGCTAACGAGTATAACAACATTGCCGGTATACCCGTTAAGTGAAATGTTTGTGGAGTTGATTGCCGGATTAGGCGACAGCTTAATTCCATTATCTGTTATAAATGCAGCCGATGCGGCATCTTCATTGCCCGCTGCTGCAATGGCTGCGCCATCATCATTAATAATTGTTCCTGTTGCTTCACCATCACTTATAGTAGCATTAACCGGGTCGCTCAGGATAACTTTAAATGTTTCATCTGCCTCGTTAACCTTATCACCTTTAATAAGCACTGGTATTTTTTGTATTTTAGCGCCGTTCTTCGGGAATATTAACGTGCCTGACGTTGCAATATAGTCGCTGTTTATTTTGGCAGTACCCGGCTTAATAGCAAATTTTACTGTTACTTTTTTTGAAGGTTTATCGCTGAGCGCAACATTAAAATTCACTAGTTTATAACCAATGTTCCCTTCTTTTACTGATTTATCAGCTATGGAAATTGAAAGCCCTGGCGGTGGCACTTCAGCGCAAACATCACTTGCTGTAGTAATGGTTAATTCCCATCCGCCATTCAAATTACCCTGGTCAAGGCCGGAATAATCATCCACAACATACAGGCTCCATGTTCCATTCGGATCATCACCGCCAAACACACTGTTTAAAGTTGCAGCGCCTGCGGTTGCCGCATTTTCATAAGGACCAGCAGGGGCCGGTGCGGCAAATGCATCGCCTGCACCATAATTGGTAGGTTTGTAAGTGCCTGAAACAAGGCCACTTCCTGCAGGCATCAGGTTAGCAGCCTCATCATCTAATACCAGGTCAATATTGGCCGTAGTATTTGAGGCTTCCATTACATCAGACATAATTACCATCTTCCTGCCCGTTGGGCTAACCAGTAATATATCCACATCTCCGGGCCATGTATGATTAAACTGTTTTAAGCCCACTGTTATTTTGGTAACTTTTCCTGATAATCCTGTAACAGAAATATCTGAAGGATATGGTGTTACCGAACCGGTAAGTGGTATTGTAACAGCATTTGTATTAGCAAATGTAACCGGCGAATTAGGCGTGCCCGTAGTGCCCAGTTTTAAGGTATAGGTTACTGTACCAAGATCATCACTGCCATCCTGCAGGGCAAGCGTAAGCGTTATGTTATCGCCGCAATTGCCTTCTGCCTTGAATGTAAATGACTGCTCAACCGTATCCCCTGCATTTATAACGCCGTAAGCCTGGGGTCCGCTTGGGTCGGTTACGCCGCCGGATGCCTGTAATGTGGCTACAAGATTGGAGGTGGCTGCGTTTCCTGCATTTGTCAATGGCAGATTTACAGTAACTGTTTCACCGGGATCAGGGGCATTATTAGGCGGAACGCCATTTTCAGCAGTGATTGTAACAGGTGAGGCGGGCTGTATATAAACCGCAGAGGCGCCTGCGGCTTCGAGGGCTTCATAAGCCATAACTATACCCGCACCGGCGTCCCTGTCAGCGCCGGGTGTTTCAATATCAATAGCGCTGCTTATCAGTGCCGTGCGTATTTGCGCAGGCGTTAAAGCCGGGAATGCAGATTTCACAAGTGCTGCTATGGCTGCGGCATTAGGCGCAGCGGCAGAAGTGCCATAAAAAGTTTCGAAACCAGGTGTGGTGGTAGCGCAACCATCTGCCGCCGTAATATCTGGTTTTTGGAGCAATGTGCCGCCACCGGTACCAAATAATACATTGCCTGCAGTAATTTCAGACCCGTCGGGATTGTAAAATATCCTTCTCGGCCCGTCTGAACTAAAACCTTCCACCACATTGGTGGCATTGAACGGATCGGGATATGGCCCCTGGGGAAAATTACTATAAAAAGGAATGCCCGCAGGCGTAGCTGCAACGGTATAAGCACTGCCGGCAGCATTATGGCCATACATTACTCCAGGCGTAGCATTTTGAAGCCTTCCCCTGTTTGTATTTAAATGCAGCGCTCTTATTGCTGCCCCTTCATTTTTAATAATATAAAACCTGTAGCCGGCCGGAAAGGCGTAGTTCAGGTATTCATAAGCGTTATCATTCCCATCCTGGATATTGGTGGAGAAGTCAACGATAGATGTACCGGCAGAGTTGGTAGCATAGATGTCGTAATCATTTGAAGACTGGCCCAATGGGTCAGACCATTTTAAAGTTACCAAACCTGTGGTTCCTGTAACTGTATTATATAAAACGCCACCGCCAAAATCGTTTACGGTGCCCGGGAATAACGGGAGGCTTCCGCCGTCTGTAAAATCGCCTTCCCATACACCAGCAGTACCATCATTTACATTGCCTGAATTGCCTGCTGAAGAAAAGTAAAGCGCACCTGAAGATGTAACAGTATTTACAGATTGTGCCACATTATCATCCTGGAAAACGCCTTCTGCGTAATAGGTTACATCATCCACAATAATATCGCAGCCTGCTGTGCGAAGGTCAAGTATATTTTGAGCGAAACCTGCCTGGCTGGTGAAGGCTGTGGCAAAATATAAATCAGCATCGGGAGCAATGTCATGTATCAATTCCAGCATAGCCCTTCCCTCCCTGCCGGAGCCAGCCTGACCGGGAAGAATGTTAAGTACGGCCGGTAAATCGCCGGTAGCCTGTGATGCCGTATAACCATCTACGCCATCAGATAGTACACCAATTTTTACACCGGCGCCTGTAACTCCAAAAACAGTTCTTGCCAAAGCTGCTTTGTGCGTGGCATCAGCTTCTGATGTTACAGACCCTGCAAAATTGTTATTCGCTTCAGCATTGAAAATATTGTTTAATTCATTGCGAACAGTGGCTGCACGGGCGGCAAAGCCAGCATGCTTTTTATGGCCTGTATTATCATTTCCTGTTATCTCCTTTTTGCGGATGCTGCCTGAATTGTCATTAATGTACGGATCATTGTGCGTGGGCGCCAGCCATTGGTTCACATGCAGCACCGCTTTATAACCCGCAACTTGTTCAACCTTATTCAAAGGCACGTTGGCAACAATATTATTGAACCTTTCCGAAGAAAAAATAATATCGGCGCCAAGCGCTTTTAAATCGCTTAATAACTGCTGCGAAACATGCGCTTCTATATCTACTTTTACTTTTCCCTGGCTGTTAGTCTTTACACTTATACTAAGATCGGGCAGTTGTTTTGCGAGTGCAGGGTTGCTTTGCATTTTATAGGCAAACAGCAAACGTGAATCAACTTTCTTTTGGGCCGGCGTTCGCAATGCTTTTTCCTGCGCCAGCAGCTTAATTTGTTGTATTGCCTGGGGCTTAAGATCCTGTGCACTTGTCCTGAAAGAAATTAATACAATAATTAAAAGGAAAATGCACTTTGAAATAATTGTTTTGCCATTAATCTTTAGACTGATTAACGGGAGGATTGGTAGATGTTTTCTCATATATGTGTGTTTTTGTGAACGGTTGTTAGCGCTGACAGCAGGTCAGGATGGCTACGGATGAACTTACAAGGTACACATATTTTTAACTTTTTTCCTAATCTTATTAACTTTTTTTTATTTATGATACTACAGGAAAAGCACGCTTCCAGCATGCTCTTAATGCAACAATAAAAGTTATTGGGTTTTGAATATATTATTTGAGAAATGAGTAAATTTATTGCTTGGAGCTCTTTAAAGCGCGGGATTGTTTTTCTGTTAAGCATAGGGAAATAGCAAGGTAGTTACTATTCTTATTTAATTATCTAATACAATTTTTTATGAAAACAATCAATATTGCCGACAAGCTAATCCCAAATAAACCAACCTCCTATTCATTCCTGAGGATTTTAACCGGGATCATTATTCTCTTAAGGGCTTTCATTTTTATTTTTGTAACAGCCAATCTTCAATCAATCATAAAAGCTGATATAACCGTATTTGCAGAAAACTCATCAGCGCTTTCCACTATAATTTCAATACTTAATATTGCCTGTGGCCTTTTTATACTGGTTGGCTTTGTTACAAGAATAAGCGCCATTATACAAATACCTATTCTGCTTGTTGCTGTGTTTATTGTAAACATAAAGCACATTGGTGAAAACCCCACTGAATTTATACTTTCACTTATTACGCTCGTTTTATTATTTATAGTTGCCTATAAAGGAAGCGGGCCTTTTTCTGCAGATGAATATTTCAGGCGCGGTGCTGCGTTGGATAAAAATAATGAGGGCAATAGCTGATATCCGTTGAGGTATAAATTAATTGTTGCGTACTTAAAAGCACAAAAGCTTTTGCTTTACATTTACGCCTCATTTAATCAACATGAAAACAAGAAGGGATTTTATTAAAGCATCGGGCATGATGGGTGCAGCCACATTGCTTTCATCAAAAAATATTTTCGCTAATAAAGCATTGGATTTTGAAAGCAAACGCCCGCCGCTTGCAGAACGGAATTTTACCAGTGATGCTGTTGAAGCCACCATCAAACAAATGAAAGCAAGCCTGCCAAACAAAGAGCTGGGCTGGCTGTTTGAAAATTGTTTTCCCAACACACTGGATACAACTGTTTTTTATGAAGAAAACAGTGGCGTGCCTGATACGTATGTTATAACCGGCGATATTGATGCCATGTGGCTGCGGGATAGTTCTGCGCAGGTGCATCCCTATATTCCATTGGCCGCAAAAGATAAAAAATTGCAGCAACTGATTACGGGCGTTATTAACCGGCAGGTAAAAAATATATTGAAAGACCCTTATGCCAATGCATTTTATAAAGATCAGAACCAGGTAAGCGAATGGAAAGATGACCTTACCAATATGAAGCCCGGCATTCATGAACGCAAGTGGGAAATAGATTCGCTTTGCTTTCCCATTCGTTTAGCTTATGAATACTGGAAAACAACCGGCGATACAAAGCCATTTACAAATGACTGGAAAGAATCCATTCGTTTAACCGTTCAAACATTTACAGAACAGCAACGCAAGCATGGCAACGGCCCATACAGTTTTCAGCGTAAAACGGCATGGGCTACAGACGGTGTGCCGTTGGGCGGATATGGTTATCCTGTAAAACCCGTGGGGCTTATCTGCTCTATGTTCCGGCCAAGCGATGACGCCACTATTTTTCCTTTTTTAATACCCAGTAATTTCTTCGCCGTAACATCGTTAAAACAAGCAGCTGAAATTTTAAATACCGTGCTTAAAGATGCTTCGCTTGCACAAAGCTGCCATGCGCTTGGAACAGAAGTAGCCAATGCCTTAAAACAATATGCCGTTGTGGAGCATACACAATTTGGTAAAGTATATGCGTATGAAGTAAACGGTTTTGGCAGTTTTAATTTAATGGACGATGCCAATAACCCCGACCTTTTATCACTTCCTTACCTGCATGCCATTGACGCCGGTGATACCGTGTATAAACAAACCAGAAAGCTGGTATTATCTGCTGAAAACCCCTTCTTTTTTAAAGGCAAAGCAGCAGAAGGTATTGGCGGGCCACATGCCGGAATGGATATGATATGGCCGCTGGGCATTACCATGCGGGCATTAACCAGTAACGATGATGCTGAAATAACACATTGCATAAAAATGCTTATCGCCTCCAATGCAGGTACCGGTTTTATGCACGAAAGTTTTCATAAAGATGATCCATCAAAATTTACGCGCAAATGGTTTGCCTGGGCCAATACATTATTTGGTGAAATGATCATGCATGTACAGGCCACAAAACCAGCATTGCTGCAAGCGGTATAATTTTTTAGTTTATGCAGCATAATATCAGGGCTTTCGTTTTTCCAAACGCAGTTGGAAAATATTCACCAGCAATGCAAATGCCACTGAAAAATAAATATAGCCTTTGGGAATATGAAAATCCAATCCTTCCCCAATTAATGATACGCCAATAAGCAGCAAAAAGCTTAATGCAAGTATTTTAAAGGACGGATATTTATGGATAAACCGGGCTATAGGCTCTGCTGCAAACAACATAACGGTTACACTTATAATAACGGCGGCATACATTGTCCATAAATGGTTTACCATGCCTATTGCCGTTACAATGCTGTCAATGGAAAATACAATATCAAGCATAATAATCTGGCCAAGGGCGCCGCTGAAATTTGTTGCTTTTTTTGTGTTCACCTCCTCCGGGCCGCCATCAGCCCTATGATGAATTTCGGTAGCGCTTTTATACAGAAGAAATAAACCGCCAAGAATAAGAATGATATCTTTTCCGGAAATGTCAATACCAAAAATAGTAAATAAATTTCCCTGCAATTTTAAAATAAAAGAGATAAGCGTTAGCAACACAAGCCGCATTAACATAGCCAGCAGCAGGCCTAACCTTCTTGCTTTTTTTTGCTGCTGCAAGGGCAGCCTGCCGGTAACTATCGAAATGAAAATGATATTATCAATGCCCAGAACAATTTCCAGTAAAATAAGCGTTAGCAATGCAACTATATCTTCCATTTACGGCTTGTATTTGTACCGAAAATAGTGGATTCTTTAAAGAAAAACGTTGGTAAAATTCAACCGGTAAAAGCAGGTATAAATAGCACTGTAAACCTGTGCATCAGAGAAAAAATTTGAAGCGCAATTAATTTTTTCACGCTGCTAATACTTTATATTGCATATTCAAAGCTAATTGTACCGCATACACTGAAAATTTATTCAATCTTTTAAATTTTTTCTCATGAAATCTGGAATTCTACAATTGAAAACAGCAATGCTGCTTTTGGCAGTATTGTGCTTATCTGTAAACGGGCTGTTTGCTCAGGAACTTACAGATGTATCGGCATTAAGCCTCGTTAAAAAAAATGCTTCATTAATAGGGCTAACCAAAACAAACCTGCAGAATGTACGCATATCGGCGGCATACATTGATAAAACTTCAGGCGCAACGCTTGTATATGCCCAGCAAACCTACAAGGAGGTGGATGTGTTTAATTCAATTCAAACCTATTCATTTAAAAACGGCAGGTTATTTTCCAAGGCAGGCAGCCCGATAGATAATATTGCAGATATAACTAATTCAAAAACAGGCAAACCTTCAGTAACGCCTGCCAATGCCGTAAGCGCAGTTGCATCTCACCTTCGTTTAGCCGCTGCATTCGCCGTTGCCAAACAAATTACAGATAGGGAATTTGATTTTGGTAACATGAATGTTTCTTCCGTGAACGTAGTATCAAAATTGTGCTGGCTTCCTGACGAAGACAACAGGAATGCAGTATTAACATGGCAGGTTGAAATTCAGCCTAAAGGAAGTTCAGATTACTGGCTTGTGAATGTGGATGCTTTAAAAGGACAGGTTATAAGCAAATTAAACCTTACTGTAAAATGTAAATGGAACGGCCCCAGGCTGGATGCTGTTGATGCAGATCAGATTGAATGGGATAATGTTGATGCAGCAATGGAAGACGGGCCGGAAAGCGCTGAGGCAATCAGTTCTGCCAAATATAAGGTTATACCATTTCCGGCAGAAAGCCCTTTACATCCCGGCGGCACGCCTGCTGTTAAATCAAACCCATGGTCGCTTGCCGGTTCCGGCAATGATGCCACCACTTTAAAATGGAATGATGATGGCGCCACTTCTTACGATAGTTCAAGAGGCAATAATGTGCTGGCGCAGGAGGATGCCAATGGCAATAATGGTTTTGGCATTGGCGCACATTCTTCAACAGCGGTTCCCGATCTTACTTTTAATTATACGCCTAATTTTAGTAGCGCTCCTTCCGTTGCTGCTAACCAGCAGTTTGCCATCACTAATCTTTTTTACTGGAACAATATCATGCATGATATTTCTTACCGCTATGGCTTTGATGAAGTGTCGGGCAATTTTCAAAAGAATAATCTTGGCAGAGGCGGTAAAGCAAACGATTTTGTACTGGCAGATGCGCAGGATGGTTCCGGAACAGATAATGCCAATTTTGCCACACCAAAGGATGGCAGCAGCCCGCGCATGCAAATGTTCCTGTGGAGTGCCAATGCTGTTGTAAACGTAACAAAACCAGATGCCATTAAAGGTAAAAAGGCAAATAAGGAAAGCGCTTTCAGCACTGCTAACAAATTATCTGATGTTGGCCCTGTTCAGGGCAGGATTATTTTATATGCCGACGATGCAGGCAACACCACCCACCTGGGTTGCGGCGCAGCAGCCAACCCAGCACAGCTTAATGGTAAGATTGCCCTTATTTACAGGGGGAATTGCGGCTTCACAGATAAAGTGAAGAATGCTCAAAATGCAGGCGCAATAGCGGTTATTATGGTTGATAACATCCCGGGCGAATACCCGATTACTATGGGTGGCACGGATAATACTATTACCATACCAGCCGTAATGGTGAGCTATGAAACCGGTGAGGAAATGAGGCAGAATATTGAAGCCGGTACCGTAGTGAGTGCAAAACTAAGCGCAGGCGTGCAAATTGATGGCGACCTTGATAACGGGGTAGTTGCTCATGAATATACGCATGGCATTTCCAACAGGCTGACAGGCGGGCCTAATAACGCAGGTTGCTTAAGCAACAAAGAACAGATGGGTGAAGGCTGGAGCGATTATATGGCTTTAATGGTAACCACTAACTGGAAAACTGCAACGGTGGCCGACTCATCCAAATCAAGGCCTATAGGCACTTATGCTTTTGGCCAAACACCAGACGGGCCCGGCATCCGTTATTATCCTTACAGCACAGATTTGAATGTTAACCCGTGGACTTACGACAGCTTAAAACTCAGTTCACGCATTCCAAACGGTATTTTAACCTACGACTCCCATGTAGTGGGCGAAGTATGGTGCAATATGCTCTGGAATATGACCTGGGCAATTATTAAGGACAAAGGCATTGGCACCAATATTTACAATGCAGGCAGTAAACTGGGTAACCAGGTTGCATTGCAGTTGGTAATTGAAGGCATGAAACTGCAACCATGCAGCCCTGGCTTTGTAGATGGCAGAAATGCTATTTTAAAAGCCGATACACTGTTGTATGGAGCTGCACACAGCGCCACGATATGGAAGGCTTTTGCCAGCAGAGGCTTAGGTTATAATGCATCCCAGGGTTCTACCGGCAGCCTGAAAGATGGCGTTGCAGATTACAGCCTGCCGCCTTCACTTTTTGCGAAAGCAGTTCAACCACAGGCAGATGCTGTTGCAGCCAAAGTGCTTGCTTCTTCCATAAGCTTATCTCCTAACCCTGCCAATAAAAAAATAACGCTTTCAATTGCAGGCAATAAACAATCATTAAAAGTTAGCCTGCTCAGTGAAAATGGCCAGGTGCTGAGAAGTTTAAATATGACCGGGCAGATATTGGAAATAAATCTTCCCAAACTGGCATCAGGAATATATTATGTAAAGATTACAGGCGATAATTTCTCAGAAACACGAAAAATACTGGTTAACCAACAGTAATAAAAAAGCCCCGTTCCGGGGCTTTTTTATTTAATAATCATGAAGTTATAAAAAGAAACCTGTTCTTTAACAAACCCGGAAGGTTACTTTTTAATAAATAATGGTATTAATGTGTAATAAATACATATTAATATATACAAACTGATATACCATGAAAAATTTAAAAAGCTTATTTTTCGACAAAGAGATAGTAAGGCAGATCCGCAGTGCAAAAGTTGATGCGAATTTTTTATACAATCAGCTTTATGCAGGCAGAATTACTTTGCAGGAATACCTTTCTGCAGTTAAAAATGCTTAACCAGCAGACTTTTTAGACTTTAAGATTAAACAATAGTCTAAACAATTATACAACGCCATGTGAGTAAGTAAAAAATCTCTTACGAGCATGGCGTTAATTTTTATACTATGAAATTAGCGATCTGTTTCCCTGCAATCCGCCACTATGTATGAAAAGTATCCTGACGTTTTCCGGAAAATATTTTTTGGCGGAAAGATCGCACACTGCATAAAATGCTTTAGCGGTATAAACAAAATCAAGCGGTAATTGATGATTGATTTTAACCTGGTTCATAAATGCAATCAGTTCGGAAGTATGTTTCGCATAACCGCCAAAATGATAATCATGAAAAACATTTACCTGTTTTTGCCGGGCCTCATCAGTAAGTAAAGAATTTACGGTTTCATTCAGGCTGAGATTATTTTTCATTACACTTATGCCAATACACTGCTGGTGTGGTAATGATGCATTTGTTATCCCGGCTAACATTGTTCCGGTGCCAACGGCGCAAACTATATAATCGTATGCAGCAAGATTGGGCACAGGCTGCAAAATTTCCCCCGCTCCTTTTGCACCTTTTATTCCAAACCCACCTTCCGGTATAAAAAACATTTGCGGGCTTTCATTTATAACCGCCTGTTTATTTTTATAAGCTTCACGACTTAAGAATTTAAGTTGCATATTCAGCGCCGCAGCATCAAGCAAGGTTTGCGAATAGTTCGTGGGTTCTTCGCCTCTTATAAAACCTGTACATTTTACATTGAGTTTATTACAGGCATAGGCAGCAGCAATAATATGGTTTGAAAATGCGCCGCCAAACGTTGCAACAGCTTTTGCATTATCAGCTATTGCTTGTTGCAGGTAATATTTCAGCTTAAACCATTTATTGCCGCTGACAACAGGATGCAGTTTATCAAGCCTTAAAACATCTGCGTGAATATTTGAAGAACTAAAGACCTCGCTCTTTATGGATTCAACAGAAACCGCATTAAAATTTAATTCTTCGGGCAAATTCATAATGTAGCATTATTCAATTTCAAATTCATCACTTTCATTCAGGCAATTTTTGCTTTACCCACCCACAGTTCACTTGCTCACCGTTTATTTCCAAATCCCAATTCTTAATTCCAGGTAATCAACTACCATTTGCAATTATAAGTTGAATGATTTTATTTTTGAATGATGATACAGCTACAAAACAATAAACTTTCTGTTGCAGTAAGTGAAAAAGGTGCAGAACTGCAAAGCCTTCAATTAAATAATGTTGAATATTTATGGCAGGCCGATGCTGCATTCTGGGGCAAGCACTCGCCGGTGCTTTTCCCAATTATTGGTGAATTAAAAGATGGTAAATATATTTTTGATAATAAAGAATATAAATTATCAAGACATGGTTTTGCGAGAGATAAAGTGTTTGAAGTAACAGTACCTTCCCAAACACAGGCTATATTTAGTTTAAAGAGCGATGAATCAACTTTAGCGCTCTATCCATTTCGCTTTGCGTTTAATGTAATTTATTCAATTGATGATACATCGCTGTTCTGTACTTACCAGGTAATTAATACAGGTAATGATAACATCTATTTTTCTGCCGGCGGCCACCCTGCTTTTAAAGTTCCGCTGAATGATTATTTGCAATACACGGATTATTCTTTATGGTTTAATAATGATGACGTATTAAACCGTTATTTATTGCACCAGGGCTTAACCGGTGATAATACTGAAAAAATCGTACTGGATAATAAAACGCTGCAACTAAAACCTTCACTGTTTTATGGAGACGCCATTGTGTTGAAGCACATTGACAGCGATCAGATAAAATTATTTTCAGCTAAAGATGAACATGGTTTAAACTTCAATTTTAAAGGCTTCCCGTATTTTGGAATATGGGCGGCAAAGGACGCGCCGTTTGTATGCCTTGAGCCCTGGTGCGGCATTGCAGATAATATCAGTCATAACCATCAGCTCACAACAAAAGAAGGCATTAATACACTGGCTGCCGGTGAAACATGGGAACGTACATGGAGCGTTGAACTATTTTAAAAGCTCATCAATTCTTTTAAACGAATAACCTTCCTGTTTTAACCATTTAATTAATTCGCCGAGCCTGTCATACAACTTATCTTTTCTTCTTGCGTCTGTTCCTGCATGAATTAATATGATAGCACCGTTAAAAGCGTTTGTATTTTTTTCTTGTTGTTCTTTTAATGACTGCATTATCCAATCACTGCTCTTGTAGGAAGCCATTTCAGGATAAGTATAATCTGCATTCGTTCTTATGCCGGGCGTAAAGCAAAACAGTTTCAGGTCCAGCTTTTTACTCCATGTTGTAATTGAATCATTCCACCATTCATACGGCGGAATAAAATATTGCGGATGATTAATATTTATATGTTGCAGGCGCATGGCATTAAGGTTGTTTTGCATGTCTGCATTAAACTGGCTGTGCGTTACTAATAGACTGTCACGTTTATTCCAGTCGTTGTATAAAAGATGATTGTCAGAATGCGGGCCGGGATAATGCCCGTCTTTATTTAACTGCTGTACATAAGGCTGAAATTTTTTGTTGCGATAAAATCTTCCCGTAAAAAAGAAAGCGCCTTTTACATTTTCAGTTTGCAATGTTTTAATGATTGAAGGCAGGCCGTCACCAAATTCATCGGCGCTAAATACCAATGCAATTTCTTTTTTGGTTGAATCACCCCGGATTATACCACCATGCGAATAGGTAAAGTCGTTTGCATGGTTCGCTTCTTTTTGTTTGGCTGCAAGCAAATAAATTAAAGATGCTGTGCCATCCATCGTTGGTTCATTCGTGCTGTAGTCGCCATAATCATCATGATATACGGCAAGGTCGCTTTGATAGGCTGCATATTCATCTTCCTCGTGCAATTGAATGCCGATCAGGTCTTTATAGATGGATGTATAAACCGGCCCATCAACCAACCCGCCATCAATAGGATAATTTTTCAGGTGCGTAAAAGCCGAATGTGGATCGGTTGGCGTATCGCCCCATGAAGGCAAACCATATACCATGCTGGTGCCCCAGGGATTACAACCAAATATCCAGTCGAAACAGGCCTGCTCCAATGCCTGGTACGTTTTATCACCCGTTAATTGCCTATACCAGTAACATTGAATGGCAAAGCTTACCGTTAAATTATTGCTGCACCAGATAAAAGGCACGCCGCGGTAAAACGCATTTTGCTTTGCTTTTTTCCAAACGCGTTCAATACCTTCTTTATAAAATTGAATGATGGAATCTCTTTTTGTACCGGTTAATTGTTTGGCCAATTCATAATGCCCAAGATTTATAAATGGATACCATTGGTAATGTTTCGCCGTATCAGCGCCCAGCCAGGGCGTTATGCGTTCTTCCAATGCATATTGATATGCCTCATCAAGCAACGAAGTTTCCCCTTTTTCTTTTGCAAGAGTGGCGCTTGCCAGTTCCATATCATCTGTCCAGTTATCTTCTGCATAAATGTATGGGGAAAGCACAGACACGGTTTGTGCAACACCGGGTTTATCAATTCCGAGCTGAAATGCAGTTTGCGCATTATGCCTCAATCTGCCCGAATAGTTCTTATCAAGATTTAAAAACAATTCACTGCCCAACGCAAAGGCACTCGCAAATTTTCCGGCGGTTGAAGCCACACCGGTTGTGTTATTCATAAACTTACCGCGCTGTTGTGGCTGACCGTTGCAGAAATAAACCGGCCTTTCCAAACCACGGCCATAATAATTGGTATCTTCTTTTGGTATGCGCATGCCGCGATGATCACGGTCATCGCCAAGCTGGTTAAATAACCAATCATCTTTTGGATGCATTTTAAGCAGCCAGTCAAGCCCCCATTTGGCTTCATCCAAAACATCAGGGATATTATTTTGTCCGTCAAGGCCGTTTGCCGATTTTTCATCTGTGAAGACACCCGGAAAATCGCGGTAAGCCGCCAGCAAATGATAGGTTGCATTAGCTGAAGTGGTTGAATACTGGAGATAATCGCTGGCATCATGCCATCCGCCCACAACATCAATGTGCGTGCTGTCGGGCACCGGTGCGTACAGCGTATAACCGTCATGTGTATGGCAGGAGTCTTTTAGAAAAGGATTGAAACCGCTGCGTTGCTGCCGCATATAGCGCAGGCAAAAATCAGCAGCGCCATCATAAACGGCATCAGTAATTGAAAAAATCGGCGAAGTAATATCATCAATATAAATACTGAATTTCCCTTTGCCTGTAAACGGGGAAAAATCGAGCCGGTATGTGTGGCTGAAAGGGCCGTATTTACCAAAATCTTTCCCAACCGGCCCGGAAAAAACTACCTTATTTTTTTCATCTTTTACAGAGAAAACATTTGAGCTTATTTGTTTATCAGCGCCTAAAACGGCGGTTTTAATTCCCGCGGTTGCATACCCTAACTGGTTAATTCTTATACACGAAATATCTTGGTTATATGCAGTGACATTGCAAAGCAAAAAAAGCAGCCAAAAAATGGTTCTAAACATATTATACCGTTAGCGGTTAAAGTTATGCGTTGATATCTGAACAGTCTGAGCTTAAATAATCCATTCTATTTCACCGGAACGATAAGGCTTTTCAATACCGCTGTCAAGTATAATATTACCGGATTCATTTACGCCCTTTATAACAGCCGGAAAGGAAACGCTGCTATACCTGAAATTTTCCGTTTCATTCAGCCTGTACAAATGCCTGTTATAATCGCTTAAAATTTCCTGGCCCCGGCCCGCATACAGGTATTTTATTCTTTCGTTCAGCAGACCGCAAAATGTTTTTGCAAGTTCAACCGCGTTGTGGCTTTCGCCCGTAATCTGTTTTAGCGAAACCGGCCTTTTTGCCGCTGGGAGAAATTCAGTTTGATTAATGTTAATACCAAACCCTGCAATTGCAAATTGCCAGTTCCGGCCGCGTATCATATTTTCAACCAATATGCCTGCTGCCTTTCTGTCACGACAATACACGTCATTGGGCCATTTAATTTTTATTTTTTCAGTTGTGTATTTGTTAAATAAATCAAACACGGAAAGTGCACAAGCCATATTCAGGAGGAACTGTTTGCTTAACTCCAACGTTCTTGTATCCAATACTACAGACAGAATAATATTTTCCCCTTTAGCCGAAAGCCATTGGCGGTTAAACTGTCCCCGCCCGGCTGTTTGTTCAAAAGCAAACCAGGCATCCCCATGGCCGGCATTGCCGTTTTGCACCTGTTGCATGGCATAGTTGTTGGTGCTGTCAACACTTAATAATTCTATAAAGCGTTTGCCGATTACATTATTTATTGAGGCTGCTGACAAAGAATTACTAATTTTGGCGAAACTACATTATTGATAAATAGTTTATTTTCGGAGAAACGTTATATGCCTATAAAATTTTTTCACTTAAAATAGTTGCTTATTTGGAACCTCTTACCGTTTTAGCTTCCCGCAAAAAAAGCCAGGTTACCCGGCTTAATTCAAATTCCAGGATTTTCAAACTTATTCTTAAAGCTATTCAGGAAAAAAAAGGAGAAAATATTGTTTCCCTTGATTTGCGAAAAATACCGGAAGCAGTAAGCGATTATTTTTTTATTTGTGAAGCTACAAGTACCACGCAGGTAAGGGCAATTGCTGATTTTGTTGAAGAAACTATTAAAAAAGAATTAGGCGAAGTTCCGTACAGGCACGAGGGTTTTAATGCCTTGAAATGGGTATTGATTGATTACGTAAACATTGTAGTGCATATTATGCAGCCTGATACAAGAAAGTTTTACAAGCTTGAAGAAATGTGGAGCGACGCTGTTTTAAAAGAACATTCATTATAAAAATTTAACCAGCTAATTTAACCTTACAGA